>DAOMFV010000127.1:0-15168 GCA_035430005.1 Gemmatales bacterium
TGCCCTGGGCTATCCTATCTCGGCCCCTTGGGCCTGACGAAGGAATTGCATCACTATACCAATCAATGGCAACAGTTTCGCCAAATCAGCACGAGTGATTCACCTAATAGGAGGTGTAGTGCTTCAGGCTGTCATGGCTGCCATTGCAGTATCTCCGCTTTGCCGTTCGAGAGGCGGTCACCGGAGTAGAGTTGGTATTTCCCATGACGTGCGCCGTCGGCCAGCTTGCAACCCAGAGTCATCAGTCGTCCCAGCATAATCTGGACGAACACGGGGCGATAGACACAATCGGGTTGAAAGTAGGGCAGCCAGGTGATTTCAGAGTTCGGATCAATGCACAGGATGGTGCCCCGCTTCATCGACAGGCCCGGCTTATGGAGTTGGCCCTTGAAGACGACGATGGTGCCCGCCAGCATGTGGTTGCCGGCTTGCTCTTCGCACCGCTGAGCAACGATGAGGCCACGACGTTTACGGAAGCCTGCACGAGGGCCAGCGCTTCCTTGAATAATGATCTCGCCATCAGTCATACCGACGTGGGCATCGTGACACGGGCCACCAACTTGCGGGCCGGCGTCGCCGGTGACGGTGATCAAGCCACCCTGCATGCCGGCCCCCAGCGAATGACCAGCGGAACCATGTATCTCCATGCACCCGCCCTGCATCTGTTGCCCAGCGAAATCACCTGCAGCGCCATCAATACGAAGCAGGCCTGAACTCATTCCAGTAGCCAGATGCAAGTAGTTCGCCGCACCAGGCAGAGTCCAGGTTAAGCAGGGATCGCCCTCGATCTCATACACATCCGACCAGGCATAGTCGTGACGGCCGATGGTGATGCGCTGCTGTTTCAACTCAGCCACTTTGAGCGAGGCCAACCAATCAGGTCGCAGGACGCTGCCATCGATGGTGCCCACCGGGGGATGGCTTCCCTTCCAGCGGAACAGCATGGTCATGAGGTTGCCCCCTGCATGATGCCATGAAGCGGGAAATGATACTTTCCCAACTTGCCCCCGAAGTTCCCAGCGGAGATGGCGACCACCCCCGGCCCACAGGCTGCTTCGATACCCAGCTTCATCGCTTTCCGAATAGCTTCTTCACTGAGACCATCGATGACGATCTCCAGCACGCTGTTGACACCATCATGAAGTTGGCTCTTCACTCTGCTGCGCATGGTGGGAGCGAAGACTTCGTTGGCAGAGACGTGCAGACCTGCATAGCGGGAGCCGACTTTGCTGCCACAACTGACAATGCCCCCAGGGAAGGGAGTGATCACATCCGCTAGCGGTGCGATGGCAGCGGCAGCACGTTCAGCAGAGGCAAGAGCTGTCTCCTGATCCACTGCTTCGATCTGGAAGTTCCCCCCGGCAATGGCCTTCATCGCTCCGCAGGTTTCCTCGCAGAGGAACTCGCCATCCATGATGGGGATGCGCCAGTACCTGCGGCCATCGATCCATTTACTCTTCTGCTGCCCATCGCCGAAGAAGCGGAGATGCTTTCCCATCGGCACCCGATCGGTCGCTGTGGGCAGTCCATCGTAGACAGCCGTCGTGGGGCAGGTCATCAAGCATTGGCCGACACGCTTGGGGATAACCTTGATCAGAGCTTCATGATTGAAGGCAAAGAGCAGGATGGCGACGCCGGGGCGGCCATCAAGCGTTTCATCTTTCGTGAGCCAGCGTTCGACGCCGACTTCAGCATCGCAGGCAATGACCGAGGTCCCATAGCCGGAAACGGTCTGGGCAGCGGTGTGCAACCATTTCTCATTGATGGCAGTGACGACAACCCGTGCTGCCCACATGCGGAAGGCTTCTGCGTAAGTGTCGTCAATGAGGGAGCCACAGCAAAGAAGGGGCATGAGCTAATCATAGTAATTGGGGCAAGAAGTACGGGGTCGTCGGTGGTAAGCTGTCGTTCAAAAAGTGCAAAATGACCGCAGAGGATGATCATGAGGCGTTTGGGATGGGCAAGATTCAGCCATAAAGCACGATGAATCAAGAGGTTATGTTGAGCTTAGTTGTGAAATGAGTCGATGGTAAAAAAGGCGAAATGTATCGAACCTAACGAAGGTAACGAGTAATCCGTCAAGGAAAGTCTCAAGGTTGGTAACGGCGGTGACGATAAAGTGGATTGAAACCGTAGTGGCGTTGGTATCGACGCAAAGTTGCCGCTGGGGGAGTTGGCCAGGGGAAGGCCGCAGGCGGCAGACCGCACCACGATGGGGAACCAAGGCACGCATGGCTTGCTCCACTTGTTGGATCATAGCAGCGGCCCAAGGAGACGACGGCAATGGCTCGATGGAAAACGCTCTTGCTTGCCGGGGCGCTCGGCTGCTGGCCGGCCCTTGGCTTCGCCCAGGGAAACTTACCGGTACCTCCGGCTGCTCCTGGCGGGGATCAAGGCGTACCAGCCTTGCCTCCAGGTGCTAACACCAGTACGGCGTCTGTGCCCGTGACGGTATCCGGCTCCGCGATGATGGCTCCGACCACAAGTCGGCCTGGTCGTGTGAGTCTTTCTGATATGGGCAGCCGAGGCAACACCGTTGCCGGCGTGCCTGATGTCAGCGGCATGCCCAAGGCTGAAGGCGGCATGACCTATACCGGCATGAACCAGATGGTCATGCAGAGCGGCGACGTGCAGGGCAGCTTCATGCCTGCCGGTGCCAACAATTTCTGTGCCCAGTGTCCCGTGGGGATTGAACCCTGCGGCACCACGATCCAGGCCAAGGGCCCTTGCGGAATCCTGGTCGATGGCGGCGTGAACTGGTTTAACACTCGACGCAACGATCCTTCCGTACTCTTCAGCACCGTACTGACGACGAATTTTGGAGATGTCAACGTCTCGCAGCAGCAGGACTACAACAACCACACCGGCACGGGCTGGTGGGTGGGTGCCGGCTACCTGACCGCTGATGGCTGGTTCGGCATGGTGACTTACCGCAGCTATAAGGACACGATTGAGAACAGCCGTATTTTCAATGACGGCACTGATCCCAATTTCAACATCCAGTACATCGGGCCAGGGCCTTTGGGCAGCGGCGCTGGTGGCGGCGATGTTCCTGCGGGCGGTTTCCTTGATCGCTTCTGGGATATCACCTGGGAAAACCTCGATATCATGGGCGGCACGGTGATCAGCCCGGCCAAGTGCCTGGACGTGACCTTCGCCGGCGGTCTCCGCATTACCAAGTTGGAACAGAACTACAATGCCTTCATCGATCGCGGCGATGGCAGCAGCAACGGCCAGGTGCTCTTCTCCCGTATTCAGGGCGTTGGTATCCGCACTGGTATGGAAGCTCGAATCTATCCCTGCCAGCCGCTGACGCTCTATGCGAAGGGTTACACCTCGCTGATCTATGCCAACCGCCTGGAACAGGCAGCCCAGCTCTTCGTTCAGGCTGATGGCCCGACTACCGGATCGTTCACCAGCTACGAACGTCAGGAAATCCTTCCTGTGCTCGAACTTGGGTTCGGTGCAGATGTTAGCCTCTTCGGTGGTCGTCTGATCACCGGCGTCGGCTACGACTTCAACTACCTGTGGGAAGCCGGCTCGACTTACTCTGAACAATCGACCAACCCACGAGCTGCCCGTCACGTAAATTTGGCCATCGACGGTCTCAATGTTCACATGACCCTGCTCTGGTAAGTTCAGGTCGAACGTCAATAACAATCGACAAGCCGCAGGAGTCATCCCGCGGCTTGTGACGTTTGATGAGGTGCTCTAGTATTGGCCCCAAAGGGGCCTTCGATATTAGCCAGGCCCGGAAGGGCCTGGACAATCGACCAAGATGCGACAAGCTCCGGAGGAGCGTCTGAGACATCGAGCGCACCTTCGGAGCTTTGACAACGCTATGTCATCTAACCAGGCCCTTCCGGGCCTGGCTAATATCGGATGCTCCGTTGGAGCACAGACCAGCAGACATTGAGTTCATGTAATTGAGAGACATCACAAGGCACTCCCCGCCTCTCACCCCTTTCCTGTCCGAGGCGACGGGAGTAATCACCTCATTTTCATTGCATTGTTCCACAACATTCGCTCTACTGATGGTCAGCGAAGGGCATCTGTTAAGTGAGCCATCATGTTGGTAGCTGTTCGGGTCGTGGATGTTCAACTGGGTGAAGAATCGTTTCGGTACCGCACGCCGATCAAGTTTGGCGGCGTGGCGCTGGATCGTGCCACCATTCTCAACGCTCATGTCGTCATCGAAGACAGACAGGGCCGGCACCAGGTCGGGTTCGGCTCGATGCCGCTCGGCAATGTCTGGGCGTTTCCCTCCACGGCCCTCAGTTATGAGCAGACCCTGGCTCTGATGCAGGAGGTTGCTGAAGAAGCAGCTTATCTCACACGAGAGCATCGCCAGTTTGGTCATCCCATCGAACTGAACCATGATCTGGAACCTGCTTATCTGCAGGCAGGCACCGAAAGATCGATGCCGAAGCTGGCCACCCTCGTTGCTGCCAGCCCCATTGATGCCGCCATCCACGATGCGTATGGCAAGCTGCAGGGCCTCAGCAGCTATTCCACCTATGGCCGAGAGTTCCTGAACAAAGATGTGGGCAGCTTCCTGGGCGAGGAGTTTGCCAACGTCTGGATCACCGATCATGTAGCCGGTGCGCCGGTTCCCAGTCTGCCTCTCTATCATCTGGTCGGGGCGCTCGATGCTTTGACGCCGGAAGAAGTGGCCGGTACAGCGAAACAGGATGGCTACCCGATGCACCTGCTCGACTGGATCAAGCGCGATCAGTTGACGCATCTGAAGATCAAGCTCAACGGCGATGATCTTGGCTGGGACGTTGATCGTGTGCTGCGGGTCGAATCGGCTGCCAAGCTTGCTCAGATGCAGCGGGGCTGCACCAGTTGGAGCTACTCGCTCGACTTCAACGAGAAGTGCAAGAACGTGGAATACCTGCTCGACTTCCTTCGCCAGTTGGAAGAACAATCGCCCCAGGCCCTGAGCCGGGTGCAGTACATTGAGCAGCCGACTGCCCGAGACTTGAAGGCGAACCCGAAGAACAAGATGCATGCGGTCTCGAAACGGGTGCCTGTGGTCATTGATGAATCGCTGATCGATCTGGAGAGCCTGCAACTGGCCCGTGAGCAGGGTTACACCGGCGTGGCTCTCAAAGCCTGCAAGGGGCAATCGACCTCGCTGCTGCTCGCCAGCGCTGCCCGGCACTATGGCATGTTCCTGTGCGTGCAGGATCTCACCTGCCCCGGCCCGTCGCTTATCCATTCCGCTGGGTTAGCGGCTCATGTGAGAGGGGTAGCTGCCATTGAAGCGAACGCCAGGCAGTACCTGCCCGCTGCCAATGAACGATGGAAGCGGAGCTATCCGGGGTTGTTTGAACCGGTGGAGGGACGGCTGTTGACGGGGCAGTTGACCGGGCCGGGGCTGGGGGTGAGTTGAAAAAGGAGCCAGAAGTCAGGAGCCAGAATAATACACTATTACAAGACCGCTTATTGAAGAGGTAACTCTTCTTCGGGGCCATATCTTCCAATAACAGTGCCAATGTTGCCCAGAGCTTGTCTTATTCTGGCCCCTATCCTTTACCACTTCCCCTTGCATTTTCCCCGAAGATACTGTAACTTTACATCGCAAAGTAGATGGCCGCTCATAGAATAAACGGCATCTATCTGTCATTCCGCCCTTCATCGTCCGTACTGAGGTCTTCATGAGCTTATTGCTCTCCAAGATAGAAGCGCCTGCCGATCTGCATCGACTTTCTGAGCCTGAACTCGAGACGCTCACGCAGGAGATTCGTGATGAGCTGGTGCGTGTCCTCACCACCCGCCCGGCTCACTTCGCCTCGAACCTCGGCGTTGTCGAACTGTGCCTGGCCTTGCACCTGACTTACGACTTCCGCTTCGACCGCCTCATCTGGGATACCGGCCACCAGGTCTATCCGCATAAGCTCATCACCGGGCGGTACAAACAGTTCCATACCATCCGAACCAAGGGTGGCCTGATGGGCTACCCCAACCCGAACGAAAGTCCCTACGATCTGTTCATGACCGGCCATGCTGCCTGCTCAATCTCCAGTGGCATCGGACTCAAGGTCGGTGACGATCTGATGGGCCAGAGCGAACGTCATTCTGTCGTCGTCATCGGCGATGGGTCGCTTCCGTCGGGTATCGCTTACGAGGCGCTGAACAACGCCGGCGAGTTGGGAAAGAAGTTCCTCGTCATCCTGAACGATAACGAGATGTCGATCTGCCCACGCACCGGTTCTGTGGCCCGTGCTCTGGATCGTGCTCGAGTCAGTAACTTCTATCGTGATTCCAAAGCGATGTTGCAAGACATCCTCTCCAAGGTGCCCATCGTTGGCAACATGGCCAACCAGGCGCTGGAGAAGATGCGCGAAGGGCTGAAGGCGACCCTCACCGGCGGCATGCTCTTTGAAGAACTCGGCTTCCGTTACTTCGGCCCTATCGATGGCCATGATCTGACGCAGCTACGCAAAGCGCTGCGGGATATGAAGCAACTCGATGGCCCGGTGCTGCTGCATGTGCTGACCACCAAGGGCCAGGGTGTGCCTGAAGCCAGCGACGACCCGGTGAAGTACCACACTCCGCCAGTCATCACCGGAGTTGGTCCGGAACGACAGATTCTCAGCCTCAAGGCTGGTGGCGCTGCTGCCTATACTGATGCGGTTTCGAGCTGCATCTATCAGGCGATGAAGGAGGACCCCAAGGTCGCTGTCATCACCGCTGCGATGTGTCAGGGCAATAAGCTCGAAAAGGTGCGAGACGACTTCCCTGATCGCTTCTTCGATGTCGGCATCTGCGAATCGCATGGCGTCGCCTTCGCCGGCGGCTTGGCCAAGACGGGGGTGAAGCCCATCGTCGCCATCTATTCAACGTTCCTGCAACGATCGTATGATCAACTGTTCCAGGAAGTATCGCTCCAGAATCTGCCTGTGATGTTCTGCCTTGATCGTGGCGGCTTGACCGGTCCCGATGGCCCGACGCATCATGGCACCTACGACATTCCCTACCTCCGCATCTTCCCGAACTTCGTGGTGATGGCTCCCGGCGACAGCAAAGACGTTGAGCCGATGATGAAGTTCATGCTGAACCACAATGGCCCCACAGCGATGCGGTATCCGAAGGCCAATCTGGAAACGGTGGATCGCGCGGTGGCTCCCGTCGAACTCGGCCATGCTGAGATTATCGACTGGGGCATGGACGGAGCGATCGTTTCCTGTGGTACCATGCTGCCGATGTGCGTGAAGGTCGCTGAGCAGGCCCGCAAGGAACGGGGCCTGGACATTGGCGTGATCAATGCCCGGTTCATCAAACCACTCGATGAGGAGACGATCCTGCGAGCGGTGAAAGAGCTGCCTTTTGTCATCACCATCGAAGAAGGCACTATCGTTGGTGGCTTCGGCAGCGCGGTTCTCGAAGCAGCCAATGCAGCCGGGTTGGATAGTTCCAACATCACCCGCATCGGTCTGCCCGACCGCTTCGTCGAACATGGGGAACGACACGAACTACTTCATGATTTAGGCATGGACGAACCGGGCCTGATGGCGACGATTCTCAAGTTGACCGACAAGGCGAAGACACTGAAGCCCAAAGCTTGGACGAAGGAACGGACGGCGTGATTGTAGTCATCACTCTCCGAGTGATGACAAGGAGACTTGACGTCGTCACCACCATCACCGTGAATGCCACATGAGAAGTGCGCCAACGATTGCACCCCACGTCCTCACTCGGAGAGTGAGGACTACAATCCAGACCATGCTTGATACAACAATAACGACATTGTTTATCAAGGCCCACTATGCCCAAGTATCTCATCACCGGTGTTACCGGGTTTGTTGGTTCTCATCTCGCTGAAGCGTGCCAGAAGCGGGGTATCCCGACGGTGACGATCGCCCGGTCGACCAGCGATCTGCGTTGGCCCCAGCAGTTTGGCTGCCAGGTGGTGCAGGGTGATCTCAGCGATCCAGCGTCGATTCACCAGGCGATGGAGGGGGTCAATGTCGTTATCCACTCCGCAGCCAAGGTGGGCGACTGGGGCCCGGTCGAAGACTTTCGCCAGGTGAACGTGCAGGCGACGGCCCTCTTGCTCGAAGAAGCGAAGCAGCGCAAGGTCGATCGCTTTGTTCATGTCAGCAGTCTGGGCGTGTACGAAGCCCGTGATCATTTCGATACCGACGAGACCACCCCGCCCCCCAAGCAGCACATGGATGGCTACACGCAGACGAAGATGGAAGCGGAAGCCGTTGTGATGGGTTACTTCAACACCCAGAAGGTGCCCATCGTCATCCTGCGGCCGGGTTTCGTTTATGGCACCCGTGACCGGACCGTGCTGCCCAAGCTGCTGGAAAACCTCAAGAAGGGCATCGTCCGCTACCTCGGCAGCGGCGAGCAGCAGATGAACACGATCCATGTCGATAACATCGTGCAGGCGGTGTTCCTGGCCATCGAGAACCCCAAGGCTGTGGGACAGATCTACAATCTTACCGATGACGAAGTGGTGACCAAGAAGCGGTTCATGGAAACGGTCGCTGACGCAGCCGGGCTGCCGAAGCCGACCAAGCATGTGCCGCTGGGCGTGGCGAAGATGATGGCTAAGCTGGTGGAGGGCTTCGCCCGGATGCGGGGAGCTAAGCAGGCCCCGCTTCTGACGCAGGGCCGCATCAAGTTCCTCGGGCTGAACCTCGGCTATAGTTGTGCCAAGATCAAACGTGAGCTGGGGTATGATCCGAAGGTCAAGTTCGCTCAGGGCATGCCCGAATCGGTGCGCTGGGTGCTGGAGGATCAAAAGCGATGAACGCAGGAGACAGAAGCCAGGAGCCAGCAGCCAGAATAAATACTGGGCCCTCGATACCGGGGCGGACTGCATCAGCGAGTAACTCTGGCAGTGTCGAGTTCTTTCACAGTGTCTATGAAGGCAAGGCACCGTGGGAGATTGATGCCCCGCAGCCCGCGATTATCGAACTCGAAGAAACGGGCAAGATCAAGGGCAGCGTGCTCGACATCGGTTGTGGCACCGGGTGCAATGCGATCTACCTGGCTGAGCGTGGTCATACGGTGACCGGCTTCGATCTGGTGCCTCAAGCCATTGAACTGGCCAAAGCCCGGCTTGGTGATCAAAAGCTGCCCATCACCTTCCTGGCTGCCAGCGTGCTGACGTTGCCCGATCTGGGAAAGCAGTTCGATACCGCCATCGATGCTGGCGTCTTTCATGTGTTTAATGACAAGGATCGGCAGAAGTACGTCGAGAATATCCACCGCTGCCTCAAGCCTGGTGCTCGGCTGTACCTCATCTGTTTCAGCGAAGATCAGCCCGGCACCGAAGGCCCCCGCCGCATGAAGCAGCAGGAGATCCGGGACAGCTTCACCACCGGCTGGCAGGTGGAGAGCATCGAGCCCAGTGTGTATATGACGCAGGCCAGTTTCTATGGCCCCGCGAAGGCATGGCTGGCGACGATCAAAGCTGTCAGCAATTAGCTGTCAGCTATCAGCCAGACAATGGACTTGCCTTACTAAGGCTGTGCCACACTCCGCTGTACTCAGCGGGGTGTGGTTGCATGGCAGAACATAGTGTTACGATGTCTTGGTGTTTGGCATGCAAATCATCGCAACCACACCCCGGCGGAGTACCGCCGGAGTGTGGCACAGTTTTTTATCCTTTCCAGAACAGGAAAGCCATGTCCCCGCTCCTGTCCTCACAGCGCATCGTGATTGCCGGCGGTAGTGGTTTCCTGGGAATATCGCTGGCTGCCCACCTGACAGCGAGGGGTGCGTCAGTCGTCATCCTTTCCCGTCGCCCGTCCAAGGTTAAAGGTAACTGGAAGCACGTTACCTGGGATGCCCGCACCCTCGGGGACTGGCGGCATGAATTAGCCGGGGCAACGGGGCTGGTCAATCTGACCGGGCGCACTGTTGATTGCAGAAAGACTCCCGATCATCAGGACGAGATCCTTCGTTCCCGTGTGGAATCGACTCAGGTGCTGGGGCAGGCGCTGCGAAGTATCGAATCGCCTCCGCCGGTCTGGGTGCAGATGAGCACCGCCCATATTTATGGCGATCCTCCCGAGGTGGTCTGTTCGGAAGACTCAGCCCCAGGTTACGGCCTCGCCCCCTTCGTGGGGAAGGCCTGGGAGGAAGCGTATCGTTCCAGCGTATTGCCTACTCAAAGGCAGGTGATACTGCGCACCAGTTTCGTGCTAGGGCGTGATCGTGGAGCGGGTGGCGGAGCGTTCTCCACGCTTCGGTCACTTACTCGCTGGGGTCTGGGTGGTACGGTCGGTTCCGGCAGGCAGGGTATGAGCTGGATTCACGAAGCGGATATGAACCAGCTCTTTGAACGAGCTCTGCTACAAAAGAGCATGCAAGGTATGTACATCGCCAGCGCACCGCATCCTTTGTCACAGCGAGAGTTCATGAAGTGTCTTCGCCAGGCAATGGGGATGCCTATCGGCCTGCCGGCGTTTTCGTGGATGGTGCGATTCGGTGCGCGGTGGATATTGAATACTGATCCTGACCTGGTGCTTTATGGTCGCTCTGTGGTTCCGAAGCGATTGTTGGCCGAAGGGTTTGTCTTTGCCTTCCCCGCCCTAAAAGAGGCGATGTTTGATCTGTTGAAGTGAAAGAGCTGTCAGCTCTCAGCTATCAGCCGTGAGCCAAACAAAGACCTCATTTCATGAAGACTGTGCCACACTCCGCTGTACTCAGCGGGTGTGGTTGCATGGCACTTGCCGCTGTCCCATTGATTGATGGAGTTAGCAACTCTTTATAGTGAATGGCGTAGAGTGCTTCGCAACCACACCCCGGCGGAGTACCGCCGGAGTGTGGCACAGTCTTTCATTCCATGCTCGATTCGTATGGCTGACGGCTGAAAGCTGATAGCTGACAACTACAATACCGCTATCACCCGGAGCAGTCTGATGCCGTTATCTATCTCGCAGCGGGGCGTGGCGATGCCCGCTTCGCCGATTCGCAAGCTGGCCCCGTATGCTGACGCAGCCAAGAAGCGGGGCGTGCATGTCTATCACCTGAATATCGGCCAGCCTGATCTGGAAACGCCGGCGGTCATGCGGAATCGGCTGACTCAGCTCAAGGACAAGGTCTACGCCTACTCCCCTTCGGGCGGCACACCAGAATATGTAGAGTCGCTGCGCCACTACTATCAGAAGCTGGGCATAGCTCTAACCCCGGGCGAAGTGCTGGCCACCACGGGGGGCAGCGAAGCGATTCTCTTTGCGATGTATGCCTGCTGCAATGTCGGCGATGAAATCCTGGTCGTCGAGCCGTTCTACACCAACTATCGTTCGTTCGCCATGATGGCTGGGGCGACGCTGGTGCCGCTGCTCAGCAAGGGTGAGGATGGTTTCCATTTGCCGCCCAAGAGCGAATGGGAGAAGGCGGTCACCCCGAAGACGAAGATGGTGATCCTCTGCAACCCCAGCAACCCGACGGGGACGGTCTATACCAAAGATGAACTGCTGATGGTCGCCCAGTTCTGCAAGGAGCGCGGGCTGTTCCTTCTGTCTGATGAAGTCTACCGGGAGTTCGTTTACGATGGCAACCAGGCCATCAGCATGCTGACGCTGCCAGGGTTTGAAGAGAACGTCATCGTCGTTGACAGTCTCTCCAAGCGGTACAGTTCCTGTGGCATTCGGCTCGGTTCGCTGATCACCCGCAATCCGGAGGTCTTCGGAGCGTGCATGCGGATGGCTCAAGGTCGATTGTCGCCGCCAGGGTTGGCTCAGTACATCGCCATCGGAGCGCTGGAACTGGGACCAGAGTATTTCCGGGGCATCGTCGTCGAATATCAGAAGCGGCGAGATGTTCTCTTCGAGGGGCTCTCGAAGATTCCAGGCGTGTTCCTCCGCAAGCCCGAAGGGGCGTTCTACTTCATCGCCCGGCTGCCAGTTAAAGATAGCGACGCCTTCGCCGCCTGGCTGCTGTCCGACTTCCAGCTCAACGGAGCGACGGTGATGGTAGCCCCCGCCAACGGGTTCTACGTCACGCTGGGGCTGGGCATGAATGAAGTACGGATTGCGTATGTGCTCAAAGAGGAAGACTTGAAGGCTTCGGTGAAGATATTGGAAGCGGGGCTGAAGGTGTATGGAAAGTAGTTCCTGGAGTCTTCAATGATAATCAGTCAACTGCTTGGGAGGCCAAGCTACTCTGAGTGCATTTAACACTGCGGCGACGTCGATAGCTTCTTGACTGATGGCTCCCATGACCGGGGGAAGATACCCTGCCGCCGCTATGAGCATGCCGATGATACTGAGAGCCATACCTCCTACCGCGCTTTGCAGGGCGATATTCCGCATCCGTCTGCCGATGTGGAGTAGTTCGTCTACCTTGCCGAGTGAACTTTCCATGATCACCACGTCGGCGGCTTCGGAGGTGATGTCGCTGTTCTGACCAAAGGCTATGCCCACCGAGGCAGCGGTCAGGGCTGGAGCATCGTTGATGCCATCGCCAAGGAAGACCGTTGGGGCGGCCTTCGTCTCTTTCCTGACCAGTTCCAGCTTCTGTTCCGGCGACTGGGAAGCATAGGTTTCGGTGATACCGACCAGCTTGGCAAGGTGATCGACTTCGCTCTCCCGATCACCGGAGACGAGCAGGATGCGGTTGATGCCATGCCGGGGACGCAGGTGATCGATAAACCGCTTGCCATCCACACGGGGACGATCGCGGAAGCGGAAGATGGCTGCATACTCATCATCGACGAGAACGAGACATTCCATTCCTTCAGCAATCGGCGGCAGGTCCTTTGCTTTCTCCGGGTGCAGCTTCAAGTACTTCTTGCGATGGGAAACGAGCACTTCATGCCCCTGCAATCGTCCAAAGAGCCCCTGCCCCGGCTTCTCGCTGACGTGTTCGGCATGGATCAGGGCCAGGCCCTTCTCATCAGCGGCATGCAGGATCGCTGAGGCGAGAGGGTGCTTCGAGTATCGTTCCAGGCTCGCTGTCCAGCGCAACATGGTGTCAGCATCTCTTCCCGGAGCGACGATGATCTCGGTAAGTTCCGGCTTACCGTAGGTGAGGGTGCCTGTCTTATCGAAGATGGCTGTCCGGCAGGTTTCGAGAGTCTCGAGGGCAGCGGGATTCTTGATGATGATGCCCCGGCGAGCGGCGAGAGAGATCGCCCCAATGATCGCCACCGGAATCGAGATCAACAGTGGACAGGGCGTGGCTACCACCAGCACCGCCAGGAACCGGGTCGCCTCGCCACTGATGATCCAGGCAGCCAGGGCGATCAGCACAGCGATGGGCGTGTACCAGGCGCCGAGTTGATCACCGAGGCGGCGCAGGTGAGGCCGATGCTGTTCACTGTCCTTCATCACCTGCATGATCTTGGCGTAGCGGGAATCAACTGCCAGCTTGTCTGCTTGAATGACCAGCACCGCTTCGCCATTGATCGAACCGGAGAGCACTGCCGTGCCGGGCGACTTGGGCAGAAGATACGGTTCGCCGGTGAGGTATGATTCATCCATCGTGCCATGCCCTTCGATGACCGTGCCATCGACGGGGCAGATCTCATGGGGATGGATGACGAGCGTATCGCCGATGGCTACTTGATCGAGTTTAACATCGGTCAGCATGTTGCCGGTACGACGATGGGCGACAGCAGGCATACGCTTGGCCAGGGCACGCAGCACCGAGGAGGCGCTCTGCACCGCATAGGCTTCGAGGGCTTCACCGCCGGAGAGCATGAGCACCACAAAAGTGCCAGCCAGATATTCACCTAGAATGATGGAGGTGACGATGGAGATGCCAGCCAGCAGATCGGAACCGAACTGGCGATTGAGTGCTTTACGAATAAGATCGAAGACGAGCGGGATGCCGCCGAGGGTGAGTGCAACAAACAGGGGCAGGTTCACCCACCAGGGAAACGGCGAAACGGTATGCGTGATCCCGAACCGCAGGAACAAGTGCGTGATGATGGCCAGAATCGCCAGCAGAGCGATTGCCAGTTGAGTACGATTGACGAATGATCCCATGGACTTGTTGTATGGGCAATGGGTATCCTTCCCCACAAGTTGTTGACAAGAAGCCTTACAACGGATCAAACAACCGACTCACCGATTCATTGCTGTGCAGGCGGCGAATCGCTTCACCCAGCAGCGGGCCGACCGAGAGCGTCTTCATGTTCGGCAACTGCTTCTGGGGCGGCACCGGTATGGTGTTGGTCACCACGATGCTGTTGATCGGCGCTTCACGCAGCTTCTCCACCGCCTGCCCGCACAACACGGCATGGGTCGCAAAGATATGCACTTCCCTGGCCCCGGCTGCCTTGGCGATGTTGACTGCCCCGACGATGCTGCCACCAGTCGAGATCATGTCATCAAACATGAAGCAGACCTTGTCCTTCAAGCTGGCACCAATGAGATTGGCCTGCTTGGTCTCGGTGGCGCTGGTGCGGCGCTTATCAACGATCGCTAATTCACCACCCAGGCGCTTCTGGTAGAAGATCGAAGCCTTGACTCGCCCTTCATCGGGGCTGACGAAGACGATGTCTTCCGGTTTATACCGTTGATCGCGCAGGTAGCGGACGAAGATCGGGCCGGCCATCAGGTGATCGACGGGGATGTCGAAGAAGCCCTGAATCTGGGCAGCGTGGAGATCGAGGGTCAACACCCGGCTGGCGCCCGCCTTGGTGATTAGGTCAGCGACCAGCTTGGCGGTGATGGGCACACGCCCCTGGTCTTTGCGATCCTGCCGGGCGTAGCCATAGTACGGAAGCACGACAGCGATGCGGGCGGCGGAGGCTCGACGGAACGCATCGATCATGATGAGCAGTTCCATCAGCGTTTCGTTCACCGGCGAACAGGTGGGCTGCACGATGAAGACATCGCGGCCACGCACATCTTCATCGATGCGGTAGGAGATTTCACCATCGGGGAAGTTGCCCGGCGTGTGCTTGCCCAGGGTGAGGCCCAGGTAGGAAGCAATCTCGTGAGCCAGGATCGGGTTGGCCCGACCGGTGAAGATCTTGATCTCGTAGTTCAGCATGAGAAGCCCAGGTGCCCTTGGAGAGAGTGCAAGGGCATTATGAAGGGCAGGGGGAGGGGAGTCAACGGAATAGGAGCTTGAAGGAGAAAAGGAGCCAGAAGCCAGGTGCCAGAATAATAGGGTTGATCTTGCGCCACACCCCGACGGTACTTGTATCTTCCCTAAAAGGGGTAAAACGGCTAGAGGAACCAGCGT
>DAOMFV010000128.1:0-15082 GCA_035430005.1 Gemmatales bacterium
CCTGGCTATTATCGAATGCTCCGTTGGAGCAAAATACATCAAACGCCATCTACAATGAACGCAAGAACCAGTAACATCATGCTGATGACGCACACTCCATAGGCCACCCGTTTATCTACCTGGCCATTGGCACGTCCCAGCCCGAAATGAATGCCTTGCTGATGCCACAGCCACAAACCTGCTGGTGCTGTCAAGGCTCCGAACAGCCAGAGGTGCCATTCAGGGGAGCCGTTTCGCAGCATGACACCACAATCGCCGACACGATCAAAGGTCCCGACGCCGATGTAGAGTCCGTTGGCGATCATACAGAAGCCGGCGAAGAAACGGAGGACGTAGGAGCCGGGCATCTTTATCAAACGGCCCAGGAGCCAGAGGAGGAGTGGAATGATCACTCCGAGAATCGGCCCCATCCAGACCACCATCAAGGGGCTTGGGTTCTGTGCCAGATCGGTGCGGGAGATGGTTAAGGGGCTGAGGACGACTTGGGAAACGGTGCCACCTGTTGCCCAGGCACCGACGACGTGGCCGAACTCGTGGATGGCTTGCATGCCGAGCCAGGAGGCGAGGATGGTGGAGCCGATCAGGAGGGATTGGTGTAAGCGGTTCAAATCGTTGTGTTTCCCCTCAGGGGGCTTACGCCCCCCGCTCGCATTCGCTACCAGCGCACTACTACGCCGAGGTAGGTATCTTTGTGATTCAGCAACCCATCGTAGGCGGTGCCTAGTTGCTCTGGGGTGATCTCATGGGTCACCAGGCCATCGAGGGTGATGCGTTTCTGGGCGAAGGCGCCGAGTAGCCAATACTCAGCTTTGTCCACAGTCCAAGCGCCGGCCAAGCGGGTATGGCCCGTTTCGAAGAGCATGTTGCCATGCGCTCCGCTGACTTCGATGTAACGGCGATGCAGATCGTCGTAGAAGTTCACATCGGTGGCCTTGCCACGGGGGCTGCCGACGACGATGACCTGGCCGGCGTCGCAGGCGAGGCTCATGGCAGTGGGCATGGCGTCGGGCACACCAGTTGCGTCGGCGACGATCTCGGCTCCACGGGCTTGCAGGAGTTCTTGTAGCTGTTGTGCTACGGGCCCCACTGTCGGATCGATCACATGATCAGCTCCGCCTTTCAAGGCGGCATCCCGTCGCATCTTCACTGCATCGATACCGACCACGGGAAACGCTCCTGCAGCTTTCAAACATCTGAGCGACCATTGCCCGATGACACCGAGGCCCAGCACCGCAGCGGAGCGCCCCAAGGTCAACCCGGCACGGATGCTCGAACCCATGCCATACCTGGCCACGCATGACCATGCTGCAGTCTTGAAGTCGAGGTCTTCTGGCAGCTTCCACAACCTGCCCCGTTCATGGCCGATGGTAAGGAGTTCGCCTGAAGCATGGTTACCGGGGAAGGCTACCCGGTCGCCGGCTTTCCAGCCCTTAACTTCGCTACCGACAGCGGTCACCGTGCCCGCAGCACTGTAGCCCGGCTTGAAGGGGAACTTCCAATCGACCATCTTCGGGTCTTGAAGCCACTGGTGCTTGCCGGTGTAGACAGCAAGTTCGGTGCCGGCGCTGATGGCGGAATAGGCCGTGCTTACCTGAATCTGATTGTGGGCTGAAGAGGGGAGTTCCACCTCACGCACAGCAGTTTGAAACGGAGCAGTCAGCACAGCTTGGCGAACGAGCATGATAGGCCTGTCGAACAAAAGGAAAGAAGCGGATAGCTCAGCTTTCTGTATCTTATTATGAAGGGCAGCGACGTTTGCCCCTTTATGTGGTGAATGAGGTGGACTAGATTCCGAATAGTAGAAGTCAATGGAGACTATCATGAAACTGGTATGCCCACACTGTGCCAAGGTGATCGATGTGCCCGAGTCGGCGGCGGGACAGACGACGAACTGCTCGCTATGCCATGGACCGCTGACGGTGCCCTTTGCTCCGTCGTCGGAAACGCCACCTGCTTCACCACCACCGGCCGGGCCGCCCACATTGCTGCCTCCGTTGCCTCCACCACCGCCTTCTCCCCCGGTGCCCGATCCGCTGGCACCGACCACGGCTTGGCCGCCTTCGACCAAGTCCGGTACGGTGATTCCACCACTGACACCGTCACTCTCGGCATCGACAGGTCATTCCGGAGGTGGACGTGGGGCTGAGATCCTTGCCCGGCTGCAGCATATCAAGTTGCCCGATGAATTCCATCACTGGTTCGGGCTGGGGGTACTAGTGGTGTTATTCTTCCTGTTCTTCTTCCCTTGGACGGGAGTGGATGTCGGGGATACCAATCTGGTCAGTCAGAGCGGCCTGGCGGTTGCCTTTGGCTATGCCTCCACCTTGCCGGAAGGAGCGAATCTGACCAAGGGGCTGTCGGGCGCCACCATACTCGTGTTGGCGTTCCTAGCATGCTTCGTCGGCACGCTACTTCTGATCGTCATTCTCGTCGAAAAGTTGGTGCATGCCCCCGCTGTGCAAAACATGAAGCCAACACTGCAACGCATTGCAGCCCTCAAGGATCATGTCGTACTGGGGTGCCTATTGCTTGTGACATTGATCTTTCTGCTTTATTACCTACTAGCCTCATTTCCGTTGGAACAGGCGGCTTTCAGCGAGAAGGCTAGCGATACGATGCTGATGGGCCTGAAACTTAAAACAGATGGCATTGAGAAGGTGAAGACGTTTGAGATGGTCGGTTTGCAGTGGTACCACCGCCGCTGGTGGTTTGGCTTCGCCACGCTGTTGGCCTTAGTCGCTACGCTTTGGGTGGGTTGCCGCTGGCTCGCCGTTCGTGGCTATACCAAGAAGTGGCCTAAAGTTATTTTGCAATGGCCCGCTGGTGATTCACCCCAATTGACCTTTGATGCTCAGACGCCGGTTTCGGATTTAACGAAGAAGGGCTAATATCTTCTCCTCTCTCCCCTGGAGGGAGAGGGGATGGGGATGAGGGGGTGTAGGTGGCTTGCTGCCTTCAGCAACTGAACCACACCGCTCAAGGGGATGTGCACCCACTCCGGGCGTGATCCCAGTTCATATTCGATCTCGTACAGCACTTTCTCAAGTTCATAGAGCAACAGCAACTGTTGCGTCGATGCATTGTTCAACAATGGTTCAGCCTTCAAGTACCCCTTCCTGAACGCCTTCGCTAGCTCGTTTGGGAGGGCCGTTTTCGTGACCCCCGCCAAATAGGCAAACGATCGGATCATCCCAGCCACATCTCGCAAACACAAATCCTTGGCCCGGCGTTCGTTCAGTGGTCGCAGCGGTTCGCCTTCGAAGTCGATGATCAGCCAATCGTTCTCGGTTCGCAGCACCTGGCCGAGGTGATAGTCGCCGTGGATGCGATGGCGTTGCAGAGTCATTGGGATGAACGGCTGTTTAGTTATCGTGAGCAGGATGTCTTCACGATTAAACAACTCTCGAAGGGATAAACCATTGTGATGTTTGGTTAGGCTCCACAGGATATCGTACCGCTCCAGGATTCGGGTGCACAGCGCATCGTAATCACTTTGTCCGAACGGTTCGGGGGCGAAGGCGGGATCATCCGAAGGTTGGGCCAGGCAGCGATGGAGTTCGGCGGTGCGTTGGCCGAGGAGGTGTGCGTTTTCGAGGAGGATATCACTGTTCGAGAGGATACGTTCTTGATTCGGAAGCACACCCCGTTGGAGTACCAACGGGGTGTGACACGGTTCTTCCATTTCATACATCGTGATAGAGGAGAGGAACCATTCCCAGCCGCTGCCAAGGCTGTGGACGAACTTCGATAGCACTGCCAGGCTGGTCGGTTCGAGCACTGTGGAACGTGATAAACCGCCAAGCAACGGTATCGTGTTTGGGAATGAACGTGCCGTCAGTTCCCGGCCCATCTCTTCTTCGGGTTGGATGCCGGGGACGAGGGAACGAATGGCTTTGAGGAAGTAGGTCTCTCCCAGTGTGACAGTCGTGTTGCTCTGCTCTTTCAGCAGGGGTTTCGCTGGCAGATCGGTTCGTAGGGTATCTTTTTGCCAGGCAGTTAGATGATCCGTATGCTCAGTTCCTGCCATCACCCTCAACACCCATTCGGCAAACGGTGGCCAAGTCCAGGCATCGACAACCACACCATCCTCAGCACCGGCGACCGTGGCGATAACTTGGCCTGATATTCGCTCCTTGAGCAACACCATTGGCAGTTGATACTGTCGTGTTAAACCCATTGAAGCTGTTTCAAAGATGCACCACCATACCGTTTGTCCCGCTACCACAATTGGCCAAGCCACCGTCAACCTTACCGCCGGCGGTCTGTCTACCTTTCCCAGGAACCACCGCTGCTGGCTTAACCAGCGGCCCAGGAGTTTGGCCCAGCGTTCAGGCAGGCTTTGCTCCAGAAGCGCCTCCCAGCGACCGTACCAGCGGATCCGCAATCTGTTAGTCGAGATCTTCACGCTTTAGGTACCAATAGAAACGAAATGAAACTGTCCGATTCCGATCTTGCCCAGCAATATACCACTTATCATCGCTCGGAACGCAACGTAGAATTGTTATTATTATCGGATGTTTTACCAGAACCGAGGGAATGGCTTATGCCCCTGTCTGCCACGCCGACCATGCAGCGGATGAATGATGAACGCATCCGTTTTGCTCGAATTGAGCCTTCGGTCGATGGCGGCAAGTATCCAGTCAAGCGGTTGCAGGGCGAGCTCGTTCAGATCGGTGCCACCATCTTTCGCGATGGCTCTGGTGTTCTGGGCGCGGCGGTACGGTATCACCACGAGGGCAGTCGTGAACACCATCATGTGCCCCTCCAGCACATTGGAAATGATCGCTGGGTAGGCAGCTTTCACCTGGAGCAACTCGGAACCTATCAATTCTCAGTCGTTGCCTGGACCGATGATTTTGCAACCTGGCAGGACTTTCTCGCCAGGAAATGGAAAGCCGGCGAGCGGGAGTTGGGACTAGAGCTTCAGGAAGGGGCAGCGCTATTGCGTACCCTTGCTGACCGTGTGCCTCGAGGCGCTGCCCGTGTGCCCCTCATGCAGGCGGCGTTATTGCTGGGCGATCCGAATCATCCGGTCGAAGAATCGGTGCTGATCGGGCTCAATAAGGTACTTGCTGAAATCAGCACTGACTATCCTGATCACGCGCAATTGGTTTCGACCGAAGACATTTACCAGATTACCGTCGATCCACTCCGGGCCGGGTTTGCCGCCTGGTATGAGCTCTTCCCCCGGTCGCAGTCCACTGTGCCAGGCAAGCATGGCACGCTGCGGGATGTTCTTCGCAGGCTGCCTGAGCTGCGAGATATTGGCTTCGATGTGCTCTACCTGCCACCCATTCATCCGATCGGTCTGACCAATCGAAAAGGGAAGAACAATGCCTCGGAAGCCGATCAAAATGATGTTGGCTCTCCGTGGGCTGTAGGCAACTGGCAAGGCGGCCACGATGCCATCGAACCGGCTCTAGGCACCCTCGACGACTTCCGCATGCTCATCGGAGCGGCACGGGCTCATGACATTGATATCGCAATTGATCTGGCGCTGAATTGCTCGCCAGATCATCCTTACGTTCAGCAGTGTCCCCATTGGTTCAAACGCCGGGCAGATGGCACGGTGGCCTATGCTGAGAACCCGCCCAAAAAGTATCAGGACGTTTATCCACTGGAGTTCGATAACAACGATTGGCCCGCGCTTTGGCAGGAAGTCCTTCGCATTGTTCTTTTCTGGATCGAGCAGGGGGTGAAGATCTTCCGGGTCGATAATCCTCACACCAAGCCCATTGGCCTCTGGGAATGGTTGATCAACCAGGTGAAGCGGCTTTATCCCGAAGTCCTGTTCCTGGCTGAGGCGTTCACCAAGCCTGCCATGATGAAGGAACTGGCCAAGATCGGTTTCAGCCAGAGCTACACTTATTTCACCTGGCGAAACAGCAAGGCCGAACTGACCGAGTATCTAACGGAGCTGACGAAGACCGAAATGGTCGAGTACTTCCGTCCCAATTTCTTCGCCAACACTCCCGATATTCTGCATGCCTACCTGCAAAAGGGGGGGAAGCCCGCCTTCGCTATCCGGCTGATCCTGGCGGCGACGCTTTCACCACTGTATGGCATCTACAGTGGCTTCGAATTCTATGAGAACGAGCCCCTGCACGAGGGTAGTGAAGAGTATCGGGATTCGGAGAAGTACGAAATCAAGCAGCGACCTGCTGACATGCCCGGCAGCCTGCGAACACTCATCAAGCTGCTGAATCAAACACGCCGCACTCATCCGGCGCTGCAGCAACTAAAGAACATCCACTTCCATCCTATCGCCAACCAGAACATTCTCTGTTACAGTAAGACGACAGATGATCATGGCGACCGGCTGATTTGCGTCGTCAATCTCGATCCACATAAGGTACAAGAAGGTGTAGTCGAACTTGACCTCGAAGAACTGGGCCTGGCAGCCGATCAGACCTACTTCGTTCACGACCTGATGACCAACCAGACCTGGAACTGGAAAGGCCCCAAGAACTACGTCCGCATCGACCCGCAGATCGCCTCTGCCCATCTTTTTGTGGTACGAGTGCCGATCTTCAAGGACATCGGCAAGCTTGAATTGGACCAAGAGGACGATCTCGCTACCGTGAAGCTCGATTTGCCATCGACGGTGGATACGGACGTGGAGATGCCGGTGCTGAAGGTAGAGAGCGTGAGCAAGTGAGATTAATTTGTGTAATATCTATTAGGCATGAGTGCTAACAGATGAAAGCTGGGTAATACAGGAACGAGACCGTCATGAACTTTTCCGAAAGACGTCCCTCGACCCACTGGGCAAGCTTATCGTACCGGGGAGAGTCGTTTGCGGAAGTCTGGCTCAAACCGGATAGTGCGCCGCACGGCTTGACTATTCGTCTTCCCCAGCGAAGTTTTCAGAATCCAGCCATTAGTCAGCACTTGACAATCGAGAACCTTCTTAGGGCTATCGGTCTCTCCACCAAGGAGGTAGAATCCTGGCTTCCCCATGATGGGGCCCAATTAGTTTTGCCGGGATATTTCTCAGAGTTGAATCTGCCGCTTCCGGCACCACCACCTCACGTTCCCCATCTGTATCTCCAAGTCAAAATGCTGCTGCCGGTTCAAGAGGATGTCCCAGATGTTGGCTCGGTGCCTGCGGAGATTATGGCCAAGTGGCAGAAACTCGAAGCCCGATGGAACACGATCCTGGTGCTCGAAGTGAATATCGACACCATGCGCGTCCGGATGGAAAGCCTCCGGGGCGAGTTGGAATCAGCCTCAAACAAATCATTGACATCAGAAGAAAAATTGCACGCCATGAACGCCGACGTGGCGCAATGGACGAAGGCCAAGAGTCGTGCGAGGTTCGCTGTGCCCAAAATAAAGGAATATGTTCATCGGGCTACTTGGGCCCTGGGGGCGCCGGAACGGAGAAAGATAGAAGACCTATTCAAGAATCGCACGCCGCAGCCCTCGATCTATTCAGAGCTGGATTCGATCCACGATTTGCTGGAGAATTTATTCAAAGATCGGCAGATTCTCTCGGCACAGGGCGTGACGGGATATCAGGAAGGCAAGAACAGCAGCGCCGATGTGCAAGCTGCATACCGTACTCTTCAGGCTAACGCTCGGACGAATGAACTCAAGAAACGGGCAGCGACTCGGGCGAAGAACTCGTCATTTTAAGAGTGTCTGTCTCAGTATTATCACAAGACGACCGCACTACAACAAGAGATAGTGCGGTTGAGAAATTGAATCAACTCATGATGATAGGATTAGATATCCTTGATCCCCAGTGCCGCAAAAGTGCCTATCCAGATCAGATTACTTGCGAGGGCAATGAAAGCCGTTCCTAACCAAGCCGCGAGAAATGACTGTGGTCGCCAGTAAAGCCAGCAGACTGCAAGAACAGCTCCATGAAAGAATGCCAAAATGGCCAAACCAATTCCACTATAAAGGCCAAACAGCCCTGAGATGAGCGCCGATACGAGAATCAGGATACTGAAGTCGCGAATCTTACCGGTATGCAAGATCCAAATGGGGAGTGCCTAGCATAATAAAGGCATTAAGAAGGCATCCAGAATAAGCACGGGGAGCCAGGTCTTTTCATCAAGCTGAGGCGCTCCTTCGACAAGCTTTCGATTAGTCAGTGCTGCAATCAAAAAGCCTCCCTTGACAAAGAGAGTTGCCAATAGAGCAAGGAGGGCGAATACCATGGATGAGCTTGGCCCAAATCTGCGGTAAGATGAATCCTCGACGGGTAGAACTGTAGCAGGCACCTGCCCATTTGAATTGCTTAAGAGTTTGTGCTTAGCTTCAGTGAACTCATAATCGGTCAACGCACCCTGGCGATGAAGTTCGGTCAATTTTTGCAGTTCATCCGCAATCATCTGAACTCTCCCATGCATTATTTTGAAGCGACATAGCTTACTTCTTGCGCTTGATTGAGTTCTTCTTGGCATTGGCAGCAGTTTTCTTCTCTTTGTCGGCCTTCTTACGCTCTGCTTCAGCCTTGCCGAGTTTGGCACCCTTGATGCCGCCGATGATCCCGCCGGCCACGGCACTGACTGGCCCCAACAAAGCACCTGTCGCCGCACCGACTGCTGCTCCGCCTGCTATCTTCTTAATTGGCATGTCATCGATCCTTAGTTAGCCATTCAGAGTGTATTAGACCTAATACCTACGCCCCCACAGCCACAGGCTTAGGTGCCTTCAAGATGTATCGCTGCTCCAACAGCAGGTAGATGCTGAAGAAAGCGAAGCTGAAGATGGCATCGCCGATTAACTGGTTGCGGAAGAAGGGGATGCCTTGGACATAGCATTCGACCAGGCCGGCCCATGTGGGAGGATAGAAATACTGGCCGTCACTAGGTGAAGACTTCATCCACACCAGGCCATTGCTGATGATGAAAAACAGAATTGAACCGGCCAGAGTCAAACCCACGCCGGCCAGAACGTTCTCCCATTTGGGAAGCTTGAGGTACTTCAGCACCAGCCCCAGTTGTGCCAGCACAAGGAAGATGGCGTAGGTCACCAGTCGGCCACGAATCGAAGAGGTATCCATTCCTTTGGCGATCAATATCCACTGAATGATCAGATCACTGACGATGAAACCCACCAAGGGCAGGGCGTACCCCAATATCGTCGAACAGCATTTCGAGACGCTCACCATAAACAACGGCATGACGGCGTTCATGCCCCAGATGCACATGAGCCAGCCCTGATACTGCTCTTTCCAGTAGGGAAGGAAGCGGAAAGAGAAGCCGACGATGGTGAAAATCGTCAGTACGGTCAGTTGGCGAGACAGGAGCGTGCGTTCGTTATTCATAAGGCTCATCATATTACTTACGTGTCGGTTACTGTACCATAGATTATGTCGATTCCGCCAGGATGTGCAAGCGATGTCTGAGCCTGTCTGGTACGAGGATGGTCTGCGGTTCAGCTGCACCCGTTGTGGCAACTGCTGCCGTGGGCCGGGCTACGTCTGGGTCGATGATGAGGAAGTCAGCCTGCTTGCCGATCATTTTGGCATGCCGTTCGATGAATTCCAGAAGGTCTACACCCGGAAAGTAGGCCGTAGCCGAAGTCTGAGAGATCAGGCGAATGATAACTGCATCTTCTTCGATGATGAAGCAGGGTGCCTGGTTTATGAAGTTCGGCCTCGCCAGTGCCGCACCTGGCCGTTCTGGGATCATAACCTTGAATCACCCAAGAGTTGGAAGGAAGTGCAACAGCGTTGCCCGGGGAGCGGCAAGGGGGACTTATTCACGGTGGAAGAGATCACAGCGAGGATGATCGAGACACGAGCAAAAGAAAGTTGATGGTATTTCTCCCCTCTCCCCTGGAGGGAGAGGGTTGGGGGTGAGGGGGAGCAATCGCTTGCTCAAGTCTCCGTAATCCTCAGGCAGTGGCTGCGGGCGATGGAGAACCACACCCCGATGGAGTACCATCGGAGTGTGGCACAGTTTTGGAACCAAATGCGACGATTCAGCGATTTGAGTGACGATGAACGGCAGGCGGTGCGGTCGAGAGTATTCAAGCTCTACGATTCAGCCGATGCGGAGATACGTTCGCATGGGCCGGTGTGCGTGGCCAGCGGCAAGTGCTGTCGGTTTGCGGAGTATGGCCACACCTTGTTCCTTTCACATTTGGAGGCGGAGGTACTGCTCAGCGGAGCGCCGGCTTACGAGACCCCGACCGATCAGTCGTTCTGCCCGTTTCAGGTAGAGAAGCTCTGCACGGCACGGGAGCATCGGCCGCTGGGATGTCGAGTCTACTATTGCGATCCCAACTATGTCGGCAAGGCGGAACCGATTACCGAGAAGTATCTGGAGCAGTTGAAGGAAGTGGGGCGAGAGTTTGATCTCGGGTGGAGTTACGCCCGGCTGCATCAGTTTCTCGATGCACGGTCGGCGGATTTGGGGTAAGGGACAAGTGCCATGCTCCCCCTCACCCCCAACGCCTCTCCCTCCTGGGGAGAGGGGAGAAAGAAGGTCACTTCAGTTCGACAAGCTCCGCCAGCCCCGCTTCGGCGACTTGCTTGCCGGTGAGGAAGCGGCCTTCGTTGATCCAGTTTCTGACGTGCTGCTTGGAGACATTGCCCAGTAGCTTGACTTCGAGATCGAGCAGATCACCTTCGAGTTCCTGGAAGTGAGCGGCCCAGTGTCGGGCTTCTTTGCTGTCGACCCGCTTGTCGCTTTCCCAACGCATCTTGTGGAAGAGCATGGTCGAATAGGGGGTGACGTAGCGTTTGTGTGAACCGGCGAAGATCAGCACGGTAGCGGATGAACATTCGCCGAGAACATAACAACTGACTTTGAGTTTGCGCAGCCTCATGAGCGTGAGCACAGCCATCGCTCCGTAAACGGAGCCGCCGGCCGAGTCGATGTGGAAGGCACATTCGCTGCCGGGCTTGAGTTCGAGCAGATCTTTGATGAGATCGCCTTCCCAATCATCGACGTCGCCGATGAGGGCGAACTCAGGGATGCGTTTCTTGCGGGGCTTAGCCATCGTGTTGGTTAATCCTGGTGTCCATTTTGACTCTAGCGGAACAGAGAAAGAGATACAATCATATTCATGACGATGAGTGCCAAGTAGGAGCAGGGTTGCGCGTTGCATTAGTACATGACTGGTTGACTGGCATGCGTGGCGGCGAGAAAGTGCTCGAAGCGCTGTGTGGCATCTACCCCCAGGCCGAGGTCTTCACGCTGCTGGCTGATAGCAAGGCCTTGTCGCCCACACTGTCTGCCATGCAGATTCATACGAGCTGGATGCAGAATCTTCCGGGCGTGAAGCAATATTATCGGAAGTTGTTGCCCTGGATGCCGGGGGCCATCGAACGGTTCAATTTAACGGGATTTGATCTCGTTATTAGCTCCAGCCATTGTGTTGCCAAGGGGGTGAAGGCACCTGCTGGGGTGCCTCATCTCTGTTATTGCCACACGCCGATGCGATATGCCTGGCACCTGCGGGAGTTGTATCTGGAGAAGGTGCCGGCGGTAGCAAGATCGTGGGCCAGGTCGCAACTGGATCGGCTGAGGGAATGGGATCGAACCACTTCATCCCGGGTGACGCAGTTCATTGCCAATGGCAAGACGGTGCAGCAGCGTATCAAGGAAGTCTATGGACGGGAGAGCATCGTCATTCATCCGCCGGTGGATGTGGATTTCTATGTGCCCGATCCCAGCATCAAACGTGAGGATTATTACCTGGTCGTCTCAGCGCTGGCACCGAACAAGAGAACTGATCTGGCCATCGGGGCCTGTCAGAAGCTGGGTCGCCGGTTAGTCATTATTGGTACTGGTGAAGAAGAACGGAAGTTATCTCGTCTTGCAGGAACGGAAACCACGTTCCTAGGCTGGGCAACTAACGAAACGGTTCGTGATCATTTGCAACGCTGCCGAGCCTTGCTCTTTTCCGGTGAGGAAGACTTTGGAATTGTGCCAATTGAGGCCCAGGCATGTGGCACCTCAGTGATTGTTTACGGGGTGGGCGGGGCAACCGAGACGGTGGTGCCGTTGGGGGAAGCGAAACCCACGGGCGTTTGGTTTGGGGAGGCACGCATTGATTCGCTGGCCGCAGCTATGCAGCGGTTTGAAACTGAAGGCTCTGCGATACGGTCTGAAACATGCCGGGCGAATGCCGAGCAATATGGGGCGGAGCGGTTTCGTACATCAATGGAACAAGCCATCTCATCCTGCCTAAAGTAACGAAATACCGGCCTGGATCACTTCGGGTTGACGAACCACCCCCCAGCTAGAGAATGTCAGTATCCGGGTGCCATGGTTTCGGTACTCCGTAACCGTGCTTGCCGCAGAGATAACAGCCTACCAGGGAGAGGCACGCACAGCGTGCCCTACATGACATGCCCACTTCCGCTGAGATTCGCCAGCAGTTCATCGACTTCTTCGTCACGAAGTGTGGCCACACGTTTGTGCCCAGTTCGCCGGTGGTGCCGCTGGATGATCCGACGCTGCTGTTCACCAATGCGGGTATGAACCAGTTCAAGGACGTCTTCCTCGGCGTTGGTTCCCGGCCCTACAAGCGGGCAGTGAACTCGCAGAAGTGCATCCGGGCGTCGGGCAAGCATAACGATCTGGAAGATGTGGGCCGGGATACCTACCACCACACCTTCTTCGAGATGCTCGGGAACTGGTCGTTCGGCGATTACTACAAGGCGGAAGCGATCAAGTGGGCGTGGGAACTGCTCACCAAGGTATGGGGCATCGATAAGTCACGGCTGCATGCGACCGTCTTTGGCGGGGCACCCGAGGAAGGTTTGCCTGGCGATGACGAAGCGGCGGAACTGTGGGCGAAGGTGACCGACATCAACCCCAAGCACATCCATCGCTTTGGCAAGAAGGACAACTTCTGGGTCATGGGCGAGACCGGCCCCTGCGGCCCTTGTACTGAAATCCACATCGACCGCACTCCCGATGGCAGCGGCGGGAAGCTCGTCAATGCCGGCGTGCCGGAGGTGATGGAGATCTGGAACCTCGTCTTTATCCAGTACAATCGCCCCGCTCCTGGTGCGCCGCTTGAGTTGCTGCCTGCCAAGCATGTCGATACTGGCATGGGTTTCGAGCGGGTGACGGCTGTGCTGCAGGGCAAGTCGAGCAATTACGATACGGATGTGTTTATGCCGTTGCTGTCAGCTATCAGCGATCAGCTTTCAGCCGGGCAGAAGAACAAGGTGGTTTACACTGCCAAGCTGGATGACCAGAAGGATATTGCCCTTCGGGTGCTCGCTGATCACCTGCGGATGTTGACGTTCTCGCTGACGGACCGGGCGGAGTTCAGCAACAAGGGCCGTGGCAGCGTGGTGCGTTCGGTGCTGCGCCGGGCGGTGCGGTTTGGCTATCAGGTGTTCGGCCAGCGCGAGCCGTTCCTGTATAAGCTGGTGCCGGCAGTGGTGAACCAGATGGGGGGAGCGTTCCCGGAACTGAAGGTGCATCCGGGGAAGGTGGCGGAGATGATACGGGGGGAGGAGGCGGATTTTCTGAAGACTATTGAGCGGGGACTGTGGCTGTTCGATGAAGCTGCGAGACGTGTTCCAAATGAAGGAGGTTACTTACCCGGAGAAGATGTTTTTAGATTGTACACGACGTATGGATTTCCTCCTGATCTAACAGCACAAATGGCTAATGAGCGTAGTCTACAGATCGACGAAGCAGGTTTTGAAGCGTTAATGGACGAACACGAAGAAAAATCCAAAGGCAAGTCTTCCGCAAATCAGATCGGTGTCAATGTCGCGTTGACGTTACCGGCAACCGATGATCGGCCCAAGTGGCAGGGTGATAAGTTGGAAGCGAAGATTCTGGGATGGATCAGCAGCGACAGGCAGTTTGTGACAACTGGCGCATTGAAGGCCACGGCGGAAGGTGACTCTGCTCTCATTCTCAATCGCACCTGCTTCTACGCCGAATCGGGCGGGCAGGTCGGCGATACGGGCGCTATCGTCACCGATAATGGACTTTTTCAGGTTACCGGAACGATCAAGCGAGGCGATGCTATCGGCCACGTCGGCCACATGGTCAAAGGCGAGTTTACAGTCGGCCAGACGGTTCATTTAGCAGTATGTGCTGATCGTGACTTCACCCGCAAGAATCACACCGCTACCCACCTCGCTCACTGGGCCTTGCAGAAGGTATTGGGCAGTCATGTCGAGCAGAGGGGTTCCAAGGTGAAGCCGGAGGAGTTTACGTTTGATTTCAGCCATACTGCGGCGATGACTGCGGATGAGAAGCGTGAAGTCGAACGGCTCGTCAATGAACGTGTCTATCAGGACCTGGAAGTACAAACGAAGGAACTAGCCATCGCTGAGGCGAAGAAACTGCCCGGCGTGAAGGCGTTCTTTGGTGACAAGTATGGCGATTCGGTTCGGGTCGTACAGATTGGCGATGGTTTCAGCACCGAGTTCTGTGGCGGTACCCATCTGGAACGCACCGGGCAGGTGGGCATGTTCAAGATCGTCGGCGAGGAGGCAGTGGGCAAGGGCATTCGTCGCATCACTGCAGTCACGGCCAGGAAGGCAGTGGAAGCGGTGCAGGATGCTGACAGGATGATCGACGAACTCACGACGCTGTTCAAATGCAGCGCCACCGAACTTCCCAAGCGCATCATAGCGGTGCTGGATGAACAGAAGAAAGTGAAGGATCAACTCAAGAAGGGCACCGGCCACGATCTGGGGATGGTCGCTGACAAGATGCTGGCTGAGGCGATGGATATCAACGGTATCAAGGTCATCACCGGGGCGCTGCCCGAAGGGGTGGCTGACGAAGCGGTACGCACCCAGATTGATCGGCTGAGACAGAAGGCAGGCACTTGTGTTATCATCCTCGGCTGGCCCGTCGCAGCGGACAAGGTGACCATGATCGCTGCTGCCACTGATGATGTGGTCGCCAAGGGCATCCACGCCGGCAAACTCGTCGGTTTGGCTGCGGGCATCGTTGGCGGCAAGGGTGGCGGCAAGCCGACCTTGGCCCAGGCGGGCGGCAAGGATGCGAGCAAGCTGGAGGACGCGATTCTGGCTGCGCGGAACGAGGCGGCGGCGGTGTTGAAGGCGTGATGGTGGTTGACTGTGCCACACTCCGGCGGTACTTGTATCTTCCCTAAAAGGGGTAAAACGGCT
>DAOMFV010000129.1:0-15049 GCA_035430005.1 Gemmatales bacterium
CAGCCCGACGCGCAAGCGAGGGTGAACCTCGCGATTGCTCGGACTCCCTCGCTTGCGCGTCGGGCTGTCATTTACATCTCTCATTCAAAGTGTGAAAAAGCACGAGGTGAGGTTCCTTCATGTCACTCTCCGTCTCGCCTGCTACTGCCGAAGAAGTCTTGCCCCTCCGCTCACTCCATCGGCAGGAGATGAACTGCCAGATCAAGCTCGATTCCTGGCTTGGGCGCGGCTGGACTGATCCGTATCTGCTGCGCCGCCATGATCAGGTCATCGGGTATGGCCTGGTCGGAGGTATGCGGGCTGATCCCAAGGATACCATCGTCGAGTACTATATCCTGCCAAATCATCGTGGGGCAGCACTGCCCCTGTTTCGTCAATTGATCCAGCTCAGCGGAGCCAAATTGATCGAAGTGCAGACCAACGATCGCTTGCTGACGCTCATGCTCTTTGATTGTGCGAACAACATCGCCAGCGATACCATTCTTTTTCACGATGGGTTCGCCACCCATCTGCGACTGCCCGGAGGGGTGTTCCGAAAGTCGACCGCAGCCGACTCTGCTGACCTGTTTGAACACAAGCATGAACCGGTTGGTGACTATGTCATCGAAATGGAGCACGCCATCGTGGCCACCGGGGGCTACCTGTGCCACTACAATCCGCCCTACGGCGACATCTACATGGAAGTGGCTGAGCCGTTCCGCCGGCGTGGGGTGGGGAGTTACCTGGTTCAGGAACTCAAGCGGATGTGTTACGAGAACGGCAAGTTGCCCGCCGCCCGAACGAGCATCAACAATGTCGGGTCGCGAGCATCGATGCAAAAAGCGGGACTGATGCCGTGTGCGAGAGTGTTGACGGGTAGTTTGTAATGAGGTTTACAAAATACTCGCCAGGATGCCCTCCATCTCCTGATACGCATGGTGATCCGCCTGTTTGAAGGCGGTCTGCATGCCCATTCTGAGTTGCTCTTTCGCTTCATCCAATCGATCAGCTTTGATCAGCAGTTGCCCGACTTGAAGAAATCCGGGGACGTATTCGGGGGAATCGTGGAGCAGCTTTTCGAGTTGCACGATCGCGCCGGGTGTATCACCTTCGCTCTCATGCTCCATGGCAAAAGCGTAGCGAAGGAAGGGATCGTGCGGATCGTCCACCAGAAGGGCTTCCAGCTGAGCTTTGCGATTGGGTCCAAGCATGGCGGTCTCGTGTCGGAGTTCCAGGCATCCTTGCCCTATTGGGTAGGGCCATTATAGTCGTCACGCCATGCGTCCAAGGAAAGATTCTTCTCATCTGATGCAAGACTGCGCAAGATGCGTGATTCCAGCATCGCTGTCATCAAGAGAAGGGGTTAGCGAAGACGAACTTCATCTCAGCCTCGAAAAGTATATTCATCATCATCCATGCTCACCCCCTGGTCGCGATTCATCCCATGAGTTCAACACCTCGACGACTTCAGCGACAGGGGATGATTGCCCTGTTGCTCCTGGCTGGCCTCGCCACTTTCAGTTGGGCCGGCGAACCGCCGGAACACCCCTCCCGCCGGACAGCTATCGTGGGCGTCGTCGAACGCACCAAAGCCAGTGTGGTCAATATCCACAGCGAACGCCAAAACCCCATGCTCTACGGTGAGCGGGGCCTGAGCGGCACCAGCGGCCGATCGAACGGCATGGGCACCGGCATCATTGTCGATGCCCGTGGCTACATCGTCACCAATTTCCATGTCGTTGATGATGTCATCAAGCTGCAAGTCCGCATGAGTGGTGACGATGAACGGTACGATGCCACCGTTATCGCCAAGGATAAAGAGTCCGACCTGGCTGTCATCAAGATCACCCCCAAGAAGCCTTTGCCCGTTGTCAAGATTGGCACCTCCAGCGACCTGATGGTCGGCGAAACGGTCATCGCGATTGGCAACGCTTTTGGCTACGAGCACACGGTCAGCATGGGCATCGTCTCGGCCCTCGGTCGTGATGTTGTCCTCAACAAAGAAGTAAACTACAAGCAACTGATTCAAACCAACGCCAGTATCAACCCTGGCAATTCGGGTGGCCCTCTGTTGAACATTGATGGCGAATTGATTGGCGTCAACACCGCCATCCGGGCCGGCGCTCAGGGCATCAGCTTTGCGATTCCGGTGGATAACATGCTGGAGACGGTAAGCGATCTGCTGGCCCGATCACGCCGCAATGCTTTCCCGACTGGCTTGCAATACCGTGATCGGGTGACCCCAGCCCAGTCGCCGGGTCGAGCCTTGATCGTCGAGAAGGTTCTGCCCAACAGTCTGTCGGAAAAGGCGGGTCTGAAGTCGGGAGATACGCTGCTAAGCATCAACAGCCTGCCAATTGTCAGTGGTCTCGATTTTGAGCGTGGCCTGATCGAAATTAAACCAGGCGACAAGCTGGCGGTGCGATATCGTCGTGGCACCGACGAGAAAGAGGTCGAGTTGGCCTTCGACCCGAAGCTGGCTGCTGCCGGGCAGGATCCCCTCTGGAAGGAACTGGGCGTTCGGCTGACGACTACTGATAACGAATCGATTACCCGGCTCTACGCCCACCTGCATGGCGGCATGGTAGTAAGTGACGTGCTAAGCCAGGGCCCCGCAGCCAAGGCGGGCATCCAGCCAGGCGATATTCTGGTCGGTCTGCAGAACTGGGAGACATGCAACTTCGATAACGTGAACTATGTGCTGAACCACGAGAACTTTGCCACATTCAAGCCGCTGCAGTTTCATATCATCCGCAAGGGACAACTGCACCGCGGCAGTATTGCGAGAGATTAGTAGTGGAGCCAGGAGTCAGAAGCCAGGGGCCAGAATAAAGGCAAGTTGTCAGCTATTAGTTGTCAGTTGTCAGCAAGTCGAATAGCCGACATCAACAACTGACAACTGACAACTAACAACTGACAACTGACAACTGTTAGCTGTTAGCTCTATACTACCCCGATGTATCCTCATCGAATCAATCTTCGTAACCCCTGGCAGGCGGTTGCTGACCCGGAGGGCATTGCGTATCGCCGGGTCTTCAGTTGGCCGACGGAGTTGATGCCGTTCGAGCAGTTGTGGCTGACGGTGGGCGGTGTGGATTCGCCCTACCGGGTGACGCTCAATCGGCAGTTAATGGGCAACCAGGCGGATGGCCGGATGCCGTTGGAAATGAACATCACGCCGGTGGTACAGAATCAGAACCTCGTTGAGATAGTCTGTGCTCCCGATCCGAATCAGTCTTTTCGTGGCATTACCCGAACCGTCTTCCTCGAAGTCCGGCGTTCGGTGCATCTGCAACAGTTCATCGGCAAGGTGCTTTGGAAGAATGGCCGACCACAATTACATCTTTATGGCAAGATCACCGGAACTTCCGAACGCAAGCTGAGCATCGTCGTTCGATTGAATGATCAGGAAATACATTACGAGGAACTACCATTACATCAGAATGAATTGAACGTGACGACGCAGCCCTTCAATGCCCCGCGCTGGCAGCCTGGCCGGGAAAATGTGTTGCAGCAACTGGAAGTCCATCTACTCGATCCCGCCTGTGTGTTGGCTCAGCATACGTTCATGACCGGCTTCGCTCAGCATCGGAATGATGAACCGGCAGAAGTGCTGCCCGATGATGAAGCGATCTTTGAATCATCCTTACTCAATGAAGCAAACAGCCAGGGGCGCGTGATGACGTACAAAGACGCCGCCCACTACTTGCCATGGTTATGGCATCATCCGAGTCTGGTTTGTAGTCATCACGCTCCGCGTGATGACGCGGAGAGTTGATACCCTCTGCAGAGTTTTTGAGATGGCAACCTGTCTCCGTGTTCTCACTCGGAGAGTGAGGACTACAATCCAAACCATCACGCGGAGCATGATGGCAACTCTAACCTATCGGTGCCAGGAGTTGCATTGCTTCCCGTAGCCCTTCATTGTTCTTGAAAAAGTGCTCAGCTACCTTTTCGATAGTGAGGAGGAAGCCGAGCAGTTCTTCGACGCGCTCGACATGATGGCCGGGGTTGGGGACCACTTTCCTGCTGCTTGACTCCAGGTTCGCCAGATCACTGCGGCATTGCTTGAGCGTTTTGACGATGGGATCGATCTCGCGCCGTTTGCGCTGGGACGCCAGTACGGTGAACATCTCCCAGACATCGGTGAGCGATTCATAGTAATCGCGGCGGTCGCCACGCTTTCTCACCCGGCGGACCAGGCCCCACTCGACGAGGGTGCGGATGTTCATGCTGACGTTGCCACGACTGATGCCCAGGCTGCTTTGAATATCCTCAGCGGAGTGGGGCGTGCTGGTGATGAAGAGCAGGCCATGGATTTCAGCCATCGTGCGGCTGACGCCCCACCAGGAACTCATATCGCCCCAGAGATCGACGAAACGCTGCTCGACCAGGGTGTAGACCTGTTTCGCATCATTCACAGCATTCCTGGTATTTGCGGCCTTCATGGTGATCTACATCGTTCAGAGGTGTCTTAATGTTTCAGCTCTGATTGAAATGTTAGGCAGTGAGGCAGGGTTTAGCAAGGATTAGAGTTGCCCTCACGCTCCGTGTGATGGAGCGGAGATAGGCGCACAACACGATTGTTATCATTCCAAGCGATTGCAGGGCAGACCATCACGCGGAGCGTGATGGCAACTATGGTGCCAACTCACTCGCAGCCTTCTTCGCTGCCTGGACGATCTTCTCTTCCCAATGGGCATCGTCGGGCTTGAAGGGGAAGGTGATGCCACGAGAACTGTTGATGACCGCGCCAAGGCCGGCTGCGTTGAAGGCACCTTTGCAGTCAGCAGCGGAACCGCCCTGCGCCCCATAACCAGGCACGAGGAAGGGGACATGGGGCATCATCGTTCGCAGATGAGCCAACTCTTGTGGAGAAGTCGCTCCGACGACGGCACCGATATCGCCGAAGCCTGAGGTGCCGAGGTTCTCCTTGGTCCAGTCGTTGACGGCTTGGGCGACCACTTCGTGAACTTTGCCCTGTTCCGTCTTCAAATCCTGAAACTGCCCGGCACCGGGGTTACTGGTGCGCACCAGAACATACAGCCCGGCCTGATGCTTGCGGGCTTCCGATATGAACGGCTCCACCGCATCGCGGCCCAGGTAGGGATTGATCGTGAGGGCATCGGCTTTCAATTGCACGAAGGCTGCTTCTGCATAAGCGGTGGCAGTGGAAGCAATATCGTTACGCTTGGCATCGAGGATGACGAGCAGCCCCAGGGCGTGGGCCTTTTCGATGATCCGTTCCATCGCCTCATGGCCGGGGGCACCCAGCACTTCGAAGAACGCGCTTTGCGGTTTGACGATGGCGGTGTAGGGGTGAACGAGGTCGAGGACGCGAACACAGAACGCTTCGTAAGCCTTACCCCGACCGTGGAGTGTATCGGTCTGTTGGCGGGTGATGGCGTGGGGCAGACTCTCCCATCGCGGGTCGAGGCCAACGCACAGAGGGCTGCGTTTGTCTTGGATACCGGCATAGAGGCGATCAGCGTAATGTTGCATGGCAATGTCGAGTGAGTACCTATTGATGCTTCTCAAGGGCCTGCTTCAGCGCAATCAGCCGCTTCTTCGTATCGTTGGCAAAGATACGAGCAATGAACGGAGTCAGCAACCAGGATAACCACGCCGGTCTAGCTCGTAGATGATAGGTAAAACTGACAAGCGTTTGTCCCGACTCTACCAACTCGAAGTGCCAGCTACCCGCAAAACTGTGCAACAACTTTGGGCCACGGGTCATCTTCACTGCGGTGGTTCTTGGCCTGTTGAACGAGACGTACTCCGTTTCCATGCCGTAGCCATTCCGAGTCACACACCAGGCACGGACACCGACGCCAGCTTGTGTGGCTCCGTTCATCAGTTCCGCTGATTTCAGGAAGGGATCCCACTCCAAACGACGAGAATAATCTTGCGATAGATCGAATGCTTCTTCAGGGGAAGCTGCTATCAGGATGGCTTGCCGGGAGGTCATAGAGGTCGCTCCTGTCCCTCAGCATCTTATTCAACTTTTTTCTGCAAATCGTCTAAATCCCTCCCATCGACCATCGAATCACTCTCTAACCAAGCCAAACGTCAACCGAAAGTCGGGACGTTCCAACCGGACACCGTGGGGCTTTGCCTCCCCACCCGCAATGAAGGAAGACAAACATGTTTAAGAAGCTGCTGATCCTCTCGGGGATGCTGGTCGTGGTCGGCTGGGCGTTCGGCTCGAACGCAGGCCGGGAAATTGTGAGTTACATGAAGACCGGGTGGAAGGAAGTCCGCCAGGCCACCCAGAAGATTGTTCCGCTCGATTTCGAGATCAAGCGGGCTGAAGACCTGCTCCAGAACCTCGACAAGACCGACGACCGCCTGATTACCACCCTCGCCAGCCACATGCAAGCGGTACGGGGTTGTGAACGGGATGTCGAAACCATGACCGCCAACCTCGAAGCCAAGAAGGCTGATCTTCAGGCCCGGGCCGACGAGGTCAAGAACGTGCAGGTCAGCAAGACCAACACCAACCGCGATCTCGCCGCATTGCAACTCGAAAAAGACTTCAAGCAGTTCAAGATTGCTGAAGCTGCCCTCAAGAACCGTCAGAGCATGCTCGACCAGATGCAGTGCCGCATCAAGAACATGCAGGAACAGCGCGAAGCCCTCAAGGGCCAGCGTGGCGAACTCGTCACCCGCGTGAGCAAGCTCAAGACCGATCTGGATTACCTCAAGGTTGCCCAGTTGAAGGCCAAGCACGCCGGCGAAGACTTCCAGGTTCCTGAAATCGGTCAACTGCGTGAACTGATCGACAGCCTGGAGAACCGCATCGAAACCAGCCTGATCGAACATCAGCTTCGTGAAGAGATCAAGTCGAGTGATAAGACCTCCAGCAAGGCTGCTACTCCGAGCAACATCTCCAGCGATATTGAAACCTACTTCAGCACCGGTAAGGTAGCTGCGGATAAGAAGTAGACTATCGTTCAAAATCGATCACACCCCGGACGAAAGTCCGGGGTGTTTGCTTATAGTTGCCATCAACGCTAACACCCCGGTCGCATGTCCGGGGTGTTAGCGTTTTTGATGGTTGGCCTCACGCTCCATCGTGAGAATGGCAGCCAGCACCGTGGCGTGTGATGACTACTAACCAGACCATCGTGACGTTTCAAGATAGTTTCTGTTTCAGCGATTCCATTTCGACCACCGTTTCAGCCGAAGAACGGATCATGACGCAAAAGTGGTAGACCAGATCGGGATCGAGCTGCCCGGCCGTTTGAGCTTCAATCACTTCCACCGCCTCCAGCTTTGTCAACTGATGTTTGCGGTAGGGCCTGATCTGTGTGAGGGCATCGAACACGTCAGCGACGCTGATGATTCGAGCGAGCAGCGGAATTTGCTTGCCGACGAGCCGATCCGGATATCCATCGCCGTCCATGCGTTCATGGTGGTGGCGAATACCCGACAGTACCGATTCGTGAGGAAGAAGTGGGTAAATCAACCGTTCGCCAATCTCCGCGTGCAGACGGATCGTGCTGTATTCCTCTTCGGAAAGGCGCCCTTCCTTGTGCAGAATGGCATCGCTGACACCTATCTTGCCGATGTCGTGAATCAGCGAGGCGAGTCGCAAGCTGGCCATTTCCTGCGAGGTCAGCTTGAGCCGATACCCCAACTCCAGGGCATATTCCTGCACTCGTTGACAGTGTTGCCAGGTATCCCTGTCCCGAAAGCGGAACGCATTGATCAAATCAAGCAGAGCCAGCCAGCGCCGGGTTTGAAGCGAGCGCCAGACCCCCGGCCTCTGCGAAGCCGAGAGTGTTGACAAACAATAGAAGTCTTCAAAGGATACGTCATGGTGCGGACGATCAACGCGGGCGACGTACTGCATGGTCTCCCCTGGGCGAGGCGGCATGGTAGAAGATGGCAGCCAATGAATTGGCTGGTGATTCATCTACCCTACCGAGTACGCCCCAGGCTTCTCAAGCAGTCAAAAAGGAAAACGACAGAATCTCTCAAGGCGCGCTTCAAACTTTTCCGTGCGGGCAACTTCTACTTCTGACGTGGACCTGAAGCCTTCCACAAACTGTCCTTCCATTCGATTTGTACACTTTCCAGTTTGAACTTGAGTTCTTCGAGGGCGGCATTGAGATTTCCATTTCGATAGGCCGTCTCGTCGAGGATCTTGAACCAGTCATCTTTAAACATGGAGGATTGGGCAAGACATTCCACCAGGCTCGTCTGCAATGGCATCAGGATTCCGGCTTCGATATTCGGATTATCGTCCATCATCAGGTCTCGCACATGAAGATTGGCAGCCCAGACAGGAATCTTGCTGCGTTCAGCGGCGAAGCCTCTGTTGTCAAACTTGTACGCCAGCATGCGGCCAAAGGCAGCGGCGAACCAGCGCGGAATCGGATCGTGGCGGCGGGTGAGCGTCGCTGCGCCGGCTTGTTCCACTACCATCACTTCATTGTTCAGCTTGCGGTTCTGACTGGTCGGCCCGAGCAGGACGTAGCTGCGACCCTTGTCATGCAAATAGAGGCTGACTTCATTCGCTTCCGGTTTGGCCTGTTTGAGGCGGTAAAACAGATCGTTGAACTCATGACGTTCCTTACAGACGAAGATGATGAGTTTGTCTTCCCAGTGATACGGTCGATCGGTCATCTGCTGATTGGGCCGTTTGACCATCTCCTTATCGTAGCCGACTGACTTCTGGGCGAAGACGATAGCCCGCTCGGCGGCTTTGCCGATGCTCTCCAACTGCTTGGCATCGACAGTGCCATAGATCAACGTATGCTCGGTCTGGATTTCGCCGGTCTTGCCCTGCTGCCTGCGGACGTTCGACTTCCAGTAAGCGGCAGCATGTTCAGCGCTACTCTCCTTCTTGTCATCGTAAGACATCACGACTGAGCAATACAGCAGCGACGACAGAAGCACAACACTTCGCATGGCACTTTTCCCTCTTAAAGCCAGAACCAGTGGTATGTACCAGTTGCCAGGGCCTATTCTACGGGCTAGGTTCCTAACAGCAGCCCTTGGTGGAGTGTACTATGTTTCGCCCGCGAACGATAACGATTCTAGCGTTCGGCCTGCTGGCTTTGTTTCAGTCGCCCATGTTGGTCGCCCAGCCACCGACCAGGAAGCCCGTTCCATTGTTCAACGGCCAAAACTTCAGCGGCTGGTATAAGTATTCTGGCGACAAGAAGGTCAATGCTGAAGACCTCATCGTAATGCATCCGTTTGAGAAGTACATCATCATCAAAGGGACATCGCCCGGCTACCTGATGACCGACAAGAAATACAGCAATTATGAACTGAACTTCGAGTGGCGTTGGGCACTCGATCAAGAGGGTGTGAAACGGGATCCTGCCGTCGCTCCAGCTCGCAAGAGTGGAGTATTGTTTCACATCGCCGGGGAGGGCGATCTTATCTGGCCGAAATCGATCGAAGCTGTCCTCGATTTCAATCGAGCCGGTGACTTATTTCTCGTTCGTGGCTTCAAAATGTCACTCAAACCTGAGCGGATCGACCGTAGCAACAACAGGCACTTCCTCCGTTCCCACGACGGAATCGAAAAGGCGCTGGGCGAATGGAACCAGGGAACCATCATCTGCCATGACAAATTTGTCAGCATCAAGGTGAACGATGCCATGATGATGGCAGGCAGGGGGGCGGAGTTCATCTCGGGAAGAATCGCGCTGCAGTCTGAGGCGGGTGAGATTCACTTCCGAAACATCACAATGCGTCCGCTGGAAGGGAAGGCGGTAGATCCGGAGCAAGAAGAGTAAGCATGGCCGTGTTATTGTGCTGTTGAGGGTGACCGGGGGATTGCACGTGCCGCCCTCACACCGCTCAGGCTCTTAATTATTGCCTAGCGGAACCCAATTCTTTTGTTTGCCAGGCCAGAGGCCACGCGTTCCCTTTCTTCGGAGCATCAGGCGTACGGCTGGAAATGACCGAGGCACCTCGGAAAACGAGCACGGTCTGCTGATCTGTCGGGTAGTTCATATAAGCCAGATCGCCCCAGGTTTCGACACTGGTATCGCTCGGTAAGAATGGTCGATCAGAGCGGGTGGCGGTCACCACCAGATATTCGTTCTGGCTTAGTGTCGCTTCGACTGCCAGCTTCTCGTAGCGCTGCTCCAGCTTGTTGATCGTGCTCTTCAGCTTGAGTGATTCCATGAAGACGTTGCTGTTCGTCTCCGCAGCCAGAGAGCATTTCACCATCGGCACCATGCGAATCTTCGTCATGCCATCTGGCAGCTTCTGAAGCTGGATGGCGTATTGCAAATCCACCTGGCTGACATCACGAGCGACATAGTCTTTCTCGGCATCGGGCAGCAGCAGTCGGACTTTCCCGCTCGACTTGCCCACCGGCCAGAACATCTCCTGCTCACATCGATTCAGCACCCGCCGTGCTTCGACGGTACAGACCGGGGCCAGTTTCGGCACCTCGACCATACGATCTTGAACGATGGTCTGTTCCCGTATCACATCGGTGGTGACGCTTTGAGCTTCCCTGGCAAACTCTGGATTAGCGAGCGCGGCCTGTAGCCTTGAGCCGACTGCAGAGCGCATCAGCCCGACCCGCAAGCCATGCTGAGCCAGCGTTTGACGCTGGTCCAAGGACAGAAACTGTTCATCGAGTTCAGCCCACAAGCCTTCGTTAAGCATGGGTTGATCGCGCCGCCAGACAATGGCGGCAATATCGATCTGGGCAACAGACTCATCTTCGGGATTGAGTGTGGAAAACGCCTGGCGATACTGCTTCTGCCAGTTCATGCTGTCGACGATCTCCGGCCAAGTGCAACCGGTAAAGCAGCAAGCCAGCGACAGCCAGACGATCTTCCTTGATCGAGACGTACTATGCACAGACTATCCCCCGCAATAACGAGAGGGAGATAACGGGGGAGGGCAGAACTGTCAAGGGGAGAGGGAGTGCATCACGGAAGTTATTAGGTGGCACAGACATTCTTGTCTGGGCGGCCAGACAGGAATGTCTGGCCCACCTACACAACTCATTCTGCGGACATACTTAGCTTCCGGCTCCTATTCCGCCATCAACGCTTCCAGCACTTTCATACCGATCTTGTCGACTTCGCCGCTGATATTGGAGCGGTTACTAAGGACGATGACGCCCACCGCGGGGCTTTTGCTGAACCCGGCAAAGCTGGAGAAGCCCCCGGTGCCGCCGTTGTGCCACCAGATGCGCTTCTTGTTGATCTCCGCGATGATCCAGGCCAGGCCGATCTGCATCTTGGCGTTCATTTCGAATTGCGGAGCCAACGCCACGTCAAAGGCCAGTGCTGGCGGCGACTTCTTCGTCCGGCCCATCGCCGCTTCCAGGTAGAGCAGCATATCGGCGGCAGTGGAGCGCACCGCCCCAGCAGGGCCGATCGTATCAAGAAACTCCCAGTGGGGAGAAGACTTGCCATCCTGGGCGAAACCTTCGACGAAGCGAGCCTGGCCTGCCTCGGGTACATGAGTTGTGCTGCTCTTCATACCCAGCGGCGTAAACAGTCTCTCCTGAAGCAACGCCTCGTAGCTCTTCTTGTATTTCTGGGTCAGAGCGTACCCGAGCAGTCCCATGCCGTAGTTGCTATAACTCACGTTCGGCTTAGCGCTCTCCTTCGGCTTCGTGTTCGCCAGACTTTTCTTGAGATCCTCTTCGTTGAAGTCGCCATAAGGATTAGCCATCAGCTTGCTGTTCGCAAGAAGTTTCGACTCCAGGCCCACCGGCGACCGCGGAAACCCTGAAGTATGCGTCGCCAAATCTTCGACTGTAATCTCCTTGTTCCCCCGCTTGGGGACAACCATGCCCGCAGGAAGATAGGACTGCACGGGGTCGTCGAGCTTGGCTTCGAGACGCTGAATGGCATCAGCCAGGAGAAATGCCGTCATCGTCTTGGTAATGGAACCAATCTCGAAGATGGTATTCTCGTCGAGCTTTTCCAGCGATCCCGGCTTCTCACCCAATGTGAAGAAGTGCTTCTTCCCCTGACGATCAACCACGCCAATGACGAGGGCATTGAGCTTCTTCTTCTCGATCAAAGGCAGCGCCTGCTTCTCGGCAGCGATTTGCCAGGCGGGCTTCTCTGCCTTTTGGCTGCTGGCTTCAGGTTCCTGGCTCTTTAACCCTCCAGTCAACATCCCACATAACAGCATTATCGTCCCACCGCCGATCACCCTCTTGCCGATCACCCTCTTCATGGTCTGCTACTCCGCACTTGCTAAGATAAATCTGTATTCTATGACTCACTACCTGATGTACCTCAAGGGGGTTTCCAATGAAGTTCGAATTGCCCAAACTCACCTATCCCACCGGTGCCCTGGCCCCCGTCATTAGCCAGGAAACCATGGAACTCCACCATGGCAAGCATCATGCTGCCTATGTGACCAACCTGAATGCTGCCGTCGAGAAGCATGCCAGCCTCGCTAATAAGACGGTGGAAGACCTGCTCAAAGATACCAAGAGCCTGCCCGAGGATGTTCGCCAGGCGATCATCAACAACGGTGGCGGCCATTACAACCACAGCCTGTTCTGGGAAATCATGGCTCCGGGCGGCAGCAAGGAACCGGTCGGCGCTCTCAAGGACGCCATCGCCGCCATGGGTGGCCCCGACAAATTGAAAGAACAAATCAATGACTTCGGCATGAAGCGGTTCGGCTCCGGATGGTCCTGGCTCGTTCTCGACGGCGGCCATCTCAAAGTGATCAGCACCACCAATCAGGATTGCCCGGTCATGACCAACCAGTTCCCCGTCCTGGGTGTGGATGTCTGGGAACATGCCTACTATGTGGACTACCGCAATCGCCGGGCGGACTACCTCAAGGAATGGTGGAAGGTCGTCAATTGGGATGTCGTCGGCCAGCGCTATGATGCCGGGTTGAAGGCAAAGTAAATATCAGCACCTGTGGAATCATCCCCACAGACACAGATCGGTTAGGAGCCGAGGACGATAGTAAGCGGGCAGGTTGGCGAACGCTTTCCAACTATTCCGCTCTCTGTCGGTCGCGGCTCTTTCATTCCGTTTCCCCTGTTGGAACCTTGCCTGACCCTCACACTTTCACAACCATATCCGGCAATCACTGTCAATAATGGTGTCTTCACCTCGCCGTCTTTCCCTGTTCCACTTATAGTGACCCTACCGTATTTGCGGGCTGATGATTGCACGGAGTGGAGTTTCATGACGGATCAACGATCGCGCTGGGTACCTCAGCCGTTCGGTCCAGGATGGCTCAGAGAATGGCTCAAACGCCATCAGCATCCGATCAGCTTTGTTCTGCACCTGATCGGCATTCCCATGACGATCTCCGCGCTGCTTCCGCTTGTGTTTGATATTACTTCCTTCACCATGTGGTGCTATGCAGCCGTCCTCTTCCTAGTTGGGTATGGCATCCAGTTCCTCGGCCACGCCATTGAGGGCAACGACGCCGGAGAAACGATTCTCGTCAAAAGGTGGCTGGGCAAGCCTTACGTAGCAGTGGCGCCACGCTGGGATGAAACGTCGGTTGCAACGTCACCGACGACCCATCCATAGTCGCTCGACGTTTCCTCTCCACTATCCGCTGGCACTGCGACTTGCTCTGTGGTAGCGTAATCTCCTACCCACCTTTGAGACCCCTTAATGGCTGATGCTCTACCCTCCACGCCCTGGTGGCGTGAGATGACTCGGTATCACTGGTTCGTGTTCATCGTCGCCGCCGTCGGCTGGCTGGCCGATTGCATGGATCAGCAACTCTTCGTCCTTACCCGGGATGATGCTCTCTCGGAACTAATGGGCTTACCCGCCAGTGATGACGCCGTTCGCAAGGCCGGCGGAACAGCTACCGCCATCTTCCTCATGGGTTGGGCCATCGGCGGACTGGTCTTTGGCGTCATGGGCGATCGTGTAGGTCGCGTCCGCACCATGCTCATCACCATCGTCCTCTACTCGGTCTTCACCGGCATCTCGATCTTTGCTACCGGCTTCTGGGACTATTCCTTGTACCGCTTCCTCACCGGGCTGGGTGTCGGCGGTGAGTTCGCTGTCGGTGTCGCTCTCGTTGCTGAGGTCATGCCCAGCCGCGCCCGCCCCTACACTCTCGGCATGCTTCAAGCCTTCTCTGCCATCGGCAATTGCCTCGCCGCCCTGATCTACATTGGTCTGGGGATGCTTGAAATGAATGGCGGCTTGAAAGGGCTGACGCTACTTGGCCTGCCCCTGACTGGCTGGCGCATCGCTTTCCTGATCGGCACCATCCCCGCCGCGGTCGCCCTGCTTGTTCGACGTAAGCTGAAAGAGCCTGAACGCTGGGTCGAAGCGAAAGATCAAAAACGAGGCTCCTACACCGAGTTGTTCGGCGATGTCCGCTGGCGGCGGCACGCCTTCCTCGGTCTGGGCCTGGGTTTTGCCGCCGTCGTGGGCCTCTGGGGCATTGGTTTCTTCGGTGTGCAACTGGCCAAGACGGTGTTCCACGAGAACTTCAAGGCCGGCGGTATGTCGGGTAACGAACTGGCCGGCAACGTCAAAATCTGGGGCGGTCTCTATTCCTTCTTCCTGAACCTCGGCGCCGGCTTTGGCATGATCTACTTTGGCTACCTCGCTCAAGCCTTGAGTCGCCGCATGGCCTTCTTCCTTTCCTTCTTGGCCGCCATGATCGCCACTGCTGCCACCTTCTGGTTGTTCAACGACGCCAGCATGGTCTTCTGGCTGACGCCGATCATGGGTTTCTGCTTGCTCTCCCTGTTTGCCGGACTGGCGATCTACTTGCCGGAACTCTTCCCGACTCGACTGCGCAGCACCGGTGTCAGCTTCTGTTACAACGTCGGTCGCTTTGTCGCTGCCTGGGGGCCTTACACGTTTGGTTTCCTCACCGGCAGCGTCTTTTCGGAAGCACATGGCTACGGCAAAGTCGAAGGCTTGCGCTACGCCGGCGTAGTGATGTGCAGTATCTTCCTCATCGGCATCGCGGTGTTGCCTTTCGCCCCGGAGACCAAGGGCAAGCCGTTACCGGAGTGATTTACATTCTCTCCCTCTTTCCAAGGGGGATTTGGAGGGGGAAAAGCTGTGGCAGGCAACGCCCTAAACACAAGCGTGCCTTGCCAGCACAATTCCAAGCG
>DAOMFV010000130.1:0-14863 GCA_035430005.1 Gemmatales bacterium
TATTCAGAAACGAGTGTCGAATCGATGACAGCCAGAAGCGCAAGCGAGGGTGGACCTCGCGGTTGCACGCGCCCCCTCGCTTGAGCTTCAGGCTGCCATGGTAAGTGAGCGCCTCCAAGGAGGCGCTCATCATCTAGTGTTAATTCCCCTGATGCTCTTTGATCACAGCCTCGATCTTCTTCTTGATCGCATCGAGGTTGAACGAAGCGGGGTCCTGCATCGGCGGATAGTTGATCGCAGTAGCGGCGAGCTTGCCTACCTGCTGCTGCACGAAGACGAACCGCCAGAATTCACGGGCATAGAAGTCGTTCATGTACCCACCGCCCATGTCGTTCAGGCTCTGGCCACCGGTGGATGGCGTTCGCTCGAACGGATCCTGACGGAGGTTCACGATGCTCGGCATATCGGTGGTGACCTTCGGACCAGGCCAGCCCTGTGGCTGCGTGTAGAACTGGTACTTGAAGTCGCCGATGCGGATGGCTCCGAGGTGCGGTCCGCCGAAGTAGAAGAACTCGTTTCGCTTCGAGGGTCCCTTGCCCAGAAGGAGATCCAACTGGTTGTAACCATCGAGGTGGTTCTTGTAGCTCCGTTCGCCGATCTTGCTGCCCTTGAGCAGTTCATCGGTGACGTTTGGATTACCAGCGGCAGCCAGCATGGTGGGGAACCAGTCGAGACCGGAGAAGATGCCGTTCTCGACGGTGCCGGCTTTGATCTTGCCGGGCCAGCGGGCGATGCAGGGAGCGCGGAAGCCGCCCTCCATCACAGTACCCTTGGTGCCCTTGAACGGCGTCATGCCGCCGTCCGGCCAGGTGAAGACTTCAGCGCCGTTATCGGTGCTGAAGACGACCAGCGTGTTGTCCGCTTCGCCGATGTCTTCGAGGTGCTTGAGCAGCGCCCCGACCGAGTCATCCAACTGCTTCATGCCTGCTTCTTCCAGGCCGTAGTTGGTCTTGTAGTTCATCTCCTTCTGATACTTGGGTGACAGGTAGGTGAAGACGTGCATGCGGGTGGTGTTGTGCCAGATAAAGAAAGGCTTGCCATCCTTCTTGGCCTTGTCCATGAAACCCTTGGTGCTTTCGACGAGGACTTCGTCGAAGGTCTCCATGTCGTACTTGGAGCCGGGAGGCCCCTTCTGCCAACCCTGGTGATCAGCGGTCATGTCCTTGAAGGGACGCAACGGCCCTTCGTCGACGATCTTTTGCTTGCCGACCTTGCCCCAGCGTGGCATCTCGGTGGTGTCGTCGTTGTCGGTCGCCCAGCAGTGTACGAGCTGGCGTGGGCCGTATGTCTCGTAGAACTTCGGGTCGGAGGGGAACGAATACCAGAACGGATCTGACATGGCATCAAGGTGATACAGGTAGCCAAAGAACTCATCGAAGCCATGCAGCGTGGGCAGGTACTTGTTCAGATCGCCCAGGTGGTTCTTGCCGAACTGCCCGGTGGTGTAGCCTTGAGCCTTCAGGGCCGTGGCAATCGTGCAGGCCTGTGCAGGCATGCCGACATCTGCGCCGGCCTGGCCGACCGTGGTCAACCCGGTGCGGAGCGGAATCTCGCCGGTGATGAAGCTGGCACGACCAGCTGTGCAGCTCGCTTCAGCATAGTAATCGGTGAAGAGCATGCCCTGGGAAGCGAGCTTGTCGAGGTTCGGTGTCTTGCCCGACATGATGCCACGGTGATAGGCGCCGATGTTGAACCAGCCTACATCATCGCCCATGATGTAAAGGATATTGGGCTTCTTGGTGGTGGCTGGCTTGGCTCCCACCGGCGTCGCACTGGAGGCGGCACCGCCAAAATCACCACGCATGTCAAACGTGTTAGCTACGCCATGGCCGAGGTGAATCTTGCGGATCACATCCTTGCCTTTGGACGACACCTTCACTTCGTACGAATAGTTGCCACCCGTTTTGACGGCGGGGGTGACAAACTTGCGGGATTCACCTGTCGGGTCCATCTTGGTGCCGTTCAGTTCCAGAACAGCATCTGCGGGGACCAGAATCTCGAAGGTGATTGTCTCTTCGCTATCCTGTTTAGCGTTCGTGCCAGGAGCCATCGTCAAAATGGCCAAGGGTGCGAGCTGGCTGTGAAGCTGTGTCGCCATAGGTGCTTTGCTTTGCCCCTGAAAGCAACAAGCCGACTCGGAACAGCCGGCATCAACAGATGCGGTATTTATCGTTATGGGATGATGTTGTGGATCATTAGCATGGGCCTGCTGAAACAAGTTCAGCGACCCAGAGGCTGTGATGTAACCGAACAACGCACCGAGTGCGATGCAGGCAACCATGATGACTCTCGAGCTTCGCATAAGCGGCCTCCTTACTCAAAAGATGTGAAAGTTGAGTGTGACGGGAAGTCTGACCCAAGATATCATCATGAAGTTCAATGTCGAGCATGAAAAATGTTAAAAATAGAAGTAGGACAGAGCATCCACAGATTGGCAGCTGACATTGCACTTATTTCACTATGGCAGTGGGCCTGGTCGTGTGTCTTGAGACAGTCGCTCCGTACCGAAAATCCACTCCGGATCAGGGGAAGAGAATAAAATGCGTTCTTGATTCAGCGGATGCAGGAAGCTGAGCATTGAAGCATGCAGACACATTGGCGGTGCGTCGGTATCGACGGTTTGTTTTTGGCCGACGACACGGTTGGCGAGATAGGTGGGGTCGCCGACGATGGAGTAGCCGAGGTGCCAGAGGTGGAGGCGTATCTGGTGGGTGCGGCCAGTGTGGGGTTTGACTTCGAGGAGCGTGGTGCCATCGGCGAAGCGGTTCAGCACCTTGAACTCGGTGAAGGCGCTGACGCCATCCTGATCGGCGAAGCGGATGCCGGCCCAGCCAGCTTCATCGCTGATCTGCTTGTTGCAACTGAAGTGGTCTTCGGTGGGAACGCCATGTATGCGGGCAAGGTAGGTCTTCTCCACCTGTCCGAGCTCGAACTGAGGTTGAATCAATCGTGCCCAGCGACGGCTGCGACTGAAGACGACCACGCCTGTCGTGTTGGCATCGAGGCGATGAGCGGGGCGCAGTTTCTCCGGGGCGTAGACGAGGTTGAGCAGGTGCTCCAAAGTGTTGCGGTGGTAGCGGCCACTAGCGTGCATAGGGAGCGGGGCGGGTTTGTTGACTACGACGAAGCCATCGTCTTCATGCAGGATACGGATGTCGGTGTTGACATCGGGCTCCTGGTATTCGGGGAAGAGGCGGTAATAGCGTTCACCGGCTGAGACTTTGTGTCCGGGAAGTGTCGGGAGCTTGTCGGGGCCGAGCATTTGCTTCAGGGCGAAGGCATCGAGCCAGTTCTCTTTGGGTACTTCCTTGAAGACATCGCAGAGCACATCGAGCAACGGCAGGCCATCGTGCTTCTCGGCAATTCGCAGCGGTCGGGTATTCAGGTGGGGCTTGCTGCCGGGCGGCGGAGTGCTGACCTGCTTCAGCTTCTTCATCCGCCTTGCGACTTTATCAGCCTGGGCTTCTTCATTGCTCTTGAAGCAGTAGGGGCATGAATGGGGTGGAACATAGCGGGCGTCGGCCTGGTCTTCGGGCTTGAGCGGCATCAGGCAGGCGAAGCAGAGGGCGACATCGGTTTCACGCAGGGCCGGGTCAACGCCAACGCGCTGATCGAAGACGAAGCAGGTGCCATCGTAATGGGCGTCGCCACAGTCTTCGAAGTATTTGAGGATGCCCCCTTCGAGCTGGAAGATGTTGGTGAAGCCCTCACGTTCCATAAACGGGCCGGCCTTCTCGCAGCGGATGCCACCGGTGCAGAACATGACGATGGGCTGCTGCTTCATCTCAGCGGGGAGCTTCTCGACCGCAGCGGGGAAGTGGCGGAAGTGATCTATATCGAGCGTCTTGGCGTTCTTGAAGGTGCCAAGCTTGATCTCGTAATCGTTGCGGGTATCGAGCAGGGTGATGGGTTTGCCTTCGTCGAGCCATTGCTTGAGTTGGGCGGGGGGTAACTTCTTCGAGGTGTAGCGACCCGGTTGGATTCCGGAGACCCCGAAGGCGATGATCTCTTTCTTGAGTTTGACCAGCATGCGGCTGAAGGGCTGATCGTCGCTGAGGCTGACCTTCACTGGAAGCGATTCGAGGCCGGGGATGCGACGGAGTCGGGCCAGGAGCAGATCAATGGATTCAGCTGACCCGGCGACGAAGAGGTTGATGCCCTCCTCGCTGAGCAGGATGGTGCCCTTGAGTTCCCAGCCCTTGCAGAGGCCCAAAAGTTCCTGCTTGAGAGCTTTGATCTCAGTCAATTCGGCAAACTGGTAGGCGGCGATGTTGGTGAACGAGGGCATTAGCGTATTGTACGAATGTGTTTCACCTTGATATTTTTGTCTCCATAACCTACCCATCTTGTCCGGTATCTGAATTTCGACCTAGGCATAAATCTAAAACTCGTTATCGTCTCTATCGATTCTCTTTTCAAGGAAGATGAAGATGAATCGTTGGCTGATGTCTGCATTTTTCTGGATGATCGTCCTTTCCGTGCAGGCTCAAGAACGTCTGCCCATTGTTAATGATACGACGCTTGAGACCATCGCTCCTGGACGTTCAGTGGTTCGTGATCCCAACCTCCTGCGACATTACGAAGGTCTCAAAAACTTTGCTCGAGGGAGGCAGCTTGAGCTAAAAGAACGCATTCCTGAAGCATTGCAAGCCTATCAGATGGCCAGCCAATTTGATGGGCAGGCGGTGGACCTGATCCGTCACATGCTGCCCTTGTGTTTCAAGATGCAGCAGACGGCATCGGCACTCAAGCTCATGCGTCGGTCTTTGGCCATTGATACCCAGCAGCCTGATCTTTGGATGCGCTATGCGCAGGAACTCTTCGATCTTGAACGCTATCAGGAAGTATTGAAGACGGTCGAACAGGCGTTCAAGATGGTAGATTTCAAGAACTATCCTGCCTTTGCCGCTGAGCTGTACTTCATGCGAGCCTCGTCGCTGGAAGCCCTGAAGCAGTATCCGCAGGCGGTGGCTTCGTATCAGGAAGCTCTCAAGCTGGTGCAGGATCGCAACCGGTTCCTTGAAGACCCGTTCTCGCCCACGCTGGAAGAGATGCCAGGTGAAGAGGCGAAGCTGCTGGAGCGATTGGCCCGAGCATGCCTGAAAGCGCAGCAGTGGGACGCCAGCATGCAGGCATTCAAGGATGCCCAGACGCTAGTGCCACAAGGGAACGATCGGCTGGAGTTGAACCTGGCTGAAGTCTACCTGGCAGCAGGCAAGCCCGAAGCGGCACTGATCCATTTGCAGAAGGCCGTCAGTCATAAGCCACCAGGCGATGAGGCCTATCGCTTGTTTGTGACAGCCATGCAGCAATCAGGCCGGGGTGATGAAGTGATCTTCACCCTGGAGCGGATGCATCTGGAAACGCCAGAGCATACCGCCATCGATTACGTTTTGGCTGAGCAGTATGTAGCCAAGAAGCGATATGGGGAAGCGGAGAAGCTCTATCGGGAGATTTTCACTGTTGAGGCGGCGGGGTTCAAGGAAGCGATGCTGGGCTACTTCAAACTGCTCATGGCACAGAATAAGCCGAACGAAGTGCTGGTGGAGTACGATCATCTATTGCAACAACCTGCCAGAGCTTCGTGGGCACGGGCCGCGGTGCTGGCGTTCCTGGCTGAGCCGGCCTTGTTGCAACAGGTGATGGTGCATTCGAATAATGTGAAGCTGCAAAACAAGACTCGTCTCTCGCTGGTCAAGCTGGCCATTCAGGCTGAACTCTGGCCGATGGCAGAGGCCCAAGCGAAAGATCTGCTCAAGAGCGAACCGAAGCCGCAGGAACTCTATTTGCTCTTGGCGAGGACACTGCTGGAGCAGAACAAGTTCGGAGAACTGGCTGAGGTGTGCCAGTCTGCCTGTGATCATCCCGGCGTGGCACAGCCGTTGATTTTTCATGTCGAGACAGCCAAGGCCTTCGCCCGGCTCAAGAATGTTGCTGCCAGCCAGAAGGCGATTACAGCTGCCAAGGAGTTGGTTGCTCCGAACACGACTGATCAACACAAGGTACTTTGCACCGAGTTGTACACCCAGCATCTTCTCGGTCAGCATCAGTTGTGCATCACACAGGCGACTGAGTTACTGAAGACCTCACTAGCCCAGGGGCCGTGGGGCAGGCAGGTTCGGTATATCCTCGCCCATGCCCTGGAAGCAACGTCGCAATATGATACGGCGATTGTCCAGTACAACGCAATCCTACAGCAGGATCCCAACGATAACGAAGCGATGGCTGCCCAGAGTCGCTGCCTGCTCTTTCAGAACACTGATTTGGCACGGGCCGAGGCGGTGATTCGGGCTGCCATTGAACTGGATCTGATTGATCAGAAACAGAGGCAACGCTTCAGCCCGGTGTTGATACCGAAGGAAACGAACCCGATCTATCAGGCGACTCTTGGCACGATCCTGCTGCGGGTGGGCAAGGCGGTCGAAGGGATCGAGCAGCTTCAGGAACTGGCTTGTCGAAAGCTCAAGCCTGATCCGTGGGTTTTGCTTTGCATCGGCGATGCCTGCCTGATGCAACGGCAGAACGAACAGGCACGTGAACGGTGGCAGCAGGCGCTGGAGCTTTTGCCCCATTCAGCCTTGATGGGAACTGATCTGACCGATTCGTTGCAAACGAGGCTTAAGCGGGTGGTCTCGGCTATCATTCCTGCCTCGGCTGCCACTTTAAGTTCAACGGGTAAGCCCTAAGATGGTATTGGAGCCATAGGGTGCAGATATGTTTGATGTATTAGCCCTCGTATTCTTCAGATGTGTTTCAAATTCGTTTGTATGATCGTGGGACCTAAGCCAAATAACTACAAGGAATGGCCGAAGCCTTCGGGCCAGTAATCCCGTCCGAGGACACACTAATAGCTGGTTAAATCATGGATAAGAACTTATATGATCGAATGATACGCCACCAGTCTCCATTTGATAAGCGGACACTCGTCAATGAAAGCATAATGTCTCTTGAAAACCTTCGGGATGCTCTTGCAAAGATGCTTCCTGTTTTGGAAGAGTCAGTACAGGGGCAACTGTTATTTGCATTCGATGATTGGCTTGAACACGATGGCTTTATCAGTGATCGGACGGAAACTACATGGGAGCATCTAGCATCATGTACTTCCGGTGTGGGTAGCTTGATTACTAACAGCCCGGGCGATGCATACGTCCGGCGGGCCATCTATCCAGGCGACTGCTCTTTTCTGTTCAGGTACTATGTCGATGATGAGGAGGGGGCAGAAGTCTATGGAGACTTTGACCTGACAGCGAGTCCCGATCTTATTGCTGCCGTTAGAAAAGTGTTGCCAGTTGATGGATCGGTTCAGTGGAAAGTAGAAGCTGCGAGAGAGTTCTTTGAACGTAGGGCTGTGTAGTTCTTAGCTGTTGAATTGTCTTTAGATTCTCCGCTCTCGACTTCCGGCAGAGCCGGCGTTGCAGTGCGTTCCTAGGCAGAGCCTGGGAACGAGAAGAGTTTATGCTCTTGGGTGGGCCTTCTTGTAACTCTCCTGCAAGCGTTGCGTTGTCAGGTGGGTGTAAATCTGTGTTGTCGTGAGGCTGCGGTGGCCGAGGAGTTCCTGCACACTGCGAATCTCGGCGCCACGGTCGAGGAGATGGGTGGCGAAGCTATGACGTAGCGTGTGGGGGCTGGCTTGACCGGTCAGGCCCAGTTGCCGGAGGTACTTGGCGAGCAGTCGGCCGACGCTGCGGGTGGTCAGTCGGGTGCCGAACTTGTTGATGAAGAGAGCGTCGGTTTCCTTGCCCTTGACTTGGAGCAGCTTCTTGCGTTCTTCGAGCCATTCTTCGATGGCTTTCCGGGCTGAGTCGCCGAGGAAGGCGAGACGTTCCTTTTTACCTTTGCCACGGACGAGGAGCACGTTGTCATCGAGGTTGACATCATCCAGATTGAGTTGCACGCACTCGCTGACACGCAGCCCGGCTGAGTAGATGGTTTCGAGGATAGCGTGGTCTCGTGGCCCGCTCTGTTCATCATGCTCTGGAGAATGCAGCACCTTATCAGTCGTTTCTTCGGTCAGAAACTTGGGTAGCTTCTTGTCCTTCTTCGGTCCACGTACACCCTCGGCGGGGCTGGTGGCCAGCTCGCTTTGACGGCAGAGGTATTTGAACCAGGAACGCACAGCGGCGAGGCGACGGCTGATGGTCGATTTGCTGAGTCCCTGTTCATGAAGATGGGCAAGGAAGCCACGGATGGTGCGGGTGCTGACCTGCTTGATGCTGGCGTCTTTGCCGAGTTGTGTACGGAAATAATTGATAGCCTGGGTCAGGTCGTCCCGGTACGCCTTGGTCGTGTGCTCTGAGGAGTTCTTTTCGTCGATCAGATGCTTCAGGAAAGAGGCAAGAGCCTCGGTCATCCGTGCGTCTCCGCTGGAAAGCGTGGCGTGTGGGTTTTGCCAGCCTGTTCCAGATCGAGTTGAGTCTTGCCCTTTTCGCTCATCACTGCTGCGTCAAACCAGTTGAAGCTGAGTTCATTGTCCGAAGCGTAGCGGCGAAAGAGGTCAATCAACGAAGGCAGGCTCTGATCGTCGTAGAGGAAGAGGTAATGTTCGGTTCCCTTATGGAGCGCCAGGACGTTCAATTCGCGCTGCATGAGCCACCTCTTACCACAATCAGTCTAAATTGGGCCGAAAGATGAGGAAACGGCTGACCTTGGGACTATCGGCAAGGTGGGGGAACGCTCTTCATCGATTCCCTCTAGAAGATGGGCTTGCAGGGAGGGCAAATACCTGTTATTCGGCTGCGTCCGAAAGAGTGGTAGGGTATCTTCATGAACAGATTCAGCCTATTTGCTGGGATAATCCTCGCTGCGATGGCAGGATGCCTGCATAGTTCCTCCAACGACAATCCCTATGTCGTCCGGGGTGCCCTTCCCATCGAAAACCCGCTATTTGTGCCTCAGGGGCATGACGCCCAGCAGTACCAACGGGTCTACGAAACGGTCTATGATGAGTGCCAGCGATTCTTCGATATCGCCAGCAGTAACATGTATGCAGGGGAAATTGTAAGCGTGCCCCGCATCTCAGCGGGTGTCTTCGACTGGTTCATCTACGAATGGTACGATGGCTACGAACTCTGGCAGTCGACCGCCCAATCGATTCGTCGAAGGCTGAATGTCCAGATCACCCCGGCTGAAGTGGGTGGATACTTCGTGCAGGTGAAGATCGTCAAGGAACTCGAAGACCCAGGCCAGGCGGTCACACCGCTGGAACAGCGTCGTCTACGGCCCGATGATACGTTCGATATCGTCGGCGTGGTGCCCTCCTCGATCCAGCGGTCACGCTGGATCGACATGGGACGGGATACCCGGTTGGAAGATTTGATCATCAGCAAGTTGAAAGAGAAGCTGTAATACCAGCCCGACGCGCTAGCTTTGAAGTTGCGCCACACTCGTCCCCGGTCTCCGACCGGGGACAAGAGTCAAAGCGCAACTACTAAGTGCGCTAGCGAGGGTTGATATAGCGATTGCACGCTCTCCCGGCTGGTATATCACGTCGCCGGTTGTGGAGCAGGGGTAGTGAAGCCGGCCTGCTTCAGAGTCCATTCACGTTCAGCCAGTTCCAGATCAGCTTCGACCATCATCTTGATCAGCTGATCGAAGCTGACTTTCGGTTTCCAACCCAGTTGACGGTTCACTTTGGCTGCATCGCCAAGGAGTTGATCGACTTCAGCGGGGCGAAGGTAGCGAGGATCGTATTTGACGAAGTCCTTCCAGTGCAGGTTCACCAGGGCGAAGGCCCGTTCGCAGAACTCCCGTACTGAATGCGTCTCGCCGGTGGCAACGACATAGTCATCTGGCTTCTCGGCTTGCAGCATCATCCACATGGCTTCGACATAATCGCCGGCAAAGCCCCAGTCGCGCTTGGCATCGAGATTGCCGAGATAGAGTTCTTTTTGCAACCCTTTCTTGATGCGGCCGACGGCACGGGTAATCTTGCGGGTGACAAACGTCTCGCCACGGCGAGGGCTTTCGTGATTGAAGAGGATGCCGCAACTGCCATGTAGGGTGTAGCTTTCGCGGTAGTTAACCGTGATCCAGTGCCCAAAGAGCTTGCCCACAGCATAGGGCGAACGGGGGTAGAATGGTGTGGCTTCGTTCTGTGGCATGGTCACCACTTTGCCGAACATCTCGGAACTGGAGGCCTGGTAGAAGCGGAGACTCTGGCCCGAGCTTTCCTGGTACTCCTTGACTGCTTCGAGAAGTTTGAGGGTGCCGATACCGGCGATTTCGGAGGTGTAAACGGGTTGATCGAAGCTGACACGTACATGGCTCTGGGCACCAAGGTTGTAGACTTCATTCGGTTCAACGTGACGGATTACCTGGGCCAGGCTGTTGCCATCGCTGAGGTCGGCGAAGTGGAGGAACAATTTGACGCCCAGTTCGTGAGGGTCGTGGTAGAGGTGATCCACTCGTTCGGTATTGAAACTGCTACTGCGACGGATAATGCCGTGGACTTCATAGCCCTTGCTCAGGAGAAGTTCAGCCAGGTAGGAGCCATCCTGCCCAGTGATGCCAGTGATAAGAGCTTTTCGTGCAGCCATGCGGTACTCAATGGTTATAATACCGGCCCGACGCGCTAGCGAGCGGCGGCGTACAATCGCAAGGTCCTCCCTCGCTAGCGCGTCGAGCTCGTATGGCATAATTCTAATGGCAGGGGGAGAATATAGTAGATGATTATCGATAGATCATGATTGGTGAATGGCAGGTTCTGCAGACAGATCAGCTGCTTTCCAACTCCAACACGATGCGGTGTGCAAGATCTGCACGTGGCACTTCCACGTAGTCGCCGTTCAACGGGCCGAGTATTGCCCAGTCGTGCATGCCTTCCAGGGTGTTGGCGACCATCAAATCTGCGTTCGATTGCAATCTTGACGATTCAGCGATGGCTTCCAGGCGGGGCCGATCGACTCCGACCTCCAGTTTGAACTTCACCAGCTTGCCGGTAAAGCCCCAGGGGCTGCGGACCTGATCAATGAGCTTGGGGGCCTTGATCATCCGAATCCATAGTTCTTCGTGACTGCTCTTCACTTTGCCGGCAGCGACATCGATGAGTTGACAGGGGCCGGTCGTCGAGTGCCATTGCTTTTGCGTGCCATCGAACTGAGTGCCGGGGGAAGAGGTGAAGACTCCTGCCGAGAGATAATCGCTGACTGCCGCTGAGTGAATGAGGGTGTTGAAGTTCCCTTGTGTTATCAGTTCCTTCATCTGTTGCTGTAGTTCATCGAATAGACGGTAGGTACGTACCTGCCAACGGGCTGCGAGGGGTTCTTGAGCAGTCAATTCCTGTATCGCTTCGGGGCGGGAGGTGAGCAGGACGACATCGTGGCTGTTTCGATACAGTTGCAGTGCAATCTGCGTACCTGTTCGTCCTGAGAAGATATTGGTAATGCCCCGTACGCTGTCGAGGGGAGCCAAGGTGTTGCCGGCGGTGACGAGGCATTTCATGGGGACAATGTTACCCGGCACAAAGGCAAACAGCGAGGACTACTCGCTAATGGTTTTGTGATGTCTGCTTGCAGCATAGAATGAACCGAGGATGAATGCCAGCGGAAAAGAGGTCAATATGGCCCGCTATGTGATCCTGGAGCATGATTGGAACGGGGTGCATTACGACCTGATGCTAGAGCATGGGGAGGCGCTGGCGACCTGGCGGCTGGAATCGTTCCTTCGGGTTGGGACACAATCTGTGATCAGGCTGCCCGATCATCGAATGGCTTATCTGGAATATGAAGGTAAGATATCGGGAGATCGAGGAGGTGTTCAGCAGCTTGCTGCGGGGCAATATGAGGCGGCATTGATCTCAGATCCATGCTGGATCATCGAGTTAAGTGGAAGCATCAAGGGAAAAGTGATCCTTCGGCATGTCGCTGAGGATCGCTGGCAACTGGAGTGGCCGGGCATCTTCTAACTAGCCGTAGCCTGAGTATGTGGCTGCATCAATTTATCAGTCGTGTCTCGAATCTGTTGCATGGTCTGCTGCCAACTGCGCTGCACGGCACGGGTCTTATTCATTGCTACTTCGAATTTCTCAAGATAGTCCATGAGTTCCCGTTTATCGGCTTTGGAATCAAGCAGGCGGGACGAAAGATCGTGAATGGCTGGTTCCAGGTCGGCTTCAATGACGTGAAGCATTTCGCGAGCGGAATTCTCCGAAGTGATAGTTGCACGATGTACTGCTGCTAACCCCGTGCCATCAATATTGGGATCGAGTGGCTGATGAACATCAACAGTAGGTTTCAGCGAGCGATTGACGGCCGAGGAGCCGGCAACATTCAAGCCCATCACCGGTGTCTTGGGATGTTGCAGTTCCTGTAGCGCAGCCTGTGCAGCCTGCAGGCCATGGATGGCAGGCTCGAAATCCGGCTTGAGTTCCAGGGCCATTTGATAACAGCGAACCGCCTGAGAATCTCTGCCCAGTTCATGCAGGAGGTTGCCCAGATTGAAGTGAGCATCCATCATGCGTGCATCGTGGTGAAGAGCTTCTTTGTAAGATTGAATCGCCAGCTCCACTTGCCCTTTGAGGCGATACGCCAGTCCCATGTTGTAGTAGGCTTCAGCTCTCTTGGGATCCTGCTTGATGGATTGACGCAGGACATTGAGGGCGTCGTCCGGGCGACCCATCTGGTTGTAGACAGCACCCAGATTGATAGCGGCACCGATTCGCGTGGGGTCTTGACGTAAGACTTCTTGGAAGTGATAAACAGCACCGTTGAGATCACTTAGCAGAAAGCAGCAGGTTGCCAGACCGTGATGGACGTTGGGGGCTTCCGGGGAGATAGCCAGCGCCTGGAAGAAGTGCTGCCGGGCTAAAAGGGGATTGCCTTCACGAAGCGCTGTTTCAGCTTCGTGGAAATGCTGTTCAATTTCTGGAGAAGATATGGAGGCGTTCTCTGGGTACACCGTCTACCTCTCTTCCCGGAATAGCGGGCCTTTTGGAGAATGCTGCTACGCTGTTCGTCTGTAGTGCTGCTCTATTTAGGCTAACCTATATTCTCATCAATGACAACACTGATTCGGCAATGCTAGAGATGAAGATCATCGGTGATACCGTCTAAAACAGCGGATAAAACGGTAATGAGACCTATTTAATCAGTCAGTTGCAAGGTCATCCGGATGGCGTCGACGACGGCAATGTTGGTTTCGCTGTCGAAACTGCTCGATTGTGAAAGGATCAGAAAGGTAGCAGAAAGGGTTCGGAAGCAGCGTAATTTGCAACTGTTGAGCGTATCGAGGCTGAAGAACGTGATGTCATACCCTTTGCCGGCGTGGCCTGCCACTTTTTCAGTGGCGTCTTCCATTTCGAGTTCGGGATAGTCCTGCTGCATGGCGGAAAGCGAGGCTTGCAGCACTTCTCTTACTTCTGGCCGTTCCATGTAGCAACTGATCAGGAGGAATGCGGTGCCTGGACTTTGCACCGAGACCGTCCAGCCCTCCTCGGAATCCTGGCGATCGACCTGCCAGTTTTCGGGGTACTGGAACCGGATGACATTGTTATCGAAGACGCTGGGCATCTACTCAAAGTAGAAAGAGACAGGCCGAGCGAAAAGTTCTTTGCTCCTCCCTTTGTAAGGGGGAGAGAAAGACAGATTACTCATCCGCTTCGATCGGAAGTTTGACCGTAAAGATGGTGCCTTTACCGGGTAGGCTTTCGACCCGGATGCGGCCATGATGCTGCTCGATGATTTGCCGGCAGACAGAGAGGCCCAGGCCAGTACCGCCGCTGCCCCCTTCGTCGGGGCGTTTGGTGGTATAGAACGGCTCGAAGACCATTCGCAGCTTATCGGCAGCGATGCCGCAGCCGGTATCGGCGAACTTCACTTCGACCATCTTGGATTGGGGATTGACAAAAATATCAACTCGGAGCACCCCGCCGTTAGGCATGGCCTGACGGGCATTGATGACGAGATTGAGGAAAATCTGCTCGATCTGTCCTGGCACGACTGCCGCCTTGGGGCGACCCTGAAAGTGTTTCTCGACAGTGATGCGGTGCTGACGAAGGTCTTTCTCGCAGAGAGTAAGAACCTCATCGACCAGGAAGACGATATCGGTGACTTCCCGGCGAGTGGAGTTCTTTCGGGCGAAGCCGAGCATGCTGCTGGTGATGTTGGCGGCACGCTGGCCGGCTTTTAGCACTTTATCGAGCGCGATCTTGCGATCGGCTTCGTTGTCAGCCTTGAGGCCGAGCTTAGCGTAGTTGATGATCGTGGTTAACACGTTATTGAACTCGTGCGTGACGCTGGAAGCCAGCGTTCCGACACTGCTCATCTTCTGGGCCTGGAGTAATTGTTGACGTAACAAATCGGTCTCAGCCTGGCCGAGAACTGGGTCGGTCACTGTCACTTGGGTCCCCCTCCTTGAGCAGCTTGGCGGGTTGCCACTCAACCATCTTATCGGCGAATGAAGAAGTGTCCCTTCATCGGAAGTGATTATCAGTCTTAATGTTATGGCAAATGTCTGTAAAGACGGCGAGGTGGCGGGAAACAGCGGTTTTGTGTAAGATGGGTAGGAGTGGTCTTGATGATATGATGTTAATGCAATGCCCAGCCTCAAGCGCAAGTGAGGTGGAACCTTGCCGTTGCTCGAGTCCCTCAATTGCGCTTTAGCCAGTCGTCGGCTGGCTACTTCAAAACCTCGAACTTGATATCTTTGAATCGCACTTCCATCGGGCCACCGGAGTGAATCTGGAAGGCGAAGATGCCATGCTTGGCTCCAGGAGGATCGTCGAAATCGACACAGGGTTTGCCGTTGATGAATGAACGAATGCGATTGCCTTCGGCGATGACTTCGTACTTGTTCCATTCATCGGGTTTGACGAACTGGTCGCCGTTGTTCTTGGTGAGCAGTTCCCGGCCATGTTCTTCGTAGAGCT
>DAOMFV010000131.1:0-14794 GCA_035430005.1 Gemmatales bacterium
GAGATGTTTTGCTACTAGCCAAGAAACGCCGAATGGCTGGAAAAGACGAATCAAAATGGTTGGAGATGTTGCATCACGAATTTGGTATGCCAGAGAATTGGGGCCGTGGATATCTCCCATTGTTACAGCGGAACCTTCGCGAAAGATCATTCAGCTCATGGTTCCTTCCTCCCACAGACCAGGGGGATAATCATGATGCATGATGTGACTGTTTCTTTGGTGGGTGAGCGTCGGGCAGGCGCTTCTCCCGAGATGCTGCCCGAGCCAATACTGACTTCTGCTACGTTGGAAGAGGCTCTTGGACAGACGTTGCGTGAAGCGCTGGACCTTCAACAGTGGGATGATCATGCTGGCCTCCAAGTCATGCTGGAACGCATCCCTTCAGCTATCAAGAAATCGGTAATGGCAGAGCGCAAGCTACATCAGGCCATCCGTCACAATATTCTGCAGGATCTCAAACATGTTCCCGACGCTCCTCCTGGGGTTGGTGTTTATGCAGTCGATGAGAAACATCAGAAGGCAGCTCGTCGAAATATCCTGCTCTCTGGTCGTGTCACTGCTGCAGAGGGCGCCAATACCGGTCACGATGGCGTCACAGCCACGCTTGTTGCAGTTGGTGTTTGCCTAACTCGTTATGATGGAGCGATGCACTCCTGGCGAACTACTTTTCTTCGGCATGACTACAGTGCCGATCATAAAGATGTTGTGGAGGGATTGCGGCAATTCCTGGATCGTCGTTCAGCCCGCGGATCGGTTAATAACAGGGATCAAATCACGAGTTTGTTGCGGCGAGGCATCATGGCCTCTATGGAGCGAAAGGCGCTTCTGCAACGAACCTCGTCTCCGTGGCGCTTGGGGCATGGCGTTCCCACGCCTCTGGAAATCCTCACTGGATCGGGGTCGATGGAGCTGATCGATGAAATGCTTCCCGTGCTGGAGCAGTTATTGCTCCAGGAGAAACGCTGGGTATTCGTCTCGGAGCGTGATGCCAATCGAGCGCTGCTGACCATTGCCGGTGCGCTCGAACCGGGACAGATCGCTATCCTCCAGAAAGGGAAGCTTGTTCTCCAAAACATGGTGGAACGTGGAACTTATGACCCTGTTCGCAAAGCCAAGGTATTGGACTTCGCCGAGAAACTAGGGGAGTCGATGATCGTGGGCGGCCTTCGAGCCACACAGTCCGCGCCGGCGCAGCTGTTCTTTGCCCATGCTGAACATGCCTTAGAAGCGGGAGTCATCGCTTTGGCAGATGCGGCACTACAGCCTCATCGGGGCTACCCTCTTTTATTGGAACTTGCTCGCCTTGGCGCCAAGACCGGCCTGGGTATTGAAAGCTTCAGTTCGCTGGTGGAGGCTGCTTACTCAAAAGAGAGAGCTGCTGGTCAGTTTAGTTCCGGCCGCATCCTGACACCGATCTGATTTCACCGAGGTCGTTATGCCTCAACCAACGATTGCTGAACCGTTACCTCCGCAGGTGATGTTGCATCTTGAATCTCAAGAAATTCAAGATGGACTGGTTCCACAGTCTGATGATGCAGATGGACGAACCCTGTTCGATTCCCCGCAAACGAGTGAGGATGGAACGGTCCTGGCTGTCTTTCCGCAGAACACATTCGATCGTTGGAATACTCAAGCACTGGTTCATATTGAAAGTTCGGACAAACGTACCTACTTGGCCCAGGTCGTGAAAGGGCCATTCGCGGCACCAGTGGGGATTCAAGCCCAGGCACAACCGTTGGTGATCAGCCAGATTGAAAACGCCTTGTTCACTCCTCCCTATCATGGGTGGGTAGCTCTGGAGATTTTGACTGAGATCAAAGATGGGCAAAAGATAGTCCCACTCTTTCGACCCCGACCAAACAGCCCTGTGAAGCTGCTGAGTACAAAGGATACTCAAGAAGCACTTGCTTGCGATGGCGATTTGAGGTTAGGTCGAGCCGTGGGCTACGACGGCGTTGGGGTTGGCTTAAAGAGCACCGAAAAACACCATGTTCCACGCCATACACTGGTGGTAGGAACCACGGGAGCGGGCAAATCGACATTTCTTGCTGGCTGGATCGAGCGACTTTCCCAGGCGGGGTTTTGCGTGTTGCTCTTGGATGTGGAAGGGGAATATGCCAGCCTGCATCGTGCCGCTGCATCGGCGAACATCTTGCCCGCTCTACAACAATGGGGACTGGAGCCTGCGGGTCTTCCGAACAACTACCTGCTTGTACCAACTGACTTAAATCCAAGTGATTCAACTCATCCCGCCATTCGCCGTTTCAGCATAGAGTTTGCAAACATTTCGCCCCATGTAGCGTCGGAGCTGTTACAGGGTAATGAAGCACAAACAGAGCGATTCCTGGCTGCATACGATGCAGCATGTGAACTGTATTTCCAGACTTTGCCTGATGACCGCAGAAAGACTCACGAAGAACTGCTGCGCAATTGGGACGATCAAGAAGACGGCTATCCGGGATTGCGCTTGGGACATGTTCTTGATATGGCCGAGGCTGTTGCAGAAGTCGTGGGGAATGGTGAAATACAAGAGCGATTTCTCCACGATGATGGTTTCAAGCATGAAGTGGACCGGCTACGTCAAAAGGCCGCAGATGTCAAAAGAAAGCACACTAATGTGGCATCGTGGCGAAAAACAGTCAGCTTGCTCGCCAAACTTTACCGTAGCCGCCTCTTTGATCGCCACGACAGCATCGCTGCCGATGGGCGCAAAATTACTTCGCTGAACTATGTGAACATGCTAAAGCCCGGTCATGTCGTCATTTTCGATGTCGCTGCCGTCGACAATCCAACGCACAGGAACCTCGCTATCGCCGATGTGCTTCGGGGCGTGGCGGCAGCGCAGGATCAGTTGTATGACGCCGCAGCAGCTGGGCAGAAACCGAAAACTGTGATAATTATCGAAGAAGCCCATGAGTTTGTCGGCGCCGGTCGGGCTCGTCAGCTTCCCATGGTCATGGAACAACTCCAGCGTATTGCTCGGCGTGGTCGCAAACGCTGGCTGGGGCTGACGTTCGCTTCACAATTCCCAGGCCATCTACCCAACGAGCTCTATTCCCTCTGCAACAATAAGGTTCTTCTGAAGATTGCCGACGAGCCAACCCTGACTCAGCTCAAGAAAAGTGTCGGCGGAGTTCCAGAATCATTGTGGACAAGGCTCAAACATCTTCCGCCTGGGCAAGCTATTGTCTCAGCTCAGGGAATTGATCCAGCTCTTCTCGTTCAACTTGAGCCTGGGAGAGGTATGCTTCAAATGGTTGACTAATTTCCACAAGTTTTGTCACAACTCTTGTTCCTGTGCCGAATCTATTTCATCAATCACCTGAAGAGTGATCACGAGTCGCTCCCACAGGTGATTGCTTTCAAGCAATTCGCACAGGAGACGAATCATGTCTGAGTCCATTCTTTGCCCCCGATGCAACAATTCCATTGAGATATCCACCGCGCTGACGGCTCAGCTACGCGAACGGATGCGTATCGAGTTTGATGCAGAAGTAAACCGGAAAGAAGCAGTGCTTGTTTCTCGTGAAGAGGGCGTTAAGGATCGTGAGTATCAAGTTGCTGAAGCGAAACGTACTTTGGAAGCCGACCTGCAGCAGCGGCTTGAGCAGGAGAAAGAGAAATTACGAAAGGAAGCAAAGTCTCAGGCAAAAGAGGCGGTCAACATTGAATTGCAACATCTCCAGACCCAGTTGACCGATGCCAAGAGGGAATTGTCGGATGCTCAGCGCACTGAACTGCAGTTGCGTAAAGACCGTTGCGACCTGGAGGAGAAGAAACAGGCATTGGAACTGACGGTCGTCCGTGCCATTGACGAGGAACGAAGCAAAATCCGGGAAGAAGCCCAGCGTCAGGCCGATGAAGAGCATCGCTTGAAGGCCGCCGACAACGACCAGTTGATTACTGACCTCCGGCGACAGCTAGGCGACATAAAGGAGCGCGAGCTGAAGGTTAACGAATCTAAGCGAGTTTTGGAGGCCGATCTGCAGCAGCGATTGGAGCTGGAAAAAGAGAAAATAGGGAAGGAGGCAAAGTCTCAGGCGAAAGAAGCGGTCAACATCGAATTGCAGCATCTCCAGACCCAGTTGACCGATGCCAAAAAGGAATTGTCGGACGCACAGCGCACTGAACTGCAGCTTCGCAAAGACCGCTGTGAGCTAGAAGAAAAGAAACAGGCGTTAGAACTGACGGTTGCCCGTGCCATTGACGAGGAACGAGGCAAGATCCGGGAAGAAGTCCAACGCCAGGCCGAAGAAGAACATCGCTTGAAGGCCGCCGACAGTGACAAGCTGGTCGATGACCTCCGGCGGCAGATAGGCGATTTGAAGCGCAAGGCCGAGCAAGGATCGCTGCAGATCCAAGGCGAGGTTATGGAGGTTGAATTAGAAAATCTGCTGCGTGACTACTTCCCTCATGATGACATTGAACCGATTCCCACCTCGAAGAATGGCGGCGATGTGCTGCAGCATGTCATCGACAATCATGGGCAGCGCTGCGGCGCCATTCTATGGGAGGCTAAACGAACCAAGTCTTTCCAGGATGGCTGGCTCGGAAAACTACGTGAAGACCTCCGCGCTGCTCGCGGGCAAGTTGCGGTAATTGTCTCGACTGAACTACCGAAGGGCGTCACCACATTTGCCTGCATTGATGGGGTTTGGGTAACAAGCCGGGCCTGTCTGCCTGGTTTGGCTACAGCGCTACGCCAGGGTATTCTCGAAGTGGGGCGAACACACCGGCATCTGGAAAACAAGCAGACCAAGGTCGAACTCCTCCATCAGTACCTTTCCAGCAACGACTTTCGCCAGCGCGTGGAGGGCATTATTGAAGCCTTCGTGACTTTGAAGGAAGATCTTGAATCAGAGAAACGCTCGATGCGACGGATGTGGAACAAGCGTGAGAAACAATTGGACCGGGCGATGTCGAACACGACTGCTATGTATGGTGACCTGGGAGGAATCCTGGGTACGAAGCTGCCAATCATCCCACAGTTAGAACTTGACTCTATAGCGCCAGAAACGAAAGCAAGGTCAGATGCCTTAGCTGCATCGTTGAATTGAAGTATTTACCTGGTGAGCACTGATGCTCCAGAAACCGGCACGATGTCGCTTCGTATTCCTTCTATTTCCTCTTGCCCTCGGTACTTCTCATGTCCTCCTTAGCTGAGACATCACTGATTCCGCTGCGCGCCTTGAACCAGGCGACCTATTGTCAACGGCTCTATTACCTCGAATATGTCGAAGCCGTCATGCCCGTAAATGAGCATGTTGAAGATGGCTTGTTTCTTCATCGCCGGGTCAATGATGAGCAACTCGCCAACAAACCTCGCATGGAGGGTGATGCTCTGCACACCCGCAGCGTCCAACTCTCCTCTGAACGCCTCGGCATCACGGGCAAACTCGACCTGCTCGAAGAAAAAGACGGCCTGGCCTATCCCATCGAGTACAAACGCTCCGCTGCCCCACGAGATGAAAATGATCGACCAACCTTTTACGAGAATGACGCCATCCAAACAGTCGCCCAGGCACTTCTCCTCGAAGAAGAGTTTGGCCAAACCATCGACTACTGCATCATTTACTACATCGGTTCCAAAGAACGGGTCAAAGTCGCGATAACTCCCGAGCTCCGTCAAAAAACCCTCGACAGCATCGCCCTCATCAGGCAACTCGACGAGCGCACCGCCCCACCTGAACCGCTGCCTCTCGAACTGCGCCATCGCTGTTTTGGCTGTTCACTCGCCCCCATCTGCCTGCCTGAGGAAACGCTCTTTCAACTGACAGTGAAAAAAGATCAACCAACTCTGGAGTCTTCCGATGAAGCTGTTACTCGTGTCATCCCCGGTTTGGATCTGGGCGCGGTGGTCTATGTCAATGAGCCCGGGGCGTACGTCAGCAAACGTAGTGAACATCTGGTTGTCAAAAAGAATGGCAAGGAAATCACCAAAGCGCCTCTTACCGCAGTCCGTCAGCTTTGTGTGCTGGGTAACGTCCAGGTCAGTACGCAGGCCCTGGAAACGTTAGCCAGCCATGACATCCCCGTTTCCTACATGACAGGCCACGGTCGCTTCGTCGGCACCTTTCAATCGGCGCCGACCAAGAACGTCATGCTCCGCCAGGATCAATATCGTCGTTTCACCGACTCATCCGTCAGCCTTAGCCTGGCTCGCTCCGTTGTAAAAGCCAAGGTGAATAACCAGCGTACACTTCTGATGCGGTCGCTCCGTTCACAGACCGAATCCCGAGGCAGCGACGAGTATGCCGCCCAGGCCATGCTCGATCTCATCCCCAAGATCGAAAACGCTGGCTCCCTTGATTCACTCCTAGGTCTCGAAGGCCAAGCTGCCGCACTGTACTTCGGTGAGTTCAATCGCTTTCTCAAAGCATTGCCACCCGGTAAGAGCTTCGACTTTCAGCACCGCAACCGCCGACCGCCCCGTGATCCGGTCAACGCCTTGCTCTCTTTCGCGTATGCCCTGCTCGTCAAGGACTGCTTTGCTGCCCTGTGTGCTGTCGGCTTTGATCCCTACGCAGGCTTCTACCACACCAGCCGGCACGGCCGACCCTCGCTGGCTCTCGATCTCATGGAAGAATTCCGCTGTATCATTGCCGACTCGGTCGTCCTCACACTAATCAACAACCGCACCATCACCCCTGACGACTTCCTCATGTGGCGCGACGCCTGCCAGCTCAACGAACAAGGTCGAGCCAAGTTCTTCCGCTGTTACGAGGAGCGAAAAGCAACTGAGGTAAAACACCCTGTCTATGGGTACTCCATGACCTATTCTCGCATGCTGGAAGTGCAGGCCCGAACTCTCGCCGCCTTCGTTCGTGGAGACATTCCCGCTTACACAGGATTCCAAGTGAGATAATCCCAGGAGAATCTCTGAATGAGTAAGGCAAGTGTACAGACAGCGAAATGGCATACTCAAAAGATATCATCCCAACCTGACAGATTTTGTTCGATATTCAGTCATTCATCGGGTAAAGGAGGACTGACCATGCTTGGAGCACTTACCCCGCACAGGAAGCGCGAACAGGTGGATGAACTGTGGAAACCTGGATCGTTGCCTACGATATCGCCGACCCCAAGCGCCTCAGAAAAGTCGCCAAGACCTGCGAAGACTTCGGCCTCCGCCGACAGTACTCGGTCTTTCTGTGCCGCCTCAGCGCCGCCGCCCTGGTGCGGTTGAAAACCAAACTCTATGACGTGATCGATCTGCAACTCGATCAAGTCCTCTTCATCCCGCTCTGTGCGGTGTGCATGAAACAAATCGAAAGCCTCGGCAGACCCACAGAGGGCGTTGAGGCGAGGGATATTGTGGTGGTGATATGATGGACTTGACTCACGACTAACTCAGTTCAACAAGGAGATTGCGACATGGCTGACAAACTGACTCTCAAACATGTTCAAGATGCACTGACTGGTTCTTCAGCGGCGTTTCGACTCACGCTGGAGTTGGAGGCAGTGGCCCCCAAAGTCTTCCCGCCTACTTACGAAGGTGGCAAGTATGCCACCGAGGAACGGATCATCAACGGCGAAGCAGTGCCCTGCGTACTTCTTGACAGTGTGCCCAGTCAAGCCAATCGCATGGAGTTGGCGCTACAAGAAGCGTGGGAATCAGGTTTGATTGAACTGCCCGTAGTCTCCGTAGACTTCTCAGCTGTGGACAACCCCGGCTTGCCGAAAGTCACCAGCCTGCAAGCGCCGCATCGCATCGCCGATGCGATCCTCCGCGACAGTCTGCTTGGCAAGGAGAAATTCAGAAAGAGTGAAGTGGGGAAGCAACTCGATTTGCTTTCCAATGGCTACGCCACTCCGTTACTCCAGCACGCACCCCATTCGCTAGTTTTCGGGATGTGGGATAGCACCGGCCCACGCGGCGGGCTTGGCGTGAAGTTCGCCCGGGCCGTGATCAGTGAGATCATTGGTGTAAAAGCATATGCTGGTGTAACGACTGCAAGCCGAATCGACCCACTCAATATTCGGTTAAACAGCGGCAAATTGTACAAGGCTGAAGATGGCGGATGGACGTTGGACGCTGAGAAAGCGGAGAAAGACCCTAAGACAAAGAAGCCAATCTTGCTCGGCAAGGAAGGGAAACCATCTGAAGCAAATCACGGCAACGTGACACCTGACATCGTTTATCGGAAGGACAAGAATGGCAACATCATTCTGGGTGACAATGAACGACCAGTCATGATGGTGGTATTTGACAACTCAGAAGAACAAGGGCGAAAGTACGTTATTCGTGACGAACGCAAGCCAGTTATGAAGGGCGGCTTTACCATCTCCTACGCCGAGCAATCAACCGTTTTGTCCCTGCCCGCCCTTCGTCGTCTCCGATTCCCCACCAAGCAAGGTGAACGATCCAATCCCGCTTCCGACCTGGCTGCCCGCAGCTACCTCGCCTCACTCGGCCTGCTCGGGGCAACGCTGGCAGTCGAAGCCGGTTACGATCTTCGCAGCCGATGCATGTTACGAGCCAAGAATGCAGTCGTGTGGCATCTCCTCGGCAAGCCGGGCGAGAAAGATGCTGAGTTCGCACTTGATAGAGACGCCGCCGTCAAGTTGTACAAGGATGCCAAGGATGCGGCGGTGAGTGCCAAACTGCCAATTGAAACGAAGGAGCTGATGCTGACTCCCACCGAGGATTTGGTCAAGCTCGTGAAGAAGAGCATGGAACTGGCAGCCTCCGAAACAGCGGAGGGTGAGTAATGTTCAGCCTGAGAGTTGAGTTGCTGTTGCCACGGGCGATCATGACTCGTCCGGAGGATCGCGAGTCAGCCGAGTGGCCGCCTCATCCGGATCGTGTCTTCATGGCACTCGCTGCAGCCTGGGGAGAGAGTGGTGAAGAATCTGCTGGAAAGGCCGCACTGGAATGGCTGGAAGGGTTGCCAGCACCCAAGCTGGCGATTGCCTTGGAATATGCAGAGCGAACCAGCTTCACAACGTATGTTCCCGTAAATGATGATTCATCGCCGATTGGCAAGAAGGGACCATTTGGGCAACTGGGCACCGTACCACTCGGTCGGAATCGTCAACCTCGGAGTTTCCCGGCTGCCGTTCCGTACTCGCCCGTCTTCCATCTGCTCTGGGATGCAGACGCTCCAGCACCGGTGCAGGCAGGCATAACGGAACTGTGCCGGTACATCACCTACCTTGGTCATTCCGCGTCACCCATACGCATGGATGTCAGTAGTGATGCAGTGCCTCCGACACTGATTCCAGCGGAACGAGGCATGCCGCTTCGTGTCTTTGGGCGAGGTCGATTGGCAGAGCTCAAGCAACGTTATGGAGCTGGTCTACGGCCCACTCCCAGTCGCTGGCAGAAGTATGCATCGCCAGTTGTGAATGATAATGCAGGTGTCATAGCTGGCCCGTTCGACCCTGCCTTGTTTGTCTTTCGGGTAGCAGGTGGCCGACGCTGGGGATTGGAATCCTGCGGCTTGCTTGCCAAGACCGTGCGTGACACGCTCATGAGCAGGCATGTCGCTAACCCGCCGGAATGGCTCAGTGGGCATGCACCGAATGGAGTCAGCAAACTCGACCGTCCCGCGTATCTTCCACTTGCCTTCGCTGGCGATGCCCATGCCGATGGGCATGTGTTAGGTATGGCCATTGCTATTCCGGCTCAATTCGAGCATACAGAGAAGCTCTTTGAACTGCTCTGCATGCACGGCGTTGCCGAATTGGATGAACAAACTCCCTTCCTTGCATTGCAAGTCACCCATCCGCAATTCGGCAACGTGGGGCATTGCACGCTGGAGTTCGATGACCGTCCTGATCGATTGCGATCACATCTCAATCTGCGCACTGCCACTTGGACCAGGCCTGCACATCGTTGGGTAACCGTGACACCCATCGTCTTGCCACAGTTCCCTCGGCGTCAATTACGCCCCGAAGACGTGGTGCGATCAGCCATTGTGGAGGCTGGTTACCCGGAGCCTGCCAGTGTTCGCGTGAGCGCGGCACCCATGCTGTCCGGTGTGCCGCACGCCCGTGCATTCCATGTCAAGCATCGAGAGAAACGGCCACCGCGTCCATTGATCCATGCTGAGATTGAGTTTGATCAGCCGGTGCGCGGCCCGGTCATCGTTGGTTCAGGTCGTTATCTGAGTTTTGGTTTCTGTCGGCCGCAGGGAGAGTGAGCCATGTTGAGCATGGATCGATTTTCAGAGTTTTATGAAGCTCTCTACCACCGCAGTCCCTTCCCCTGGCAAAACCGTCTGGCGCTGCGCGTCGGCACTGGCGAATGGCCGGCTGCCATTGCACTGCCCACGGCAGCGGGGAAGACCACCTGCATCGATATCGCCGTATTCGCCCTGGCTTGTCATGCACCAAATGCCGCGCGGCGAATCTTCTTCATTGTTGATCGCCGCATTGTTGTGGATCAAGCCTATGTACATGCTGAATCTCTTGCCTATCAACTCAACAAGGCGGAAGCTGGCATCCTTCATGAAGTAGCTGAAGCCCTCAAGGGGTTGACACACGACAAACGCTCTGCTCTGGACGCCTATGCCTTGCGTGGCGGTATGTATCGTGAAACCGCCTGGGTGCGATCGCCACTGCAACCCACAATCATCGCCAGCACTGTGGACCAAATTGGCTCCCGACTGCTATTCCGTGGGTATGGCGTTTCAGAATCGATGATGCCGATTCACGCCGGGCTGGTGGGGAACGACTCCCTCATCCTGTTGGATGAAGCCCATTGTGCGAAACCATTTGATCAAACCATCCGCGCGGTTCAGAAGTATCGCTCCTGGCATGACAACAAGGCACCCTTTCGCTGTGTCTCTATCACGGCTACGCCGAGCGTAGATGGGCCGGTGGAGCGAGATACCGAAGAGGATCGCAACCACCCGGTGCTGGGTAAACGGCTATCGGCCAAGAAGCCAACCAAGTTGATAGTAGCGGAGAAAGCCAAGGGCAAGAATGGACAAACTGAACTGATCAAAGTCTTGAAAGCGGAAGCGGAGGAACTTGCCAAAGTACATTCATGCGTTGGCATTGTCGTTAATCGCGTGGCTACGGCCCGCGAACTCGCCAAGGCGCTCGGCGAGGGAACTGTTCTCCTGACCGGACGCATGCGTTCACTCGACCGCGACAACCTGTTTCAGGATAAACTCCAGTCGTTACTATCTGATTCCAACGACACACCACCCAAGTTTGTGGTGGGCACTCAGTGTCTGGAATGTGGTGCGGACTTCGATTTCCACGCCTTGGTCACGGAATGCGCCAGTCTCGATGCACTGCGGCAACGCTTTGGGCGACTGAACCGCATCGCTAAGCGCGACACCGCAGCTGCCACTATTTTCATCCGTGCGGATGAAACGGAAGACACCAGCGAAGACCCTGTTTATGGCGCGAGTCTGGCCAGCACTTGGAAGTGGCTGAAGTCCAAATTGAAAGACGAGACGGTGGACTTTGGCATTACCTCCATGCGTGAATTACTTGATCCGGAGTCGGCAGACGTTGTCGCCCAACTCAATGCACCTACCTCCAATGCACCAGTCTTGTTGCCAGCGTATCTCGATTGCTGGGTGCAGACACATCCTATTCCGGAACCTGATCCCGATGTGGCGTTGTTCCTGCACGGTCCGGTGAAACCTGGCCAGCCCGATGTACAGGTGGTGTTTCGTACAGACATGGGAACTGATCCGCGTCTTTGGGCCGATGTGGTTGCCCTCATCCCCCCTTCCAGTTCGGAAGCTGTTGCAGTTCCGATTAGTGTCTTCCGCCGCTGGTTAAAGGGCGAGGACTTTCAGGACACGACCAGCGATATCGAAGGTGAAGACACTGGAGAAGTTGACTCAAAGCCTCGTGAACCGCGCGAAGCACTGGAATGGAAAGGCCTGGAGAAGAGCCAACCGGTGCGAGGCGAAGACAATGTAACGCCTAATGGCACGTACATTGTTCCAACGCAGGCTACCGGCTGGGAAATGCTTGGCGATTTTCCCTATGGCCTCAGTGATCAAGCAGAAGCGGCGTTTCAGCGGTCGCGTGACAAAAGAGTGATCCGCCTTCCTGACTTTCAGCTTAAGGAAGACCACGAAGAGTACGTGGGCATGCTTACACAGCGAATAGAAAAAGTCACACAAGCGACTGTCACAACCTTGAACAGGGAGTGGGTCATTGAGCCTTACCCTGAACCAATGGTCGGTGTTGTCGCCACCAGCAAGCAACGCCTCCGACAGTTCGATCCAACGATCCTGGACGAACCCGATGATTCCTATCGCAGTTCAAAGGCTATTGCTCTTGAACAACATTGTCAGGGCGTGGCCTCCTTTGCTCGACAATTCGCGACCGGTTGCGGCCTCGATGCTGATCTCTTTGAACAAGCTGGCCTGTGGCACGACCTGGGTAAGCTCGATCCTCGTTTTCAAGCGATGCTCCGGCAGATGTCGCCGCGTACTACGGTGGGTACGCCACTGGCGAAATCGGAACGTGTTCCCAAGACGCCTGCTGAGCGAGAAGCGGCGCGTGCTTTACATGGATATCCCAAGGGAGCACGTCATGAACTTCTTTCGACAGCCATGCTCGCTGCTGAAAGCGACCATGATTTGTTGCTCCATCTTGTGGCCACCCACCATGGCGCTGCGAGACCATTCGCGAACCCTGTGGACGACGGGATCGCCGTGCCCTTCAAGAAGCCACCAGTATTGCACGGCAAATCGTTCAGTTGTGAGGATGCACGACAACGCATCGTTGATTGGAATGCAGAACTGCCTGAACGCTTCTGGCGGATGGTGAACCAGTATGGCTGGTGGGGCCTGGCATATCAGGAAGCTGTGTTCCGGTTGGCGGATCATGCGCAGAGTAATCTAGAATCATTGGATAAGCCTCTCTCCTGCCACGCTATCAAGCCGACCGCATTGAAGATCAGCACTTCTGCCAAAGTCCAATACGAGATCGAGTTGACGGGAATTAAGGGGACAAGCCCACTAGGATTCATGGCAGCAATTGGAGCTCTTCGGCTAATCTCAGAAGTACACCCAGAAGCAAGACTCAGTTGGTGCTTGCATACTTCTCGGCCTCGCCTCATGTTCAACGAAGCAATTGATCAAGAGTCATTGAGTAAATACCTGCACAAGCGACTTCATCGTGAAGTTGACCCTGCTCATATGGATGATGCTGATCATCAATTCAAGGAGTTCCGATCACACTCCAAGGAACTTCAGAAGGCAATAACTGCAGTGAAAGCACGAAATCTAAAGGGAATCGAAAGAGAACAGGCGATGGAGGAATTGTTGCCTTTATACAGTGAAGTCAATGAATCACGAAATCGATGGTTAGGGAGCTTGGAGAAGGCCTCTCCTTTCCCGTATATGGCTCTTGGAAAATCAATCTCAGTTACTCAAGATGAGTTCTTCACCAATGCAACTCGAGTAGTTGAAAACCTGCACGAAGACCGTTTACGCACTCGACGCGATTCAGACTTCCTTGCCTCATTTGCATGTGATGGATGTACTGATAAGAATGGGAAGGTAATTCCGACTGAGTTTCAGTTCATTACTGGATCAGGCCATCAGTATTTCCTCGAGACGATGTCGGCATTATCACAGCAAGTCACTTGGGAACAGATTCATCAGTCGGTGTTTGAGGAATGGAAGAGTACCGATGAAGGGCTATCATTCCGGTGGGATCCAGTCGATGACAAGCGATATGCTCACAAATGGGAAGACCCGTCAAGTATGGGAGTTACGTCGGAACACGGAGCCAACATCCTTGCAGCAAATGCACTTCCCACATTTCCCGTTGCTCCCCGGCTAGGAAACGTTAGAACCACAGGCTTCTCGAAATTGAATCTTGGTAAAGCCCTTACCTGGCCTCTTTGGAGTAAACCACTCTCAATCGCCTCTATCCGGTCATTATTACAGTTGCGCTGTCTAACTCGTGAATTACCACGCGAAACGGAGTCGTTGAATATTGGAATGGTGATGCGGGCGTGGAAGATTCAAGTTGGAACTCCACCGCTGATGAAACTGAACATAAGCAATGCCTTCCCAGTGTGATTGTAACCAGGTCCACCGTCACGCCCGTGATTCTGCCTGGGCATGATGATAATGATCCGAAGAAGCCGGAGGAGTTGCTTCGCAAGCCGTTTCGGCAGGCGGGGGTTTCGTCCGGGGGTGGAGTTGGCCAGGCGGTATGAGGTGCCGGCCAACTTGAAGAAGTATCCGGCGTGGCATGTGCGGGTGCGGTTCGCTCATCCGGTGGCTGGCCCACTCGTCATCGGCGCCGGTCGATACCGAGGTTTTGGGTTGTTCGCAGCAGAGAGCGATCGCCATAGTTCTTGACAATGTCGCGGTTCCGTCATGGGCAGGGCAATCTCCGAGACAACTCGGAAATTGTTTCGTTCTTGCAAGTTGCAGCCCGCCTGTGTGTCGTGTAACATACGAGTGATGGATGAGTCACGGTTGTAGCTCGGCATTGGGTGCCGAGTAGCGACGTGGTGGAAGTGTGCGATGGAGTGGAATCGCTGCAAGTTCTTTGACAATTGAGGATTAGTGTCTGTTGTTGTGATTGCACCCGCTCGCATCACGTATGGTCAAGGAAGACAGGGGGTTACGGATGACAGGAAATAGCCAAAGTGAAAAACTGATGCTGGGAGTCAGTAGGCTCTCGCCAGGCCACAGTAAAAGCCTGTGGCAGCAAGCAGTTAGCGAGCGAGCGGTTTTCCCCGGCTCATGAGCCGGGGCCGAATTGAAGCTGGGTAAGTATGAGTTATGGATTCAAGAGAAACCGTGGTTTTCCCCGGCTCATGAGCCGGGGCCGAATTGAAGCACAATCTTCACCG
>DAOMFV010000132.1:0-14747 GCA_035430005.1 Gemmatales bacterium
AGCCGGACGCGACTTGCAATACTATGCCGGGAAGGTGAATGTGCCTTACGATGCAACTAAGATCACGGGCCCGATCTGGGCTGATTCAGATAATCGCTTAACCGTGACAGGAACTGATGTTACCGGCAAACTAAACATCGGCAGTGGCCCCTATGTGATGAATACGAATAATCTGCAAGGGGACGTTTACAGCTTCCACACCCATGGGGCCAACGTTGCCTTTGCGGATGCTTCAGTTCGATTTCTCAAAGAGAATATTTCGTTAGAAACCATGGCTGCCATCGTCACTGCAAGAGGCGGAGAGACCTTTGTTCTCGATGATTAACTCATACTTGATCTCAGTTGACCCTGGCAGTGGATATTCACTGTCAGGGTTTTTTATTTGATTGAGAAACTTCCTAAGATGTTCTCTCGGCTGACCGGGCTGATCAGGCCCTTCTCGGTGATGATACCTGATATCAGCTCCGCTGGTGTTACATCGAACGCCGGGTTATAGACTTCCACGCCTGCAGGAGCTGTCCTCTTTCCAAAGGCATTGGTGATCTCCTCGGCAGCCCGCTGTTCGATGGGAATACCGCTGCCATCAGGCAGTGAGAGATCAAAGGTGCTCTGCGGAGCAGCAATGTAAAACGGAATCTGGTGATATTTCGCCAGCACCGCTACTCCATAGGTGCCGATCTTATTGGCGGTGTCCCCGTTGGCAGCAATTCGGTCTGCCCCCACGATCGCCATCTGGACTTTGTTTTCCTTCATGACCTGGGCAGCCATGTTGTCACAGATGAGGGTGCAAGGAATCCCCCGCTGCTGAAGCTCCCAGGCGGTCAATCGTGATCCCTGAAGCAATGGACGAGTTTCATCGGCATAGACCCGGAACCGCTTGCCCTGTTCCCAGGCGAGGAAAATGGCTGCCAAAGCGGTGCCATTGTCGGCGGTAGCCAGCGCTCCGGTGTTGCAGTGAGTCAGCACGCCACCGCCATCGGGAATAAGCCTGGCCCCATGCTCCCCAATACTCCGGGATGTCTCGACATCTTCGGCTTCAATGGCCTGTGCCTCGGCCAACAGATGATCGATGAGAGAACTGCCTGGTTGTAGCTGAAAATACCGCTGCGCTACGGCATCCATTCGATCCAAGGCCCAGAAGAGATTCACAGCTGTGGGCCGGCTGGTGCGAAGGTAATCAGTAGCCTGTTTAACTTGATCCAACGATGGTTCTTGATACTGGCGAGCGCCAAGAACAACGCCGTAGGCAGCTGAAACTCCGATAGCCGGAGCCCCACGCACGCAGAGCAACTTGATCGCCTGCCAGACCTGTTCGATGGTGATGCAGTCACGATGAACCACTTCCCCTGGCAAGCGAGTCTGATCGAGCAATTGCAATGCGCCTTCGGTGGCACCGAGCCAGGCAAGGGAACGGTAGGGCATGATGTAATCCTTGGCCCAGGCTATCGATTACTTCCCGCCATCCAACCAATGGCGAACAATAGTAGCATAGTATGTTCCATGCAGCGAGGAAGGTGTATTGGGCTGTACTCCATACCCGCCATCAGCATTCTTGCAGCGATCAATAAAGGCGCGAAGCGCCTCTGGCCGGTCTGGCTGAGCATCCAGTCGTGAGAGTAATCGTACGATACGGTAGCAAGCTTCCAAATGAGAAGTACCTGGTGAATCGTTGCCGAAACCACCATCTTCCCGTTGCCCTGCACGAAGCACTTTGAGAATAGGTTCCTTCTCACCGATCTTGAGGCCAAGTCGTTGCTTGGCCACGACATGCAAGGCCGTCGTCCTAGCCTGTCCTGATCCCTTGCCATACGAACCATCAGAATTGCGATGTTCATCAATGATCTGTTCCCAACGATCCGAAACGGGCAGTGGATGCTTCGTCTCCTCCACAGCCGAGGCAACCATTCGGAGTTCTTCAAAGTTCTTCGTTGACCTTCCCATGAACTGAACACCCTTCTCGAGGTAGGGTTCCAAAGGCTGGTGACACTCTTGCAGGATCATCAAACCGACGGAAGTGCTCACTGGATCCGGCTCAAGTCCGGGGCGATCACTGAAGCCTCCGGTAGCCGACGAGTAACAGGCTTCCACATATCTGAACACAGTCGGCAAATGACTGGTATCCGCACCGAGTAACTGCAGCGCCCGTACTGCGGTTCTGGTCGTTCGGATCGAAGGCACCGCTTGCTTTCCCGGTGCAGGCAACACTGTTACAAACCCACCGGATGGTGTCTGATGGGCGCGAATATAGGCAATAGCTGCCCGATGATCCTGCGGTGCCCCAACAGATGAGGCCAGCAGAACGAGAATGAACCAGTAAGCCGGCATCATGGTCAGGCTTTCGTGTATTTATTAGTAATTCGTTTCATCCACTACTTCACCACCAGCCCGGGTGACGATGCTGGCAAAGACCTCGCGATCCAGCCCGACTGGTAGAAACCGCACGCCGCCATCGCAAAAGAGGGCATTCGCCCCGGTGGGATGGAAGGCATAGATGCCCCAGTTGTTGTTGCAGTTGACTGTCCCCGGCCCGCCGGGTGTGCGACCATCAGCAGACCACGTTTTAAAAATGGAAGACTGGTAGGATGCCCACGGCCCCCACCAATTGGGCCACTGCAATGCGGCATTGGTAGGCTGTTTCTGCCGCATGATCCAATGATCAGGGCGACCTGCAAACTCAGCGAGCAAGAGCGTGTGGCTAAGCCCATCAGTAATTGCGGTAAGCTTTCTCCTGCCATTGTCACGGAGCGCTGGGCACTCGGTCGTGTTCGCTGCCGCAATACGTTGAGCGTCCGGCCACCAATAGGCATCAACACTGTTGGGAGCGAAGTAGTCACCAGCTGCCCCGACAGCGCCGGTAGGTTTATTCGTCTGATCGATGATGGTAATCATTCGACCGAACTCTGCCGAGGGGCAGGTGAAGATCGGTAACGGCAGCTTGATGAAAGGCTGATTGACCGCATCGTAGAAATTCTTATTAAGGTTGTAGTCCTTGGAGATACCCGTCTGTTCCAGATAGGGCAACAGTAATGGCCCCCATCCTTGATATGGAGCCTTCGTCTGTCGGCGAGGAGGCAAAGCACCATATTCATTGACGTAGAGATGAAAGGCGATTCCAAGCTGCTTGAGGTTATTGGCACACTGCATGCGATTCGAGGCTTCTCTGACACGCTGAATCACAGGTAGCAATAATGCCATCAAAAGACTGATGATGGCAATAACAACCAACAGTTCGACTAAGGTAAAGGCACGTCTCTTGATGGCCATCTTTATCGCCCCTAGGGGTAATCGATTCACTCTCACTTTATCACTTCATAGTGTACCATAGGCGGCGTTTGGCCTGCCAGCGGTTTCCTTATTGGGAGTTCCTCATGTTGTCGTTCTTGATGTTGATGCTCTGTCAACCATCAGGTGAAGCTGCTCAAGAAACAGGTCGAATCGTGTTTTCGGTAGAGGATACTGGCAAGTTGCCTTCGACATGGGAGCGTGCCCAGACCGGAGAAGGCGAAGGTAGCGTCTGGAAAGTGGTTGCTGATAAGACCACACCTTCAGGCAGCGGCGCAGCTCTGGCGCAAACCGCGGCCGGCCCCAACCAGCTCTATCACCTGGCGGTCTTGAAAGACTCGCAGTTCCAGAACGGCACCATTGCCGTTCGGCTGAAAGCCATCGAAGGCAAGCTCGATCAGGGTGGAGGCATCGTCTGGCGTTATCAGGATGCCAACAACTATTACCTTGCCCGCTTCAATCCACTCGAAGACAACTTCCGGGTCTACCACATCGTTAATGGTAAACGTACTCAACTGGGCACCGAAGAAAAGCTGACCTTTCCCAATACCCAGTGGCATACGCTTTCCATCACTCACGATGGCAATACGATCACCTGCACTTTGAATGGCAAACCATACTTGAAGGTGGAAGACAAGACGATCAGCAAACCCGGCAGAGTGGGACTTTGGACGAAGGCGGATGCCCAGACACGATTCGATGCGTTGGAGATCAAAGTGATAACAGTGAAGAAATAACCACACCCATTAACGGAGAGCTACACCTGAAACCCTCCTTTGTGGCTGATAGCTGACGGCTGAAAGCTGACAGCTCTAGTGCCCCTTCTTCTTTTTCTTCTTCCGCTCCTCGGCCCGTTCCTTGGCCGTCTTGCGGTGGCCGGTGCCGATCTTCTGCTTCTGGGTCATCATACCGCCCGGATCGAAGGCACCCGCTTTGCCCATGCCCATGATCATCTTCATCTTCTGCATCATGCTCATCGAGTTCATCTGACGAGCCATGGTGCGGGCGACAGTGAACTGCTCCAGGAACTTCTTAATCTCGTGAGCCTGCACTCCTGCACCGGTAGCAATGCGTCTCCGTCGGCTCAAATCGATCAAATCGGGGTTCTTCTTCTCTGCCGGCGTCATGGCATCGATCATGCCTTGGAACCGGGTCATCACCTTGTCCGGGTCTTCGTCCACATCCTTCATCATCTCCGACATGCCTGGCATCATCCCCATCATGTTCTTCATGCCGAGCTGATGCACCATGGCGAACTGCTTGCGGAAGTCGTCGAGGGTGAAGTCACCCTTGGCCAGCTTTTCCTGCTGCCTGATTCGTTCCTCTTCGCTGACATGCTGCTGAGCCTGCACGACCTTTTCGACCAGGCTCATCAAATCGCCCTGGCCAAGGATACGCTGGGCCATGCGCTCAGGATGAAACTCTTCGAGCTTGTCGAGCTTTTCACCAATACCGATGAACTTGATCGGAACACCGGTCACTTCCTTGATGGAAAGAGCGGCACCGCCACGTGAATCGCCATCGAGCTTGGTGAGGATGATGCCATTCAGTTCAAGCGCTTCGTTGAACGCCTTGGCTGAGTTGACCGCATCCTGGCCGGTCATCGAATCGCAGACGAAGAAGACTTCATCGGGCTTGGCTTGCTTATCGATGGCCTTCAGCTCATCCATCGGCATTTCGGCGACGTGCAAGCGGCCGGCAGTATCGAGGATGACGACATCGTAGCCTTTAAGCCGGGCTTCCTTGATGCCGTTCAAACAGACCGTCAGTGGGTTGGGGCCGCTGCGACTATGTACCGGAATCTGTAGTTGCTCGCCGAGCACATGCAACTGGTCAATAGCAGCAGGACGCTGCATGTCCGCTGCGACCATCATGGGCTTTTTGCCCCGTGCTTGCAGCATCTTGGCGAGTTTGCCGCAGGTCGTCGTTTTACCCGACCCCTGCAAGCCGCAAAGCATGATGACTGAGGGGCGATCCTTGGCGAAGTGGATCGTATGATCGACCGGCCCCATGAGGGCACAGAGTTCATCGTAAACGATCTTGATGATCTGCTCTTCTGGACGAACGCTGTCGATGACAGCCTGGCCGACCGCACGGTCGCTGACACGTTCGATGAAGGCATTGGTGACGTTGAAATTGACGTCAGCATCGAGCAACGCCTGACGGACCGTGACCAGGCCTTCCTTAATGTTGGCAGCACTGAGCTTGCCCCGCCCGGTAATCGCCTTGAAGGCACTGGATAGGCTTTTTTGCAGACCATCGAACATGTTGACTACCCGAAAATGACGCCAGAGATTGTTTCGCCATTATATGGGATGGGTGTGGGAAAGTGGTAAGGAAGGTGAGAAGTCGTTCATCAGAGGTCTACCATGAACATTCTCAGGCATTTCGCCCGGAAGCATTTCTATTCATGGAACAATGGGGACATTTCTATTTGTGGAAGACACCCAAAAAGTATTCCTTTGCAAAAGGATGAGAGGCTCGTTAAAGTGTCCCCATGCAATTTTTATGGGGAACCTCATGTATCGAAGAACAGTAAGCCTGTTGATTGCCTTGGTTGTCATAAATAGTGCTGCCAGCCAAGATACGAGGAACGACAAACCCCTCTTCACCCGCTTCATCGGGTCGCAGACGATAATGTTCATGCATTACCGAGTGCCCGAGTTACTGAACATCCCTGCCCTGCAATCCGTTCTCGCCGGCATACCGGGGGGCCAGGCACAGATGTCGAAGGATTTCCAGAAAAATCTAGGCATCGCTATCGAGGATATTGATTTCATCACCATGTATCTGGATGAGATGCAATTCGTCGAAGGAAGGCCTCAGGAGCCTCGTGCCCCTTATGTGCTATTGACATCGAAGAAGGCATTGGATTTTGCTATCCTCCGTCGATCGCTGGGGGACGATGTCAAAACGATTCAGCATGGGAAATTCGAACTTATGTTGGGGAAAACGCAGGCAATTGCGCGCATAGATGATCGTTCTGTCCTGTTCTTTTCTGAAACACGCGGGGTTGCTGCGCTCGAAAAGAGTGCTCTTCTTCCCTTCGCCAGGGCAGAAGCAGCAACAGAAGTGCCTGACGCCTGGAAACAGGTCGTAACGGTAGCCAGCGCCGGCAAGCACCCATTTTTTCTGGGATTCCAGATACCTTCCAATCTAAGCACGTTCGCGGAAGAGGCACTGAAGAATGGCCCGCCCATCGCCGCCACGTTCAAAGCCTTGACCAAAGTGCAGTCAGGTTATCTGTCCTTGAACTATGTTGCCAGCCAGGCACAAGACTGTCAGTTCAAGATCGCCATGCACTTTCCTGATGCCAAGGCTGCCCAGACGGGCCTGGGCTCTGTCAAGTTTGGCATCGCCACGGGCAAGGTGGCCCTCAACAGTTTGCCCAAAGAGGAAGCTCCCCGCAACCTGGAGAACTTCTGGCTCTACGCCGCAGGCTTTGCCAAGAAGCAGATTGACCTGATCAAGCCGACACAACAGGAAAGTACCGTTTCCATCGACTATGCGATGAACAGCAAGGAATTCCTGCCTGTGATGACACTCATGGTTGAAAAAGTACGCTACGCTGCCGACAAGATGCTCAGCGCTAGCAACATGCGTCAGCTCATGATTGCCATGCACAACTACCATAACGATTTCAATATGCTGCCTCCCGTCATGTCGATGAAGGACGGTAAGCCACTTCATAGCTGGCGGGTTCACATACTTCCCTATATCGAAGAAGACAAACTCTACAAGCAACTCAAGCTAGATGAACCCTGGGATAGCGAACACAACAAGAAGGTCTTTGAATCGAACCCCATGCCAAAGTTCTTTGAGCATCCTCATTTGCGTGATGGAGCGAGCAAGAAGACCTACTACCAGGTCTTTTACAGCAAAGCCGATAACAAGAACTCTGCGGCCTTTCGACCGGATAAGAAGTTAACTCTGGGCCAACTCGCTGTCCAAGATGGCAACAGCAACACCATTGCGATGGCAGAGCATGGCAAGCCAGTACTCTGGTTCCAGCCCGAAGACATCGAGTTCGATTCGGAAAAGCCTTTCCCCCCATTGAAGAGCACCTGGGGGAATAAGTTGGTCCAGGTAGCGTTCTTTGATGCCTCCATACGTACCCTGATCCTGGGAGCGGATGAAGAAGCAGTGTACAAAGCGCTTGTCACCTGGAGGGGTGGTGAGAACATTGACACATCCAAGATTCTCGATTAGTGACAAGCATCGCCTGCTTCCATAAATCAGGAGGAGACCCACATCCTCAGGAATCCTCATGCGCCACCCCACCGCCAAGCTCGCTCTCGAAGATGGAACCGTTTATACCGGCACCAGTTTTGGCGCTGTTGGCGAAACAGCAGGCGAGGTTGTTTTTAATACCAGCCTTTCGGGCTACCAGGAAGTGCTGACCGATCCGAGCTATCGTGGCCAGATCGTGACCATGACCTACCCGATGATCGGCAACACGGGCATCAATGAGGAAGACAAGGAATCGCCACATCCCCAGGTACAGGGCTTCATCGTCAGGGAAGCTGATCGACGACCCAGCAATTACCGCAGCGAATCGAGCCTGCAGGACTACTTATCACAAAACCGTATCCCCGGCATCGAAGGGATCGATACCCGGTCGCTGGTCCGCCGCCTGCGGGTGCGGGGATCGATGAATGGCATCCTCTCGTCAATCTGTCTGGATGATGCCGAACTGGTGAAGAGAGCCAAGGCTACGCCGGGCATGCTGGGACGCGATCTGGTGAAAGAAGTAGTGCCTGAGAAATCCTTCGTCTGGAAGAACGGCGGGCTGAATCATCTGTTGACTAAAGAGATCATGAATATCGGGAAGAACAGGCGGCGCATCGTCGCTATGGACTTCGGCATGAAGTGGAATATCCTTCGCTGCCTGACCCATGTCGGCTGCGAAGTCACTGTGGTACCCGGCACAGCGTCAGCATCTGAAGTGATGAAACACGAACCCGAAGGCATCTTTCTCAGTAACGGCCCCGGCGACCCCGCAGCCCTCGGCCCGATCATCGAGAACATCAGCCAACTGTGCAGCACCGGAAAGCCCATCTTCGGCATCTGCCTGGGCCATCAATTGTTGGGGCATGCCCTCGGCGGCACGACGTTCAAGCTCAAGTTCGGCCATCGGGGCGCCAATCAACCAGTTCTGAACAAGCTCACCAACCAGGTGGAGATCACCACCCAGAACCATGGCTTTGCGGTCGATCTGAAGACGTTACCCAAGGATGTCGAAGCTACGCATATTAACCTGAACGATCAAACGCTTGAGGGTCTAAGGCACAAGACCAAGCCCATCTTCTGCGTGCAATACCATCCCGAAGCCGCTGCCGGGCCGCACGACAGCATGTATCTATTCGGCGAGTTCATGAAGCTGATGAACTAAGTTCTCATGCAGAAGTAATTGAGTGGTGGGCCAGACATTCCTGTCTGGCTTGCACATACAAGAACGTCTGAGCTACCTAATGACTTTTGTGAGGATAACTAAGAAAACAACGAAACGAGCGAGTGTCTGGTGGACACTCGCTCTATTCTTTAACGAATCACTTATTCTGCAGCTTCATCAACCACAACTTCCGAGTTAAGGATAGCTGAATTCTTGCGTCGCAATCTCCAGAAGCCACCGCCCAAAGCCACCGTCCCCAAGCCGATCAAGGCCCAAGTCGTTGGTTCAGGGATAGCTGCGATGGTCATGTTATCAAATTGGGCATTCTGGCCGGCAGTGTTGTAGTTAAAGTAAAACCCTGTTTGATTCACCGTTGAACCGACGAATGTGTTATTGGCCGTCGTTGCTCCTACCTGGGAAATGGTGCCCGTCATAGGATTGGCAAACGCGGTTGTGCCATCATCACGAACGAACAGCTGCCAGTTGTTGGTAAGTGGATTAAAGGTCACCCGAACGCTGCCAAAGTCTGTACCGCCGGCACCCAGAGGGTTCGTACCTGAAGCAATGATTGATGTCAGGTTGGCATTAGCATCCAAGCCTCCGGTGAAGCTGACTAATTCAATGACATTGCTTCCGTTACGGCCAAAGACAACCGCATAACCGAAGGCAGTATTGAAATTGGTGGTGCTAGCAGCAAGAGCTACCGCCACACCAAACTGGCTGCCGTTGAAGCCGGTAGGAAGGATCGAACTTTTCATGTTGAATCGCCATTCCATCGGGCGAGCTACGCCGGTGAGAGTCGTGTATCCAACGACCTGCGAAGCAGTAAAGGCATCGTTGCTGGTACCGGTAGCATTGGCAATCTGTAGAACCGAACCGGTGACTGTGACCGCTGAACCGGCAGGCGTATTGGAAGCGTAAGCACCGCCTGGCCCTGGCACGGGGGAGCCTAGCGTTACACGATTAAAGTTATCGCTGAAAAACGTCTGTGCCGATACGGGTGCCGCTAAGCCCACGACTGTCAATGAAGCAAGCAATAGATGACGAAGCAAAGGAGTCTCTCCGAACAGTGTTTAGAATGCACCTGACTGGGCGAGTAACCATAGATCATAACTTGAGAGAATTCAAAAAAATGTCTTGAGGGAATTCAAAAAAATGTACCGAATCTCAGCAAGGTGTGATGATTCAAGGCGTTGCAACCGGAATAATCAACCTATGCTTACCAATCGGATCTATTTACCAATCTTGCCCTTTACGATGCCCCAATTGCCCATTCTCAAACTCTGCATGAACTCATCTCGCCTTTCCCCTGTCTTGCAGTCAGCTATCATCAAAGAGACCCTCCCTTTGTTCCGGAGGGATAGGAACCCCGTGACGCCCGTTGTAGGGGCGGCACCCAACGAAGGAGTCGGCGATGGTGATGATCAAGCTTCCCGATGGCAACGTTAAGGAATACCCCTCTAAAACCCGCCCGAAAGACATCGCTCTTAGCATCGGAAAACGCCTGGCTGATGCGGCCATCGCTGCCAAGATCAATGGCGCCATCGTCGACCTCGACAAGGAACTCCCCGACGATCCCACACCTCTGGATTTCCAGCTTCTTACTGATCGAGATCGGGAAGCCCTCGACGTCCTCCGCCATTCCACCGCACACGTGATGGCCCGGGCAGTCATGCGGCTCTACCCCAACGTCAAACTCGCCTTCGGCCCAACCACCGAGAACGGCTACTACTACGACATCGATTGTGATCCACCTCTTAAGGAAGACGACTTCCCCAAGATCGAAGAGGAGATGGCCAAGATCGTCAAAGATGCTGAGCCGTTTGAACGCTTCGAGCGCAACCCCTCTGAATCCAAAGAGTTAATGGAGCACCTCGACCAGACCTTCAAAGTCGAGCACATCAAGGATGGCCTCAAAGGCTATGATCACCTGAGCTTCTACCGTCAGGGTGAGTTCATCGATCTGTGCCGGGGACCGCACATCCCCAACGCCGGCAAGATCGCCGCCTTCAAGCTCCTGAGTATTGCCGGGGCCTACTGGAAGAACGACGCCACCCGGCCCCAACTTCAGCGGCTCTATGGCACCGCCTTCTTCAGCAAGAAGGAGATGGACGCCTACCTGAACCAGGTCGAAGAAGCGAAGAAGCGCGACCACCGGGTACTGGGCAAGCAGCTCAAGCTGTTCACCATCAGCCAGGCTGTCGGTTCCGGCCTCATCCTCTGGATGCCGCGAGGCGGTACCGTCCGGGGCCTGCTCGAGACTTTCATCAAGGATGAACTCATCAAGCGGGGCTATCAGCCGGTCTATACCCCGCACATCGGCAGGCTCGAACTCTATCGCACCAGCGGCCACTTCCCTTACTATCGGGATGCCCAGTATCCGCCTCTGTTCCTGCATCCGCTCGGCCAGTGCATCGATACCTGGCTGACTCAGCTTCAAAGCAATGCTCTTCGTCCCGATCAGGAAGCTGCCTTCCTCGAAATAGCCAAGAGCCATCAACTGGAGATCAAGGACTACAAACCTGAAGACGAGCCGGAGAAACGCATCGCTGCGCTGAAAGTCTGGGTCGAAGCACAGGAAGGCTACCTCGTCAAGCCGATGAACTGCCCGCACCACATCCAGATCTACAAGGCTACTCCGCACAGCTACCGTGACCTGCCCGTGCGGCTGGCCGAGTTTGGTACCGTCTACCGCTTCGAGCAGACTGGCGAACTCTCCGGCATGACTCGTGTCCGTGGCTTCACTCAGGACGATGCCCACCTCTTCTGCACCGATGACCAGGTCGGCGAGGAGTTCAAAGGCTGCATCGAAATGACCCAAATGGTGCTGCGTACCATGGGGCTGAACGACTACCGTGTGCGGCTCAGTTTCCGCGATCCGCGCAGCGACAAGTACGTCGGCAAGGCAGAAAACTGGGACAAGGCTGAACGAGTGATCGAAGAAGTCGCCCGCTCCACTCCTGATCTACACAACATCGAAGTCGCCACCGGGGAAGCAGCCTTCTATGGCCCCAAGGTCGATTTCATTGTCAAGGATTGCATCGGCAGAGAATGGCAGCTTGGCACCGTGCAGCTCGATTACAACCTGCCCGAACGCTTCGGGCTGGAGTACATCGGCGCGGACAATCAGCCCCATCGGCCGGCAATGATCCACCGTGCCCCGTTCGGATCGATGGAACGCTTCCTGGGCATCCTCATCGAACACTTCGCCGGTGCCTTCCCGCTCTGGCTGGCTCCTGAGCAGGCTCGGGTGCTGCCCGTCAGCGAGAAGTCAGCGCTGTATGCTCACGACATCGTCAAACGCTTCTCGCAGGCAGGCTACCGGGTCACCGGCGACTTCCGCCCGGAGAAGATCGGATACAAGATTCGTGAAGCCCAGCTCGACAAAATTCCCTACATGCTCGTCGTCGGCGAAAAAGAAGTAGCCAGCGGCACCATCGCCGTCAGAGACCGTGTCGATGGGGAACTTGGACCCAAGCCAATCGATGAAGTGCTCGCTCTGTTTGAAGCGGAAGTGAAGCGCAAGAGCATCCGCAGCACGAGTTCGGCGAGCGTGGACTTCAGCGATAAGGGGGCGAAGTTCGGGGAGTAGGGTTACCCAGTTATTTTCCCATGACTTGGCGAGTTATGGGTAAGATCACGTTGAGAAAAGGACAAATAGGAATGCAAAACGATTTTGAACTACTTCCTCCCTGGACCTCAGTTGGAAAATACGGGCATAATCTTGTCAACGAACTTCTATCGGAGTTACACCCTGATCATCAATTGTGGGGCTGCCGATTTACCCCACTCGCTCAGAGTGGTGACGATGTACTGTTTCGAGCCGTGAATGATAAAGAGTTCTTTGCTGTTGTTCATCTAACTTGGAGTAGTGCTACGGAGTTTGGCGCATTTCCAACTGCCACCATGTATGAATCCATCGACAAGTGGAAATCACAAATGATTCAGGACAACATTGATTACGAATGTAACTAATTCAGCCTATCTAAATCCACGGTTGCCATGCTATACAACGCCGTCTTCACCTCAAACGGCTTCATTCCCGGTTGCAGCGATAGCAACCTCGCCACCATCGCCGTCACATGCGGGGCGGCCCAACTGGAGGCGGGGGTCATCGTCAGGAAGTCCCCGTCGCTGCTGGCCGTTGCTTGGAACTCAACTCGTTCACAGGGGCGATATTGCACCTTCATTTCTTGATGCCAGGGGCCTTTGGTGACGCCGATGAGCGGGGCACCCAGCAGTGCGGGGAAGCTGCGATAGTGGGGATGATCGTTATGAGCAGCTGCAATCACGATCACGTCACGATGATAACACTCTTCGATGATACGCTGTAGCTGCCACCGGCGCTGGATGGGTAGCAGCCGATCTTCAGTGATGCCCAGCGAGAGGTTGAGCACCTGGCACCTGGCTTCCTCCACGCACCACTGGATGGCCCGGTTCAGCGTTTCGACATCGCACTGGCCGCTGGAACCGAAGACATCGGCGGAGACCAGCGTGACCTGGGGGGCGTGACGAACAATGATCCCCGCTACCGCTGTGCCATGGGGGCCGCTTTGTTGGCCGATGTAGGGCAACGGATTGGGTTTTCCAACCTCGAAGATGGCTCCTTCGATGGCTGTTCCCCTGCCCTGCAATTGCAGCGTGGCCAGGTCGATGCCGGTATCGATCACGCCGACACGCACGCCGCTGCCATCCGCTTTCGGATGGGCGAGTAGCTCGTCCACAGTCTTGGGCCAGACGTTTTCCATCTTCAAGCTCAGTTGGCGGGAAGATGGGTCACATCATCAAGCAGCGTTTCGACCGACTTGAGAAGCTGCAGAATGCGATCAACCGCTGAGGAGCCATACCGCTGCGAGAGGCGTTGCAGCGTCTGGGCCCATTCGTCGATATGCCCGCCGGTGACGGTGCCTGCCTGAGCGACCTTCGAGGTGAAGACTTGGCTGGCCGCGGTGGCTGCCCCGCTGTCTTTGAAGCTGCCTGCAAACTGCTCACTCTCCTGAAGGGCTGCCTGCAAGGTGTCGTAGAGCATCTTCTGCGATTCTCGTTCGCCGAGGGCCATCTTCAGCAGCACGCTCGCTACCGGCTGCCAGGCGACGAGCAGTTCACGATCAGTGGGCAGGAACGCAGGGTTAGTTCCCAGCTTATCGAAGAGTTCCAGCACGACAGTGAGCGATGGACTGGTATGAAGGGCGATTCCCAGCAGATGCTGATGCCGGGCTTCATCGGGAATCAGATGGACGCTACTGAGGTTGTGAGTCGCCGAGAGGGACGCCATGAAGGCATCGGGAGCCATGCTGCTGATAGCTGCCGCCAGCGACTGCGAGAAGCGGGTTGATTCGAGATCGGTTCGACGGCTGCCTGCCAGATCGAAGACACGCAATTGTTCCGGCTCAGCATTCTGGGCAGTGAACTGGCGAATGATCAATAGGCCTGCCGAAGCAGAGGTCAGCTTCTGGACAAACTTCAGCAGCCCGGTGGCAATCTGTTCGAGTGTAGCTCCATCCTTTTGTAGAACACTCGCTGTTTCGAGCCGTGGCAATGCTTCCCGCACTACCGCTCGGAATCGTTCGAGTTGCTGATGGATCAATCGTTCCCGTTTCAGCGGCCTGATGCGGTCGAGCTGCTTCTTCACCGCAGCCAGGAAGCGTTCGCGGGTGAGTTCATGGTTCTTATCCAAATAATCCCGGACGCCCAATCGCAATGCATCGAGGGGGGTTGCCTTGTGGGCATATCCAGTGACCAGGATAGCGATCAGCTCACGCTGAAACTCGTGAAGATCTTCAAGCAGTTGCAGACCATTGAGCCCCGCACCCAGGTTCCAATCGAGGATGGCCAGATCGATAGGCTGCCTGCCTGCCTGCTCTAAGGCGCTGGCTGCATCACCTGCCACGATGACTTCGATGTCGAACTTGCTGCCCTTAAGCCAATCGGTCAACGTCGCACGCACCGATGCCTCATCTTCGACGATCAGGATAGTATCCATGAATGCCTCTCGCAGTGGCCATGATTGGCGATCTCGACGTTTAGTCTATGGCTTAGTGGGAGGGCGAGGCTCCTGCCGAGCCGCTAGCGA
>DAOMFV010000133.1:0-5304 GCA_035430005.1 Gemmatales bacterium
GACGCGCTAGCGAGGGGGCGCGTGCAATCGCGAGGTCCACCCTCGCTAGCGCGTCGGGCTGTCATAGTAGGCCATCACCCGCCCGCTAACCCTTTGAGCTGATCAAACGAAGTCAGCTTCGCCCCAGGCGGGAAATGGGTGTAAAGAATGATCGTCGTATTTCCGTAATGATGCAGACGTGCCTCAGGAGTATCCTTGCGAACGGCGTCGTTAGTGTTGCCATAGTTAAAAACGTAACCGTTGTAATAGATACCGACGTGCTTCTTACTCATGCTCCCCATGACGCCTTTGCTCATGTTGCCCGGGATGGTGTAGTATACCATGCAGCCGGTTTCGATCGGGGCTGCCAGGTCTTCACAGTTATTGAAAAGGTTGTTGACCCGGATGCAGCCGCCGGCAGAGCGATTCCTCTTGCCGACGCTGACCATGCCGGCACACGTCAGGCCGAAGCCCATGGATTCGTTGATCTGAAGCACATGGCTGACAAAGTGAGCACAGTGATTATCAGCATCGCCCTTCTTGCCAAAGCCCAGGGGACAGATTTCTTCAACCGTCTTGCCGACGTACGCTTCCAGAATGGCTGAGTTCATGACGAGAGTAGCAGCCATGACATTCTCCTTGTTGAATGATCCACTGAATCTCTACACCGTACCACAGCGATCCTCAAGGAACAAAGAAATACCGATGATCATCGGGATGCGGGGACTTTTCCTTGCATCCACCTCGTCATCTGCGATAGTATCCACCATGCAAACGTTTCGCATGCTATCAGCATGGATCATGGGTTTGGCCTACATCGCTACCGGGATCAATCACTTTGGCATCCCGACTTCTACCTCAACATCATGCCCCCTATCTGCCCTCGCATGGCCTGCTCGTCGAGCTCAGCGGCGTGGCCGAAATCATCCTCGGCCTGATGATGCTTATCCCCCGCTATCGTAAAACGGCGGCCTTGGGGCATCATCGCCATGCTGTTCGTCTTCATGACCGAACATATTCACATGGTGATGAATCCCCAGTTGTTCAAAGACGTCCCGGAGGTCTTCCTCTGGTTCCGAATCCTGCTGCAGTTCGTTCTCATCCTCTGGGCCTACTGGCACACCCGACCCATATCGATCTACCCAGTGCCATCGACGATTGCTCCCTAACCGGTTGACAAATCAGTTCATCTGCCAAATCGTGTAGTTTAAGAAGCCGGCAAAGGCGACCCAGGCGAGGTACGGGATGAGCAGTGCAGCCGCTATCCGGGAAACTGGCCAGAACAGAATCGCCGTCGCCAGGATGCTCACCCATAGCACGCAGAGTTCATAGAAGGCGTTCTCCGGGCACTTCATCACAAAAAAGACATATGACCAGCCAAGATTCAACAATAATTGAACGAGAAAAAGAGCGATGGCTGGGTGACGCCATCCCGTGCGCCGCCAGACCAGCAAGGCAGACACTGCCATCAATCCATACAGAACCTGCCAGATGATGCCGATGACATATCCGGGCGGCGTCCAGTCAGGTTTGGCCAGCGTCTGGTAGTAGGGGCCTAGTCCCTGGCTGGTGAGATAACCGCCCAGTGCAGCAATACCATAGCAAATGGCCAGCCAAAGGGCGAGGCCGATGAACTGTCTAGATCTGCCTGGTGCCGCAGGCTTCTGCTCGCTGTCGATAGTTTCCATGTATAACAATCCGTCTTCAGATAGACTATGGATTCAAATACTTGGTATTTCTACTCGAAACCTTCGCCCGCCAATGCTAACATGGCCTTGAACTCATCCGCAACCAGCAGCGTCGTGCCATGAAACTGAAAAGCCTTACTCCCATGCTGCGGACCTGGAAGCTCCAGGAAACCCTCGACTTCTACACCAAAGTATTGGGCTTCGTCGTCGATGCGACCAACGACACAGCAGGGTGGGCCGCTCTCCACCGCGAAGGCGTATCGCTCATGCTCTCCGAACCCAACCCCCATGAAGGCGATAAATACCCGCGATTCACCGGCTCGCTCTATTTCAACGTTGATGATGTCGAAGACGTCTGGCTAAAAGTGAAAAGCAAAGCTGCCATCTCCTACCCGCCCGAAACCTTCTTCTACGGCATGCGCGAGTTCGGCATCTACGATAACAACGGCTACCTCCTCCAATTCGGCCAAGAAGTGGCCAGCCCGAACGAATAGATACCAGCCCGACGCGATAGCGAGGGAACGCCTGCAATCGCAAGGTCCACTCTCGCTCAAACCTGTGCCACACTCCGTGGTATGGCTCAATCGCTCGTCGTAACTCAAAAAAAATGGACCATGAACATGCGGCTCCTCACCTTCATACTCATCCTGTCTCTCACACTCCTCCCCGCCCGCGCCCAGGAATCGGGAGAACCTCGGCCACTCAACGTCACCCCCGTCGCTGCTCCGTCGCCCAGCCTCAAATACCGCCTTCTCCCGGCTACTACCGAACTGGTGCCAGGCAATGCTGCTGCCTTATACTACCGTACCTTCTCGTTTCTCAGCGAAGCCCACCCCGCCTTTAAGGATGCCCTACAGGGCAACCCCAAAAAAGATGACAAAGGCGAAGAGTATTCTCAAACTGATCGCTGGTTGACGATGCCCCTGAAGGACATGCCGCAGAAACAGGTCGAGGATTTCGTTGCTATCTTCAATCGATATCTCCAGGAAATGACACTGGCCACCCATCGACAGAACTGCGACTGGGACGTGCATGGCCGAACCGATGGATTGCTGATGCTCATGCCCGAAGTCCAGTCGTTCCGCAGCCTCGCCAATATCGTTGCCCTCAAAGCCAGGTTGCAGATCGCCCAGGGACACTATGATCAAGCCATCCAGACGCTGCAAATCAACTTCAAACTCGCTGAGCATCTCAGCCGGGGCCCCACGGTCATTCATACCCTCGTCGGAATGGCCATTGCTCGGATGTCGCTGGTGCAGATTGAAACGATGATCCAGACCAACCAGGGGCCAAACCTCTACTGGGCCCTTAGCACGCTGCCCAGCCCGTTCGCCGATCTGAAGGAAGCCGTCGAGTTTGAACCCAACAGCGTCTTCCGTATGATCCCCAGCCTGCTGAAAATGGAGGATGGCCCAGCCAGCGCCGAACTGATGGCTACCCTCAAGGAAGACAAGCTGAACTTTCGGAGAAATTTTCTCATCACAAAGGGCTTTCCTGAACCGGTCATGATTGGCGGAGCCTTACCCGACGCCAAAGCTAGACTGCAAGCAACGGGCTTCAAGCAGGAAGTCTTGGACAAGATGCCCAGCCAGCAGATAGTCATCGTTGATGCCATGCGCCGCCATCGTTCCGCCCAGGCGGAGCTCAGCAAATGGTTGCATCTCCCCTACGCCCAGGCCGCTCCACATGCTGAGAAAGAGCTGAAAGCCTACCAGGAAAGTTGCGCCATGCTGGACCTTCATCTGTTCGATAGTGTTCTTGAGAAACTCAGATATTACGATGGCTTTGCCAAGGCTTGGCGAGCTGGGGCGATCCTTGATCGCCAGATCGCTGCGCTACGCACCATCGAGGCCATCCGCATGCAGGCTGCTAAAGACCAGGGGAAGTTGCCCAGACAGTTAAGTGATGTGAAGGTGGTGCCTGTCCCTATCGATCCCATGATGGAGATCCCTTTCCAGTATCGCCTCGCAGGCGACACGATCACTCTCCATGCCCCCGCTCCCTTAGGCGGCACCGAGAAGCACCTGACACTGACCTACGTCCTCAAGTTCGAAGGCAAATAATGTCAAAACCTGTGCCACACTCCGTTGGTACTCCAACGGGGTGTGCCTCTATCGCCTGTCGTAACACATAAATGGTAGAAATACTGATACAGGACGATGTTCCCCGCAACCACACCCCGCCGGAGTGTGGCACAGTCTTTATTCCCCGAAAGTCCTACGATGCGTCTCTCGCATGCCAACTTGACCATTCCCCGTGGCAGCGAACAGGCTGCTCGTGCTTTCTATGGCACCCTCCTGGGCCTGCCGGAAATCCCCAAGCCCGAACCGCTTCGCTCCAGAGGCGGCGTCTGGTTCGATATCGGCGGCATCGACCTCCATCTCTCCGCCGTTGATGTGCAACCTGGCCCCGATGAGCAACGCCATCTCGGCTTGGAAGTAACGGACATCAATCAATTGAAACAGAAACTCGAAGAGGCTGGTGTAGTGATCGATCCCGGTCGGCCCGCCCCCTGGCGACGTTTCTTCCTTCAAGACCCCTTCGGCAACCGCCTCGAAGTTCACGAACCCGGCGGGCTGCGTTCATAAACTTGGGTGCCACCGTTTCGGTACTCCGTAACGGTGCTGCATAGCCACAGTCTCACTCAACCAGCAGCCAATGCCGCCTTCAGCACCGCCACCCCATGTGCCACATCCCGAATCGCCACCTGCTGATCACTCACACACCGTTCGATACAAAGCGGCCCACGATAGTTGATCACCCGCAGCGTCTTGATGAAGTCAATCATGTCCACCGATCCCTCGCCGAGCGGCATCTCGGTACCCCAGTCGCCTTTCTTCGTGGGCCGTACCGCGTCCTTGACATGCACACTCTGCACCAGATGGCCGATTTTCCTTAGAGCCGGGAGCGGATCATCCCGATCATAGAGCAGGAGATTAGCCGGATCAAAATTGATCCTCACATTGGGCCGGTCGAGTTCGCTGGCAAAATCGAGCAGGTGATCGCTGCTTTCCTGCCCTGTCTCCAACGCACAAACAATGCCTCGCAGATCAGCCAGGTCAGCCGCCTTGCGCAGCGTCGCCAGGAAGGGCTGAAAGTCATCATCACTAAACTCAGGCACAAACCCGGCATGGAACATGATGTCCGACAGACCCAGCTTCTTCGTTCGATCCAGCGCCCAGGCGAACCGATCAAGCCGTTCCTGTCGCAAATGCTTCGGCCCAAAGCCCCCGGTGGCATGAATGCTCTGTGGCGTAGTGTAATCCTCGCCAGGGAAACCAAGCATGGTGCCCGACATCTGAAACCCCGCCGCCAACGCCGCCTCGGGCATCTTGTCGCCGTCATCCCACGCCGCATGGAACGGATCGCCACAGGCAATCTGGATCACGTTCACCCCCAGTTGATTGCACAATGTCCGCAGTTCCTTGACGCTCTTGACATTGAGTGCCCAGGAACAAACGCCAATAGCCAACGGTTCAATAGCAGCCATGTGGATACTCGCTGGAGGAAGAATCATTCTTCAACATAGCGGATGGTGTGAAAGAGTCAGTAGAGTGAGGAGTTGAGAGTTGATCCAGTCAATGAAGAGAGGCGCACACATGCTCCCCTCTCCCCCGGAGGGAGAGGGGTCGGGGAT
>DAOMFV010000133.1:5404-14423 GCA_035430005.1 Gemmatales bacterium
GATGGGTGATGGGTGATGGGTGATGGGTGATGGGTGATGGGTGATGGGTGATGGGTGATGGGGAGCATCGACTCGAACCCATCAACGAAAACAGGCCACGAGCATCACCCGTGGCCTGTTCACTCAATTGATTCAAAAGCCTACTTCTTCACAGCCACAGGTGCGGGTGCTGCCGCCTCTGCAGGCTCCACATCCTTCATCAGCGAAATCTCTGCCTGATGGCCGCCGTCACCCAGACGTCGCTCACTTAGTTTGAGAATACGGGTGTAACCGCCGGGACGAGCTTCGTAACGGGGGGCCAGCACGTCGAAGATCTTCTTGACAGTTGTCTTGTTGTTCCCCATGCGGGCTACAGCCATGCGGCGGTAGGCAATCGCCTGGGGCTTGTCGCCGGCGTTGTCCGACTTGAGGGCCCGTTTGCCCAGGGTAATGAGCGGTTCAACGAACCGCCGCAGTTCCTTGGCCTTGGGCACGGTAGTGGTGATCGACTCATGCTCGACGAGAGCAATGGTGAGGTTACGCATCAGCGCCCGGCGATGGGTGCTGTTTCGATTGAGCTTTCGCCCTGACTTCTGGTGACGCATGTGCAAAGTCCTAAACAGGACAATCGATCATGAAACATGATCGAGGCTTACCGATTGGTAAACAAGATCTGCAGGTTGGTAAGCAAGGTTCCCTGCAGCCTTGGTATTTCGATACTACATCCGTCGCACAGCAGGCAGCTTCATGCCCAGATGCAACTGCCGTTCGGATAACTTCTGCGTCACTTCCTTCAGCGTGGTCTCGCCGAAGTTACGCACTTCCAGAAGCTCATCCTCGCCGCGGGAAACAAGGTCACGTACGGTGGCGATGCCTTCCGATTCGAGGCAGTTCGTCGCCCGTACCGACAGTTCGAGTTCCGCCAGGCTCATGTTCAGCTTGCGTTCGAGTTCGACATCGACCGCGGCATGAGCCGGCTCGACTCGTTCCTCAACCGGCACCGCCACGCCGGGATCGGAGTAGTGGATGAACGGATTAAGGTGCTTGCGAAGAATCTTGGCTGATTCTACCAGGGCCATCACCGGCGTCGTGGTGCCGTTCGTCCAGATTTCCAGCGACAGTTTATCGTAATTGGTCTTCTGCCCGACGCGGGTTTCTTCCGCTTCGTACTTCACCCGCACTACAGGCGAGAAGCTTGAATCAACGGGGATGGTGCCCAGTTCACGGTCTCGGCCGGCGTTTTCTTCAGCGGTACGATAGCCACGACCATTCTCCACCGTCATTTCGATGACGAAAGGAACGTCAGCGGTCAGCGTGGCAATCACGTGTTCGGGATTGACGATTTCGACTGCTTCATCGGTGATGACATCAGCGCCTTTGACCACGCCCTTTTCATGGCGGTCAATCTTGATGACCTTGGTCTGGTCGCTGACGTTCTTGACGATCAGGCTCTTGATGTTCAGGATGATGTCAGTGACATCTTCGACCACGCCGGGAATCGTGCTGATCTCGTGCTGCACGCCATGAATCTTCACCCGAGTGACCGCGCTGCCTTCAAGGCTCGAGAGCAGCACGCGGCGAAGGCTGTTGCCCACCGTGACGCCGAAGCCCCGTTCAAACGGTTCGACGCTGAACTTACCGTAGGTATCGGTAAGCGTTGCCTGATCGGCGATGACTTTGCTGGGGAGTTCTAAACCGCGCCAACGAATACGCATGACATGTCCTCCGCGGGATTGTATCGCACAGCGCTCGGCACGCCACGCCTAAGCCCCGCATCCATTAATCAGTAGTCCCTTAACCGAGCTGGGAGTCCATCCCACAGAAAAGAAGCCAGCGGGGCAGAACCCGCTGCGTTTCTCTATGTTTTCTAGCAATTCTGTCAGCTTTGTCTAGCTGTCTTACTGGGAGGGCGAGGCTCCTGCCGAGCCGTTGCCGAAGATTGAAAGGTCTATGCAACGGCTCAGAAGGAGCTTCGCCCTCCCGTGAATCAAAACTATCTCGTCGAGATTTCAATAATCAACTGCTCGTTGATGTGCTTGATGCGGGGATCGACATCATCCCGGCTCGGCAGACGCAGCACTTTGCCCTCAGGCGGCTCTTCGCTGGTGCGCTGCAGATAATCAGGGCAGGCTGGCGGGTTCTGGCTGAAGGAGAGCTTCACTATCTCCCGACTTTCCTTGCGATCACGAACGTTGATCACGTCGTTAGCCTTCACGAGGAAGCTGGGGATGTTGCAACGGCGGCCATTAACCTGCACGTGCCCGTGGGTGACGAGCTGGCGGGCAGCGGCCCGGCTCATCGCAAAGCCCAGGCGATGGATGATATTATCCAGCCGGCGTTCGAGCAAAACCAGAAGCTGCTCGCCGGTATTGGTGGGCGAACGGCTCGCCAATTCGAAGAAGCGGCGGAACGGGCGTTCCAGGACACCATAGAAGCGTTTGAGTTTCTGCTTTTCACGCAGCCGCAGCCCATACTCGCTGAGCTTGCCACGCTTCATGCCGTGCATGCCGGGTGCCGTCTTGCGACGCTCGACCGCGCACTTGGGCGAATCGCAGCGAGCGCCCTTGAGGTACAGCTTCTCCCCTTCACGCCGGCAGAGCTTACAGACTGAATCGATGTAACGTGCCATGGTTTTCCGTCAAATTGCAAGTAACTGTTGAAGTTGTTTCGTTGGTTGTTACTAGGGTGCAATGGTTTGCATGTACTCATGCTAACCGTGCTCGGTCTCGGTACTCCGTAACGGTGCCGCGGAGACTAGACTCGTCGTCGCTTCGGGGGCCGACAGCCATTGTGTGGCAGCGGCGTGATGTCCTCAATCGCCTTGATCGCCAGCCCAACTGCCTGTAGCGCAGTCACAGCAGACTCACGACCCGACCCGGGCCCCTTCACGCGGACTTCCACTTCCCGCAGTCCATACTTCATCGCCTTGTCAGCGGCGACTTCGGAGGCCCGCTGAGCGGCGAACGGCGTGCTCTTGCGGCTGCCTTTGAAGCCGACCGTACCGGCTGAGGCCCACGTCAGCACATCGCCGTTGGTATCGGAGATGGAGACGATGGTGTTATTGAACGTCGCGAGGATGTGTACGATTCCCCGCGACACATTCCGCCTGGCTTTCTTCTTCTTAGTCTTGGCCATGGTGCCCTTGTCATTCTCGGGTTCCCCTCTCGGGAGAGGGGTTAGGGGTAAACTGAATCGATGCAAAACCCCAAAGAGCGCGATCGCCCTCGGGGTGCTTGCCTGTGTGTATGCCTGGTCACCAAGGAGAGGCCATATCGCCACAAGCGGTTGTATTGTCAGACCACCCCGAAGTGAGGGTCTTGTTTATCTCCCCTCTCCCTCCTGGGGAGTGGGGCCGTGGGTGAGGGGTACTTTTGTGTTTGAAGATTGACATGTGCTCATGACAATCTTCAAACCATCAAATTTACCCTCGCATCTCCTTCACGCCCTTCTTGCCGGCCACCGTCTTACGGGGACCCTTGCGAGTACGGGCATTGGTCTTACTTCGCTGGCCACGGACAGGCAACCCGCGACGATGACGAAAGCCTCGGTAGCAGGCGATGTCACGTAGACGGGCAATGTTCTGTTGAATTTCACGGCGAAGGAAACCTTCCACCTTGAATTCGTTTTCGAGCAGCTTGGCGATACGGGCCAACTCATCGTCGCCCAGTTCCCGGGCATGACGCTGCGGATCAATGTTGAGCTTCTGGCAAATCTGAACGGAGGTAGTCGGCCCAATGCCGTACAGATAGCGCAGCGAAATATGCGTGGGCTTATCCGGCGGAATGTCGACACCCATAATACGGGGCATGCAAACGTCTCCTCTTAGCCTTGCCGCTGCTTGTGGCGCGGGTCAGCACAGATCACATAAACCTTACCGTGTCGCCGTACGATCTTGCACTTGTTGCAGATACGACGAACGCTGGTGCGAACTTTCATGGCAAACCAACCTTCCCAAACGAGACCATCTCCCGGATTATGGGGAGAAAGTGCATGTTATTGGCAGGAAAGAGGGCGGCAAGGGAATTGCGGGTTTTATGTTGGAAAGAGACAATTCGATGCAACTTCAGACCTGCTTTGGTACGATTGTCGCCGAGACCGGAGGGGGTGGTTCGTGAACAGTAGGAGTAGAGTTCAGTACTCTCAAGTAACCATAAAAAATGAAGAAGGAAAGAGCTATTATCATGGAAGCCAGTGTAACTTGGATGCCTAGCATCCAGTCGTATAGACCATGTAAAGTTGCAGAGATTGCCAGCCCGGCTAGAAAATAAACGAGAAAAGACCTGCGATGAGCGACCGAAAAAGCAATGTAATAGGAAGCAATGCCTGTCCAGATAGCATGGCTGAAAACAAGCGATAATGACCTGAGTGTCATCATGTACATTGCCATCTGAATGCCGGCAAGTTTTTCTTCATCTCCTGCTCTTGATGGAACTTGGGCGGCTAATCCGGCATGGGCGGTCATCCCGTCATCAAGAAATTGCTCAAGGAGTTTGTGATGAACTCCGGCTACTCCGAACGGGCCTATGAACGGGTGATGAAACAGGCCAACCTGCCCAGCAAGAAGTTCGGCACCGAATGGGCCTTCCTGCCCAGCGAAGCCATGCTCCAGCGTCATGAACAACAAAAGCAACGTGAGAAGGAAACCTCACAAAACCCGGTGAATATGCCGCGCGCACACGGCGGTGCGGTAGTTGAACCGGCCCCACGCAAAGCAGGTTAGGGCAACCACGGTCTGACGCGCACCAAAGAAGGGGGCCCTTCTCATGCTCCCTCTCCCCGAGAGGGAGAGGGGAACCTGACCCCTACATCTGCTTCCCATAGATCAGCGACATCAACTCCATCCGGGTCGAATGGTTATGCTTGAACCCGCCGCGCATGGCTGAGGTCACCGTCCTACTGCCCGGCTTGCGGATGCCGCGCATGCACATGCAGAAGTGCTCTGCTTCCAGCACGACGCCCACGCCTCGTGGTTGCAGTTCCTGTTCGATAAGATCAGCGACCGTCTCTGTAATCCGCTCCTGTACCTGCGGCCGACGGGAAACGACTTCGATTACTCTCGCTAGCTTCGAGAGGCCGACGATCTTGCCGTTAGGCAAATACGCCACATGAGCCTTGCCGATGAAAGGCAGCAGATGGTGCTCACACATACTCTCGAAGGTGATGTCCTTGACCAGCACCATTTCATCGTACTTTTGCGTGAACGTCTTGCGCAGGTGAACGGCAGGATCATCCTGCAGACCGGAGAAGACCTCGGCATACATGCGGGCCACTCTTGCGGGAGTTTCCTTCAGCCCTTCACGGTTGGGGTCCTCGCCCACCGCCAGCAGGATCTCCCGCACAGCACGTTGTATCCGGTCGTGATCGACATCAATCATGGCAGGCATTCTGTCACTCCAGGTGCAGCGCTATCAATCTCAATGTACGCAAGGCAGCATCATGCCCCGCTCGGAAAACGGTCGTCTTGCCCACTTCCATGAGGAAATCAAACCTATTCTCATTATAACTATCAGCATCTGCCCTACATTCTACGTCTCCCGAAAGCGGATAGATTCTTCGATGAAAGTGATTGTCCTCACATTACATGGTGCCCGCCTCGATGCATTCGGCACCTACGGCGGCAACCTCGCTGCCACGCCACACTTCGACAAGCTCGCTTCACAAAGTGTAGTCTTCGATCAACACTATGCCAGCCACCTCGCGCCGCTGGATGCTGAGGAGGCGATCGCTGACAGCACCGTGGTCACCCTCGATGAACTCACCGCTGCACTTTCCACCAACAACGGTAGCTCCGCCTACTTCGCTGATCATCGGGTGATGCATCATCTCAGCTACACCGCCAGTTGGAAACACGTCGGCGTCGTCACCGATCATGACCTGGCTGCACTCGAACAGCCCACACTCAGCGATGCCGTCCTCCAACACGGCGTCGATTGGCTGCAACAATACGGCCAACATTACGATAGCTGGCTGCTCAACCTCGAACTGGGGGCACTCATCCCCGATTGGCGTGAAGAAGAGATCGCTGAAGATCCTGCTGAGAAAGCTGATAGTGACGATGAGGAAGCCAAAGCTGAACCGATCTTCGAGTTCGATCCGGAAGAACCGAGTCCCGCACCCTCCCGCTTCGGTTGGCGCTTAGCGTACGGCGGCGTGATGCGCTACCTCGACGATCTCATGGGCCAGTTCCTTAAACTGCTCGATGAACTGGAACTCACCAACGAATGCATGGTCGTCGTTCAGAGTAGTAGTGGCCAATGGCTCGGTGAATATGGCCCTGTTGCTGACCGTACCGATGGTCTCCATGAAGAACGATCTCACTTACCGCTGATCATCCGCTTCCCCAAGGGCGCTGGGGCAGGCAAGCGGGTGCACCACTTCACCCAGCCCGAAGATGTGATGGTCACCATCTACCAGAGCCTCGTCGGCGAAGCCCCGGTCGATACCCAGGGCGATCATCTTGTCCGCTTCACCCAGGGCCAGGCTGGGCGGTACCGTGAGTACGCCGTCTCGCTGCTGCACAGTCAGGACGAACAGATACTCGAAGCGGGCCTACGCTCACTCTACTGGCACCTCATCGTCACGCTTCATCCCGAATGGGACTCGCCCCTGCAACTCTATCGCAAGCCCGAAGACCGCTGGGACATGAACAACACGATCACCGAACACCCCGAAGTAGCGGAGCACCTGGAACTCACTCTCCGCCGCTGGCTCGCCTGGTCCACCACCGGCTGCCTCGGCGATGCACCCAAGTTAAGAGACGAAGTGGTGAAGGTGATGGCCGGGTAAGGTTAAGCTGTAGCGGCACGTCAAGTCGCGGAGCGACGTCATGTGAATAGCCGTGGGCGCTAGCCCACGGAAAAGCAGACAGACAACCACAAGCCGCGTAGCGGCGACACACCCTTTCGATGAATTCATATCGCCGCTAACGCGGCTCAGAAACATCCACATCATCATCACCGTGGGTTACGCTTCGCTCACCCACGGCTATTCACATGCCGTCGCTCCGCGATTAAGACCCAATCGCTTGCGACCACAAATACTCAACCACCCACCGCCCCTAAAACTCAATCGCCTCCGGCCAACTCGCATCGGTCATAAAGATCTTCCCATCCCCCATCAACCCCGTGTGGGCGACGCCGGCAATCTCCTTCGCCAGCTTCTCAGCCACCGCATCCTCAGCCCAGATGGTGATCTCGACCTTCGGCAGAAACGCCAGGTTGTACTCGCTGCCTCGGTATTGTTCGAGATTGTTCTTCTGCCTGCCATACCCTTTGACTTCATCGACGAAGCAAGCCTCTACCTCGTGTAGTGCCACGAGATCAAGAACCGCAGTAGCCTGAAACGGCTTGATGATGACGAGGAGTTGTTTCATGGTTTGGTCTGAATCGTATCTTGATAGGCTTGACTGAGTACCTCAATCATTTTGGAAGAATTGCCACCTCGATAGTAGCTTCGACTTTCAAATGTTGGCCCGGCTGAAAAAGCACCTGCTCCTTCACCTAAGTTGTAGAGATCGACACGGTAGGCCGACCCATCTTTAAGTTTGATCTCTAAACGACCAAAAATCATCCATCCAGCAGGATTCCAGTCATATCGTGCAGGGAGAAGAGTGTACCATAGTGACTTCCAATACTGAGATGGGAGTCCAAGACTAACTCGCTTTCCATCTTTAGAAAAGTTGGCTTGAATACCTTCTATGTCAGATACAGCAGGCAATGGTTGCCACATCAGGAAATTGAGCGAGCTGGCTATCATGCCGATACAAATCACGCTGAGTAGAAACTTCTTGTTCACTTGTGTTCCACCGTAATGCAATTACCTCCATCGCCAGTATACATACTTAAGTCCTGGAGAAGAGAAGGCATCGCCTTTCCGAAGGCGATGTAGACACATCAACTGAGGATCAACAGATAATGGCCGAGCTATTCCAACCGTTCCAGCTGAAGGATGTCACCCTCCGCAACCGTATTGCTGTCTCTCCTATGTGCCAGTACTCGGCCCACGATGGGCTGGCGACCGATTGGCATCTCGTCCATCTCGGTTCACGGGCCATCGGCGGAGCAGGGCTGGTCATCGCTGAAGCGACCGGCGTCTCTCCCGAAGGCCGCATCAGTCCCGGCGATACCGGTATCTGGTCCGATGATCATGTGGCTCCCTTCGCCCGCATCGTCCGCTTCATGAAACAGCACGGCGCTGTCCCCGGTATCCAACTCGCCCACGCCGGTCGCAAGGCCAGCGCTAACAAGCCTTGGGAAGGGGACAATCATCTGAAACCGGAGCAGGGGGCCTGGGAGATCATTGCCCCCTCAGCAGTCGCTTTCGGAGCAAACCTGCCCAACGTTCCCAAGGCAATGACGGTGAACGATATCAAGCGGGTGCAGGATGCTTTCGTTGCCGGGGCGAAGCGATCACTGGCGGCGGGCTTCGAGTGGCTCGAACTCCACTTCGCTCATGGGTATCTGGCCCACAGCTTCTTCTCGCCGCTGGCTAACCATCGTACCGATAACTACGGTGGCAGCCTGGAGAACCGCATCCGCTTCCACCTCGAAACCTTCGCCGCCGTCCGTGCCGTTTGGCCCGAACGTCTGCCCCTGACGGCAAGAATCTCTGCCACCGATTTCGTCGAGGGCGGCGTCACCGTTGAAGATTCCATCGTGTTGGTGAAGAAGCTCAAAGAACTTGGTCTCGATCTGATCGATGTCAGCATGGGCTTCGCCACGCCCGACATCTCCAAGATCCCCTGGGGCCCCGGCTTCATGATCCCCATCGCCGGCCAAATCAAACGGGAAGTGGATATTCCCACCGCCGTCGGCTGGATGATCACCGACGCCAAGCAGGCCGAAGCAGCCGTTGCTCTGAAACATGCCGATCTCGTGATGTTGGCCAGAGCGATGCTTTCTGACCCCTACTGGCCGTTCCATGCAGCAAAAGAATTGGGCGTGCCGACGCCTCAGAACACGCTACCGATCCAGTACGCCCACTGGCTCAAGCCAAGGTACTAAATAGTTCCACACCATTAGCGGAGCGTTGTTAAGCGGCA
>DAOMFV010000134.1:0-13317 GCA_035430005.1 Gemmatales bacterium
TGGTTCCTCTAGCCGTTTTACCCCTTTTAGGGAAGATACAAGTACCGTTACGACCCTGCCACACAACGCCATAAACCTAAGGTCGCTGAAATAGGACAATTTGCCCGTATTTTCCCTGTGATTCGGTCTCTCAACTCCCTGAGGCATCAGAAAACGGCATGAAACAAGGGGTTTCTGGTAGGCCAGCGTCTAGAAACGGCCTGATTTCCCATCTGTTTGACCTATCCCTTCTTGCCTCAGGCAGCCGAGCGTCGGAAAAAGTGCAAATCTCAAGGGAAAACGCTTGGAATTGTGCTGGCAAGGCACGCTTGTGTTTAGGGCGTTGCCTGCCACAGTTTTTCAACAGGCTCTTAGGTGGCACAGAAATTCTTGTCAGTGCCGGCCAGACAGGAATGACTGGCCCACCACCCCTTACTTCTTCACCACCTCTAGCGGCGCCTTCTCAACAATGAATGTCTTCTCGCCGCTGCCGAAACGGATCTTCACCCGCTTACCGGCGCCCAGACCGCTGACTTCTTTGATGGCCCCTAGTCCATACATAGCGTGCTTAACCGTCGCCCCGACGACGAAGGCGTTCAGATCTTTCGGTGTACTCGAAGTGGGGCTGGCCAGCCCCGCCAGTTCCGCACCCGTCTTCAAACTGGCGAACGTCGGCTTGGGCATCACCGGTCGTGGCGGAGGAGTTGGCCGATAGCTCGGTTGGTCGTAACGATAGTTCTCTGCAATACGGGGATCATATCGGTCGAGTTCAGACTGAATTCGCTTCTTCTCGAGCACCTCCTGCGGCAATTCCTCCAGGAACGGGCTGGGGATGGCTGACATCTGTGCCCCACGGAACTCACGATAGTCAGCATGGCTGAGGAACAACTGCTTCTCGGCGCGAGTGATGCCCACGAAGGCGAGACGGCGTTCCTCTTCGAGTTCTTCCTGATTATTGCTCGCTCGATCATGTGGCAGAATGCCCATCTCCATGGCCGGCATGAAGACGATGGGGAACTCCAGGCCCTTGGCGGAGTGCAGCGTCATCACCGATACCTGATCGGCTGCCGCATCGTGAGCATCCTGATCGCTTCGCAGGGTGACATGTTCCAGGAACAGGGCGAGATTGCTGGTGCCCGCAGTGGGTTTGATGCCGATCTCACCTTCGGTGCGGCCAGCCTGCTCGGCATCAAACTCGTCAGCAGCGGTGATGAGTTCTTCAACGTTCTCCAACCGCTCCAGGTCTTCTCCGTCGCCCGAAGCGAGCATCGCCCGGTAGCCACTGCGGTCGATCACAGCCCGTAGTGCATCAGCGGCAGAGCCTTCGAGCAGCGGTTGTAATCCATCCATGAGGGCAGCAAAGTCGTGAAGGCCCTTGGCTGCTTTTCCTTTGATCTCCGGAATCTTGGCGATATCCCTGGCAGCATCGAGCAGGCTGATCTGTCGCGGGTCGGCATAGTCTTCCAGCTTGAACAGCGACGTATCGCCGACACCACGGGCCGGCACATTGACAGCCCGGCGGAAGCTCACCGTATCGGCCGGGTTCACCAGCAGACGCAGGTAGCCCAGGATGTCTTTGTTCTCTTTGCGGTCGAAGAACGCCAGGCCACGAACGATCTGGTAAGGCACGCGCTGCTTGATGAATGCCGTCTCCAACACCCGGCTCAAAGCGTTCATCCGCAGGAAGATGGCACAGTGCTTGAACTTGATGCCTTCCTTGTCGATCATCTCCCGGATCATCTGGGCGATGCCATGGGCTTCGTCGAGGCCGGAGGCGAACTCAAGCAGCCTGACTTTTTCGCCATCGACATTCTGCGTGACCAGCTTCTTCGGTTTGCGTGACCGGTTATGGGCGATCAGGCTGTCAGCCGCCGCCAGGATGGATTTGGTGCTGCGATAGTTCTGATCAAGGGTGATCGTTTTGGCAGTCGGGAAGTCTCGTTCGAAGTCGAGGATGTTGCGAATATCCGAGCCACGGAACTTGTAGATCGATTGATCGGGGTCGCCAACGACGCACAGGTTCTGATGATCGACCGAAAGCTGCTTGGCGATCACATACTGAGCGTAGTTGGTGTCCTGGTATTCATCAATCATCACGTATTTGAAGCGGGCATCAAGTTCCGTTCGCACTTCGGGGTGCTTGCGTAAGAGGTAGGCGAGCCAGAAGAGAAGATCGTCGAAATCGAGACCGTTGGCGGCACGCAGCTTCTTCTCGTAGATCGGGTAGACCTTGGCGACCTTCTCATCGAAGAAGTCCCGGGCGGCGCCGGCAAGGGCGTCGGGGCCTTTCAGCTCATTCTTGGCCCTGCTGATGGCCGCCTGGATGCGGTCGGGCTTGGTGCTTGCTGATTCGGTATCGATGTTGGCCATTTTCATCGATTCTTTGATCAGCGTCGCCCGGTCCCCCATGTCGTAGATGGTGAAGTTCGGCTCCATCCCCAGCGTCGTGGCGTACTGCTTGAGCAGTCTGACTCCCAGGCTGTGAAACGTGCTGATGATCACCTTGCTGCGCGGGATGATATCATCCACGCGCTTCCGCATTTCCCCCGCTGCCTTGTTCGTGAACGTGATAGCGAGGATATTCCATGGCTTAATGCCACTGCGCAGCATGTGAACGATGCGACGGGTGATGACACGAGTCTTCCCCGATCCCGGCCCGGCCAGCACCAGTAACGGCCCATCGATATGGGTGACTGCGTCTCGTTGAGCGGGGGTGAGGTCGTGAAGCAAATCCATTGCGTTTCTCAGATGAGGCGATCAAGCGTGATGAGCTATTCTACTGAACAGGGGTGGGTTCAACCTTTACTGGCACTACAGTCTTCTATCGGTGCATCCGCAATCAACCTCGCTGATCTCGCTCTTGTGATATAGTTCCACGCCCATTGAAACAGTACCAGAAGCTTGCTCTCGAAGCCTACCAGAAAGAGGACGTGCAGGAAGAGCCACGCCAGCCAGGCGGGGTAGCCTGAGAGCGTCATGAAGTTCAAATCAGCCACAGCCGCACCCCGGCCAATGGTCGCCATGCTGCCCTTGTCATTGTACTTAAATGGCGGAATGATCTTGTTGCGAAGGCGGACGCTAATGAGCCTGGCAGCATAGGTTCCCATCTGCATCGCTACCGGAGCGACGCCAGGCAGCAGCTTGCCATCGTGCTCGACATGGGCCAGATCACCCAGGACAAAGATATTATCATGGCTGGGCAGCGTCAGGTTGCTGCTGACCATCAATCGTCCCTGCCGATCAATCTGGTCGTGCGTCGCCTCTGAGAGCATCTTCCCCAGTGGCGAACCCTGCACCCCCGCCGCCCAGAAGATGGCGTTCGACTGTAGTTCAACAGTCTCGCCGCTTTGCACATACTTCACGCTGTCTGCATTCACTTCGACGACTTTAGCATCAAGCCGAACGTCAACACCCAGGCGATGGAGTGATTGCAGGGCAGCGGCGGAGAGCTTGGGCACATAGGCCATCAACACCCGATCAGCCCCTTCCATGAGGATGATGCGAGCGGTAGAAGGATCAAAGTTGCGGAAGTTGCCTTTGAGCGTATTGTGGGCGAGTTCAGCGATGGCCCCGGCGAGTTCAACCCCGGTCGGGCCGGCACCGATGATAACGAAAGTAAGCAGCCGTTCCTGTTCCTTGGGATCAGTAGTAGCTTCAGCCCGCTCAAAAGCCAGAAGCACCCTGGCCCGGATGGCGACGGCGTCTTCCAGCGTCTTCAGCCCCGGGGCGTGCTTCTCCCATTCATCATGCCCGAAATACGCATGGCTGGCCCCGGTGCAGACAATCAAACTGTCGTAGGGATGTTCGCCCAGGTTAGAATGAACCACCTGCTTCGTGGGATCGATCCGATCCACGTTAGCCAGCATCACGGTGCAGTTCTTCTGCTTCTTCAGAATCCCCCGCAGCGGCGCAGCGATGTTGGCTGGGGACAGCCCCCCCGTGGCTACCTGATACAAGAGAGGCTGAAAGCAATGGAAGTTGCGACGATCCAGCAGGGTCACTTCCACCGGCGCGCGTTTGAGCGCCATGGCAGCATTCAGCCCGGCGAAGCCTCCTCCGATGATGATGACTTTATGTGGCATGGTTCAATCATATTTGCGAGGATTAAGAGTTACTTGATGGGTGCCATGGTTTGGCCGTACTCGGACTAACCATGCTTGAACATGCCAGCGCAGCACGGTTAGCGTGAGTACACGCAGAGGCCGTCCGGTAATTCAAGAGGCTATTTTCAGGGCCATTTTGTATGTGTAGTTAGAGGGGACAAAGTCATTTGCTGTCCTCTCTGATTTACCCATCTTAATAAGGCCTGGAATCATGTTCCTCGTCTTTCGAATTACCGGACGGCCTCTACACGCAAACCGTGGCACCCATCTTGCATGCCCTACTTCATTAATAGCTTCACTAAGGTTTCGCCAATCGTTGCCGGGCTATCTGCTACGGCAATCCCCGCTGCTTTGAGGGCAGCGACCTTGGTGTCAGCACCACCCTGGCCGCCGGAGATGATTGCCCCGGCGTGACCCATGCGTTTTCCCGGTGGTGCAGTGCGGCCGGCGATGAACGCTGCGACGGGCTTCTTGACGTTCTTTTTGACGAACTCTGCAGCCAGTTCTTCCTGGTTGCCACCAATCTCGCCGATCATGATGATCGCTTCAGTGGCCGGATCACTCTGGAACATCTGCAGGACGTCGATGAAACTGGTGCCATTGACCGGATCGCCGCCAAGACCGACACAGGTGCTTTGGCCCACGCCCAGCGTCGTTGTCTGAAACGCTGCTTCATAAGTGAGCGTGCCCGATCGACTGACGATGCCCACTTTGCCTGGCTTATGAATGTGCCCCGGCATGATGCCGATCTTGCACTGGCCGGGTGTGATCACTCCCGGACAGTTAGGGCCGACGAGCCGAACGTTCGGCTTGCCTGCCAGGAACTGCTTCACCCGCACCATGTCGAGCACTGGGATGCCTTCGGTGATGGTGATGATGAGTGGCAAGTTGGCGTCTGCTGCTTCCGAAATCGCATCAGCAGCAGCAGGGGGCGGCACGAAGACGACCGAAGCATTGGCCCCCGTCTTTGCCACTGCCTCAGCAACCGTGTTGAATAGCGGAAAGCCTTCCTTGCTCTGGCCCCCCTTGCCGGGCGAGACGCCACCGACGATGTTGGTGCCATACTCCCGACACTGCAAAGCGTGGAAGGTGCCCTGCTTGCCAAGCCCTTGAACGATGACTTTGGTGTTTTTATCGACCAGAATACTCATGTGATGCGGATGCCTGAGAAGTTGGAAAGAGTGCTTCGATAGTTTAGGTGAAGGCGTGGGCGATGAACATGGTAGCAGAGATGATTGTGTAGTATGTCCTCTCCAAGAGCAGCAGGGTTTATCCCTGCTGTAGTCGGCGTTGGCGGAGGAAGTAGAGGGCGATAAGTAAGACGACGAACCCGGTGGCAATCGACCAAAAAGGAGACCACGAGGGGAAGGGCAGGGCATATAGGAATATCTCGAATTTGCCTTGATCGACCTCCGTCAGGATTAACCAAAGACCGGTGATGGTGATTTCAGGGTGATTGCTACTGTTGAATCGCCAGAGTGTTCGGCTGTTGGCGTAGTCTACCACCTTAATGTTGAATACCGTAGCTGGATGCCAATTGGTGAACCATTGACGTTGATGCAGCCAGTCAGCCAGGTTATGTATCCAGGATTGCGAGTTCTCTCGTCGAATCAGGTACTGCTGAGTATTCGGAATGAGTTTAGGACTCTCGTCGTGACTGATGGCTAAACGATGTTGGCGGCCATTCGCATCAATGGCATGAATCTCGTGGACAACGTCTTCTTCCAGATTGATTTCAGTGAAAAGGATCTGATCTAAGCTGAGCCTTGCCATGCTGTTCGTAGCAAATGACTGAAACGACTGCTTGCTGGAAAGATGGAGAAGAATCTCTCGGTATTGCTTCTCCTGATCAATCTCCGGTATGAATCTGGTTAACCCGGTGTTGTGATCTTCGTGGCGGAAGTAAATTGCTGCACCATCCCGATGGTTCCACCAGAGCTGTCCCGTGTTTGTGTCGTAGACTCGTATTTGAAGAGGGGTGCTTGCATAACCTTCACGTCCAAAGAAACTCCCACCAAAGGGATTCCCGGGTCCCGTGTGACGATACATATGCAACTCACCCTCAGACTTTACTTTCGTACCGCTGGTAAAACCATGCGCTGTTTCTGCGTCAGGAACGATGAGGTAATTGCCATCGCTACTTAATTCAGCGTTTGCCTGACGATCCATCCACGGAAGTACCATAGTGCTTTTCAAAACGAGTTGGGGCAACGACCAGACACGCATCACAGCTAGATCATTGCAATGCAGTTGTTTTTCGATGAGACCGGAGAGCACGTTTGGCAAGCTGCCTGGGAGCAGAAGTCTTGGGAAAAGCGGGGTGACTCGTTCAATCTCCAGCACGGCGCTTCCGTCGTAGCACATCTTGATCACAGTTTCTTGAGAGAACTTACGCAGCACTTTGGTTTCGTTCTTCAAGACATTCCATTCCCATAACTGTAGAGCTATTGCAGGATGGCCAATAATGACAGCTCCATCTTCGAGTATTGCGAAGGTAATATTGCCATTCTGTATGGCCTTCTTTTTGGGAACGAAGTCAGGTGTCGGAGTTGGCCCTTCGCCAATGATGTGTTTTATCCCATTGGGGCTGGCAAGACTGATTCGATCATCGTCTAGATCAGGCCAAGCATCCTTATTTTCAGCAAAGGCATGCCTGGCAACTGTCTGTTTTGTTTGAAGGTCAATGACTTCGTAGTGACGCGGGCCGGGGGCAAAGGTCTCTTCGATATACAGGTACTTTCCAGCGGTATCGAGAATGCTGGCTTGAAAACGAATGAAGTTACACTCGCCAGGGACCTCTATTTGTGGTTCATCGCTTTTCTTACTCTGTTGATCTGGTGAGACGTCAGGGAATATTGATCGTTGAATATGCAGATACGGCTTCGGATAGAGCCACCACTCCACGCCCCACCACGTCCCCGTTCCCAGGAGCAGAGCCAGCAGCCAACGCCAGATGGTGAGGCGGCATTTCTTCATAAAGGGTTACAACCCCAGCAAGACCCGAAGCTTTCCTTGAACCTCAGCCAGCGTCTCTGAATCGACGCAATCAACATACTCCGCCTGGCGAGCCTGCCAATCAGCGCTTCGGACATGATCCGCCAGCACCACCCCTTTGATCACAAGAGTGTCAGGCAACATCACTTCAAAGGGATAACCTTTAGCATGACTGGTTACCGGGCAAACCAGGCATAGAGATGTTTTGCAATTGTATGCCAGTGGCGACAACACCAGCCCCGGCCTGCGGCCTGCCTGCTCTCGACCGGCTTGAGGCGTGAACGTCAACCATACCAGATCGCCCGCTTGGGGAATGTAGCCGGTCTTACCAGCTTTCGTTCCCGATCGGCTGCCCCCAGGAGGTTTCGCCATGACAGTTCTCCGGGGTGATCTGCTTGAGGAGGTCGTTCAATGCATATCGTTCAACAGCAGGACGCAGCACCATGCTGCCCCTGGCTACGCTAATGTCCAGGGCAGCACCTTCTTTCAACTGGAAGTCTTCTACCAAAGAACGAGGCAATCGGACGGCAAAACTGTTGCCCCATTTCTTCAATTGCGTTTGCATGACGGCCTCCTTGTATCTACAAAGTATAAACGATGCCCATCCAGTTTGCAAGAGAGTATGGGATGGGAATACACCTCATCAACAACAAAACAGGCCACGGCCACCCGTAACCTGTTCAGAACATTCCATCCACCTCGGAACCCATGCTGATTACCAACCCTTCCCTAGCCCCTTCTTGCGGCGGTAGCGAAATGCCCCTATTCCTCCAACGACTGCCGCACTGCCCAACATCAGTATTGAGGAAGGCTCCGGCACTGCAACAAAGGCGAGTGCATTGTTAACCAGAGTAACGGTGTTCCCTGTTAAGCTGAAATTGTCGATGGTGGAATCGGCGAAGAAAACGACCGCACCGCTGCCGGGATTTAGTACGCCAGGATTTATCACAGCCAGCGAGATCTCGTTATTAAAGGTCTGCCGGGCCAATTCAATGGCATTAGCTCCCAGCGTGGTATACCAACTGGGGAAGCTGTTGTAATTGATGGTAGTAATGCTGCCAAACGGCCCATTGGTGATGGGGTGGCTGCCATTGGTCACGGTAGCGGTGGTTGCGCCAGGAATATTTCCAGTCGTGTTCAATCCAAAAGGACTGACCATACTGATGCTGGCAGCGCCGAACTGCAAATCGTTGTCGGTGAAAAGCAAGGCCCGGCCGCCTGCTTGAATGAAGTTGAGAAGGGCCGTTTGTTCACTGCTGCTGAGCGGAGAGATACCCGTTGTGCCGGAAAACACCGCGCTGATGGCCAGGACATTGATACCGCTGAGAAAGGCTGGCGTCAGCGTACTGGTGGATGAATAGGTAGTGCCAGGGAAGTTGGTTGCTACCTGGGTGCGAAAGTTAGTGGTCTGGCTGCCAGTCTCCGTATTGTAGATACCTCCGCGAGTCGCGTCAAAGCTGCCGATTACCATCTGGGCATGGCTATGTTGCGAAGTCAGGCCGATGCCCCCCAGCGTTAGCGCCGCGAGGATGAAACGCTTCATAGAATGCATGTGATGCTTCCTCCAAGGATCAATAAGCAATCAGTTCTCAGACTCTACCTGCGAGAAATCAGGCCAACCCCGCCAACAATTCCTGGACTTTCCCTGATCTGACGTTTACTGTGGAGGACATGTCAGACGTTTCACAATTGATGCATGCAGCTTCAGAAGGCGACCGCCAGGCATTTCAAGAACTCTTGCCTCGTGTTTACGATGAACTGCGCCGCCTGGCGGCACGTCAGTTGGCCGATGAAGGTTCCAATCAGACACTTCAGCCCACAGCCCTCGTTCACGAAGCGTTTCTGAGGTTAGTCGGTGAACAGGGTGGCGACCCCGCACAGGCACTCACCAAGTTCACCGACCGCCGCTATTTCTTTGCTGCCGCGGCTGAAGCCATGAGGCGAATCCTGATCGATAGAGCCCGCCGCAAACAAGCCGTCAAGCACGGCGGCGGCAGGGTGCATATCGATCTGGAGAAGTTCACCCCAGCTTCTCCCGAAGAAGACAGTCACCTCGAATTGCTGGCAGAGGCGTTAAATGAATTGGCCAAAGAAGACCCGCTGGCGGCGGAACTGGTCAATCTGCGCTGGTTCGCCGGCAGATCAATGCCTGAGGTAGCGGAACTGCTCGGCCTGTCTCTGCGGTCTGCCGAAAGATACTGGGCCTACGCACGGGCCTGGCTCTATCGACAGTTACAGAGGTGATGCTGCAGGCGTAATATGGGTGCCACCGTTTCGGTACTCCGTGACAGTGTCGGACCTCGCGAGAATCGAGTACCGTTACGGAGTACCGAAACGGTGGCACCCGTTTTACTTTGCTGACAGAATCCTTGGGAATTGTGGCGGAGTTGCTCATCTTTCTCGCAGGGAAGGGTATTGTTTTCAGGAACTGGCCTCATGTCGGATAGGGAACTCTTCTTCACTCTGCTGGATGTGCCTGTCACCGAACGGGTACCGTTTCTTCAGCAAAAGGCTGAAGATGAAGGTCAGCGTCAGCGCGTGGAAGAGCTGCTCAATGCCCATCTTGCCGCTGGGGGCTTCCTGGCGGATCAAAACCGATCACCTTCGAAAACCGAACCAGCAAGCCCGCTTCTTGATCATGCCGGGCAGATCATTGCCCAGCGCTACAAGCTCCTCGAACCACTGGGCGAAGGGGGAATGGGCACAGTCTGGAAGGCGGAGCAACTCGAGCCCGTGCGCCGCCTGGTAGCCATCAAACTCATCAAACGGGGAATGGACTCCAAGCAGGTCATCGCCCGATTCGATGCCGAGCGACAAGCCCTGGCCATGATGGACCATCCTAACATCGCCCGCATCCACGATGGAGGAGCGATGTCTGATGGCAGGCCCTATTTCGTTATGGAACTGGTGGCCGGCATCCCTCTGACTCGCTACTGCGATGAAAAGAAGCTGACTATTACGAGTCGACTCCAACTTTTCACCCAGATCTGTCAGGCAGTTCAACACGCCCATCAAAAGGGCATTCTGCATCGTGATCTCAAGCCAGGCAACCTGATGGTAACTGAGCATGATGGCCAACCCATCCTCAAAGTGATCGACTTTGGGTTGGCTAAGGCAATTCAACCATCAATGATGCTGACTGATCAGACCCTGAACACGTCGGCCGGCACTGTAGTAGGCACTCCACTGTACATGGCCCCGGAACAGGTAGAACGAAATGCCCTCGATATCGATACCAGAGCCGACATCTATGCTCTGGGAGTAATCCTGTACGAACTCCTTACCGGGACCACACCCTTGGAACGGGAACGCCTGCGTACCGCCGCCTGGGACGAGGTCAAACGGCTGATCCGTGAAGAGGAGCCACCCAAGCCCAGCACCCGGCTTTCTTCTACTGAAGGATTACCCAGCATTGCCAGCCAGCGAGACATGGAGCCTGCCCGACTGGGCCGCTTCTTGCGTGGCGATCTTGACTGGATTGTGATGAAGACACTGGAGAAGGATCGCGACCGTCGCTACGCTTCCGCCAATGCGCTTGCTGAAGATGTGAACCGTTTTCTGAATCATGAACCGGTCTCTGCCGGACCACCCTCAGCCGCCTACAAGATACAGAAGTTCGTTCGTCGGCATCGTGGCGGGGTACTGGCTGCCACGGTTATGTTACTCCTGTTGATTGCCGGCACGATCGGCACGACGTGGGGGATGCTGACGGCTCAGCAGCAGCGAGATCGGGCTGTAGATGCTGAGAAGGATGTGCGCCAGCAGAAAGAACTGGTTGAGCAGGAAGCCAATAAATCGAACGCAGTCATCGAGTTCCTGCAAAAGGATCTTTTCGAGCAGGCAAATCTCCATCATCAACCCAAAGAAGCAGGGGAACGTGCGGCCGATCTGAAAGTGCGTACCCTGCTGGATCGCGCCTCGGTAAAGATGGAGGGTAAGTTCGAGAAATCTCCCAGTACCGAGATTATCCTTCGCTACACAATAGGCGATGTCTATCTCCGTCTCGGACTCTATCCCGAAGCCGAAAAGCATTTGCTGCGCGCCCTCGAACTCAGTGAAAAGCACATGGCTGCAGGTGATTCCAAGATCGCCACGGTTCGAGCCAGCCTGGCCTATTTGCGCGAACGACAAGGTCAGTTCAGTGAATCCTCTAAACTGTATGACTCAGCTAACGAAACAATGAAGCGGTTAGAAGGGAGTGATAACCCCGAGACGTTCACACAACTACTGAATACAGCCAAGCTGCTTAATGAGCAACGCAAGGATAAGGAAGCGGAAAAACTGACGCGAGAGGTATTAACCCATTCCAGTAAGTTGAAACCCATGACATTGGCCATGGCTCAGCACGAATTGGCAACCGCCTTGTGGAAGCAGGGTCAGTTGAAGGAAGCGGAGTCTTATTTTCGCCTGGCTCTGGAGAGTCGCCTTAAAGAGTTAGGCCCTGATCATCCTCATGTGCTTGCCAATCAGAATAATCTGGCTCTTGTCCTGATGGAACAGGGTCAGTTGAAGGAAGCAGAAGCTCTTTTCAGGAAGAGCCAGGTTCATCTTGATGCCAAGTTAGGCAAAGACCATCCTGATAATCTACAGGCACGCAGTAACTTCGCCGTGGTCTTGCAGAAAGAAGGAAAACTGGAAGAGGCCGCGGCGATGATGGCCGAAGTGCTGAAGCAGAAAATAGCCAAATTTGGACCAGATCATCCTAACACACTCTCCACTCGCCATAACTTGGCTTGTGTCTACCAGGCTCAAAAGAAGAACGCCGAGGCAGAAAAGCTCCTGGTCGAAAATGTCCCCTACTGCGAAAAGAAGTTCGGGAAGACCAATCCGAACACCATGACGGTGAAATATGTTCTGGCTGTGGTCTTGTCCGACTTGGAGAAATATGCCCAGGCCGAGTCGCTCTATCGAGAATGCCTGGCGGTCAAGGCGCAAGGTCAATTCAGGGATAAACCCATGCTTCAATTTGAAGCCAGCCTGGGCTTCACTCTTTCCCGTCAGGGCAAGCTTGACGAAGCAGAGAAGCTGTTTCTTTCTGCTTTTGAGCAGTTGAATTCCTGGTCCGACAGGGAGACGGTTCAGTACTATCAATCGCGTCTACCCCAATGGCTGAGGGAACTCTACGAAGCCAAGAAGCAACCGGAGGAAGTAGCCAAGTGGAAAGCAGTTGAGGCACGCTTGAAGCCCCCTGTGCCACCTGCCAAATAACCTCTTGCACATTGCCTGCGTTTTCGCCATGCTAGGAGTACCCACCTGAACCGGCGAAGGCCCACCTGATGTTGCTACTTTCACTGCTCTGTCTTGTTCCCGCTGCCGACCTGGCCCTCAAAGATGGCGACCGTGTCGTCATGGTCGGCGGAGCACTCATTGAACGGGAACAACTGTTCGGCCGTGTGGAAGTGATGCTGCACACCTCCTTCCCCGACAAGAAGTTCACCGTGCGTAACGTTGGCTGGAGCGGCGACACCGTCTGGGGCGAAGCCCGAGCCGAGTTTGGCCCCCAGCCTGAGGGGTACAAGAAACTCGTTGAACAGGTGAAAGTGGAGAAGCCCACAGTCCTGATCCTGGCCTACGGCACCAACGAAGCCTTTGCCGGTAAGGAAAAGGTCGAGAAGTTCACCGAACAGTATCGCAAGCTACTCGCTGACATCGTCCCCGAAGGATGCCGCACGGTTTTCCTGACGATACCTGGCCCCAAGCATCCCAAGCTTAGCCCCAAGTTCGCCCAGATCGAGTACGATGCTGCGATCAAGGCGTTGGCCAAGGAACGTCAGGGTATCGTCGTGGACATCTACCACGCTTTCCATCCCTACGATTCCCGCCCCATGAGCGACGATGGCATGTTGCCCAACGATCTGGGTTATGAAAAACTGGCGACCGACATCGCTTTCGCTATCCATGCCGAGGAACGGGAACAAGCCAGGAAGCAGCCTCAGGTGATTACCCCGGTGCCACTGAACAAACCGGTTGACCTCGAACCCCTCCGCCAGCTCATCCTCCAGAAGAACCAGCTCTACTTCTACAAGTACCGCCCCGCCAACGATACCTACCTCTACCTCTTCCGCAAGCACGAGCAGGGGAACAACGCGGCGGAGATACCTAAGTTCGATCCGCTGATCGCGGAGTTGGATGCGAAGATTAACGAACTCAAGAAACAGAAGTAAACCACAGAGACGCAAAGACGACTCAAAGAGTATTACACCTATGCCTCTCTGTGTCTTCTTTGTGCCTCTGTGGTTCA
>DAOMFV010000134.1:13339-14375 GCA_035430005.1 Gemmatales bacterium
CCGGAACCACCATGCGACGATTTACCCTGATACTCCTCTGCCTGATCCCAAGTCTCGCCCATGCCCAGCGCAATGCCACCATCCCCGATCCTGATCCGGAGATCGAAAAGCGTTCCTTCATCGTCGATCCTCGTTTCGAAGTCAACCTCTACGCCGCTGATCCGCTGCTCGCCAAGCCGATTCACATGAACTTCGATGCTGCGGGCCGTCTCTGGATCGCCAGTAGCGAAGTCTATCCCCAGATCAAACCCGGCCAAAAGGCAAACGACAAGATCATCGTCCTCGAAGACACTAAAGGCGTCGGCGTCGCTGATAAGACCACCGTCTTTGCCGATGGCCTGCTCATCCCCACCGGCCTCCTCCCCGGCGACGGTGGCGTCTATGTCGCCAACAGCACCGAACTGATCCACCTCTCCGATACCAAGGGCACCGGCAAGGCTGACAAACGCCGAGTCGTTCTCTCCGGGTTCGGCACCGAAGATACGCACCACATGCTGCACACCCTGCGCTGGGGCCCCGATGGCCGCATGTACATGATGCAGAGCATCTACATTCATAGCCACATCGAAACGCCGCACGGCCCACGACGACTCAACGCTGGCGGCATCTGGCGCTTCAAACCCGAGACGATGGAACTCGACGTCTTCGCCCGGGGCTGGGTCAATCCGTGGGGCCTGGCGTTCGACCGCTACGGCCAGGCGTTCGTCACCGATGGGGCGGGCGGCGAGGGAATCAACTACGTCATCCCCGGCGGCTACTACGTCACCGCTGCTGACGCCAAGCGCGTTTTCCCTGGCCTGAACCCCGGCTCGCCGAAGTTCTGTGGCCTCGAGATCGTCAGTGGCAGGCACCTGCCCGACGATTGGCAGGGGAACCTCATCACCAACGATTTCCGTGGCCACCGTGTCTGCCGGTTTGTGGTCAAGGATGATGGAGCAGGCTTTGCCAGCACCGAGCAGCCTGAACTGATCAAGAGCACCCACCCCGCCTTCCGCCCGATCGATGTGAAGATGGGCCCCGACGGCGCGATCTACAT
>DAOMFV010000135.1:0-14122 GCA_035430005.1 Gemmatales bacterium
CTTGGAATTGTGCTGGCAAGGCACGCTTGTGTTTAGGGCGTTGTGTGGCACAGTCTCCGAAAATACGGTAAGGTGAGAGACCTCCATGCAATTACTCAAAACCCCCACCACCCTGACTTCCCTCCCTCACGATGGCCAACTGCTTCATCAGTTCGCCGTCAAGCAGGATGAGTCAGCCTTCGTCGAACTCCTTCGTCGGCAAGGGGCGATGGTGCTGGGAGTCTGCCGACGAATCCTGCATCATCAACAAGATGCGGAGGACGCCACCCAGGCAGTGTTCCTCTCCCTGGCCCAGCAGGCCAACAAACTCTCCGGCAACCGCTCTCTCGCCGCCTGGCTGCACTGCGTCGCCCGAAGAACAGCCGGCCACGCTCTCCGTCAGGCCCAGAAACGCCAAAAACGGGAACAGCGTGTCGCTCGTCCCGAAGCCATTACCGCCCACGATGCCGATGCCGTCCGCTGGCTGCTCGATGAAGAACTTGACCGCCTCCCCGAACGCTATCGGCTGCCCGTCATCCTCTGCTGCATCGAAGGCCACACCCGCCAAACCGCCGCCGAACTTCTGGGTTGGCCCGCCGGCACCGTCGCCGGTCGATTAGGACGAGCAAGAGCCATCCTGCAAAAACGACTCACCGCCCGAGGCGTAGCCCTGGCCGCCGCGACGGGAGTGATGATGCCGTGTGGTGTCTCGGCTATTTCCGCCCCGCTACTGACTCTGATTGGCACGCAGGCTTTGAGGTTGGCACAAGGGCATGCATTGCATGACTGCGTAACCCCCAATGTAGCGGCGATGATGATGGGAGTTGGTGGGGCTACCACGTTCATCCGTCTGACGATGGTGGCAACGATGGCTATGGTTGGTTTGGTGGGGTGGATCACCATGCGTGGCGCTGGTGAGCCAGCCGTTGGCAGTAAGCCTGAAGTGTCGTTTGTCTCTTTCATCAAATCAGCCCCAACTGAGGAGCAGACTGACTTTCAGGGTACCGTCCTGACGGAGGGCAAACCGGTGGCGGGAGCATCGGTGTGGTTGACGGGTTATGTCAATCAAGGGAATACCGGTGGTTACGACGAACATCTCGATACGACGAAGACTGATCAACTTGGCCAATTTCGATTGCGTTCCACACGTCGGCACATCACGTATGTCATCCTGGCTCGGTCCGTTGAGGGACGATTTGCCTATCAACGAGCATCGGCAACTGAAACCACCCCAATGATCACGAACGATCTCAAGCTCGACCTGATGCCCAGTCTGAACGCAGAAGGGAGAATCCGCAACCATCGTGGCGAACCGGTGGCTGGCGCCAAGATCATTCCTCAGTTTGTTGAGTTCGGAGACTTTGACCTTCGTCGCCAAGGGATGATCAGTCGAGATAAGCAACTAATCCTGCCGGAACTCTTGAAGCCTTTCTGGACAACTCAAACTGATGGAGAAGGCCGATTGGTGCTGCCTGGAGTTCCTCGCCAGAGTTCGCTCGCAGCCGACATCCAATTAACTCATGGCGAGTACGTCTTCCTCTTCTGGGATGTCTCTCGGCCGGCCGATATCCAGTTGCCTGAGATGGGCGAGATTGTCATCCGATTCAAGGGGGTTGATGATCCAGACCAACTCAAGAAGGCTGCCTTTTATCTCTCGGTTAATAGCGGGCAATCTGGTCTCGGGCTAAGCTACGGCACCTCGCGGAGCATAAGAGGGACGAGTGGACTGGAGATGCAAGTCAAAGGCGTGTTCCCAGGAAAAGGCCGACTGCTTCGACAGGAGAATGATGAAAGTTGTCCTTACTATGCTGTGCAACTACCGAGCTTTGAGGTCAAGCCAGGTCAAACGACTGAAATCACCCTGGATATGAAACCGAACGTCAAGGTCGTGGGCCAGGTGATTGATGTTCAAACCCAACGGGGACTGGCTCGTGCGGAAGTGGAAGTCGTGTCGTTCGATCCGAAGACCAATTCAGGGTATCCCAAGTTTGTCAAAACCGATGAGAATGGCAACTATGTGGCTTACGTTAAACCGGGTGAAGTCTATGCGCAATTATCCTTTCTGCCTAACAACTATGTCATCGAGCAATTCAAAATATACGACAAGATAGCAGGACAAGTTGGGCAGACAGTGACCTTCCATCAATTGAAGGTGAAGCCGGGCAAGAGCATTCATGGCGAGGTGGTTACCACAGATGGTCGTCCGGTGCCGAACGCTCGCCTTTTTTCGCTACAGTTGGAATATTGCCATAACTATCCTCGCAGCCAACCTTATGCCATCACCGATGCAGAGGGCCGATTTCGAATTGAACAACTGACGAATGACAACATTGATCTTTGTGTGAACAGCTCTGAGGGGGTGACGCTCAAGGCTGAAATCGTGGATTTGACCAAACCTGACAAACCCATTCGGATTGTGGTCGATAAGAAGAACTGCTGCTACATCACCGGGCAATTAGTGGACCAGCAGGGGAAGCCGGTGAAGGGAGTAAAACCCCGATTGGTTTGGAACCTGAACGATATGGGCCGGCTGGGCGGTATCGGAATATATCTCGAAGTTGCTCCGACCGATGCCGATGGCCGATTCCGCAGCGGTCCCTTGTGCCCTGGAGAACGATATCAAATACAGACGGATGGGGAACCAATACAGCAATTAACAGAACAGATTATCGGCAAGCCGGGAATGACCCATGACGTGGGCACGGTGCAAATTCCTCTGAAACCAGAGAAGAAGTGAGTCGATTGACAGGTGCCCCCAAAACCGTGCCACACTTCGTTGGTACTCCAACGAGGTGTGGATACCCGCAAGAAGGCACCGAAACAGTGAAGGAAATCCAGCGTGCTTGTGTTTTCAGTTTCAGCTCCGAAGGAGCGTTCGGTGTTAGCCAGGCCTGGAAGGGCCTGGTTGAAATTTTCCAGGCCTGGCTATTATCGAAGGCCCCTTTGGAGCCAAAACCCCTACTGCCCGCTCGGTCGCCGTTGCATCAGTTCCTTCACCCTCACATCAAGCAATTGCCCGGCAGGGACTTCGAGTGAACCGTAGCGTTCCTGATACACGCGCAGTCGAGATTGCTTCTCAATCAAACTTGGCTCTTCCTGTGCCGGCCCTTTCAGCGTTTGCCAGATAATGAAAGTGCCATTCTTGGTGCGAAGGCGAAGATCGGCCATGTCTAACGGCACTTCTCGGACGAGGTAGATGCCGGCGATGTTCCACGGCCCAAGATCGGCCTGCAACTGGTAAGCCAGCATCGCCGCCTGGGCGAGCCAGCCCATCGCTTCCGTATCGGTAGAGTTGCGTTCGCCCCAGCCGACCAGCGACACGAGTGAACTCCCTTGATCGGGAGTGAGCGGCAACAACAGCTTCCCGAAGCGATCTACCAGATGCATCTGCAGCCCCCGCTGCAGCTTGGCGACCGGAGTGCGAAAAGCCAAATCGATATGAATGGTGCGAGGGGGAACTAAAGCGACCCGTGCCACTTCCTGTACCCAGTCGTGGCGGAGCGCCGCCTCTCTCAACTTCTCGAACAACTGCGGATCGCTCACGTCGAGCGTATCGCTGAACCGTCCGCCGGCCCGCACTTCCCGCAGGAAGTCCGCCTTGCCCATCGGCGGCGTAGCCGAAAGGGTGATGTCGTTCCAACTAAGGCGATCAAGCCTGGCTTCCCGTTCGTTGAGTAACAGCACCACCAGCAGAAGCACCGGAATCAACACGCACGCCAGGTAAGCTAGCCTCTTGCCCCACTCGGCTGCGGTGTTCGTCGGGGGTGGGGTCACAAGCCGAGCCATCCGTGGTTCCTAGTGTTGCCCTCACGCTCCGCGTGAGGGAGCAGGGGACTTTCTCTCGTTACCGATATGCGACAATAGTTATGGCTCCATCACGCGGAGCGTGATGGTAACTCTACCACACCAGCAAGCTCGCCTGCAGCACATCGCCCAGCCGGTCTTCCACCTGCTGTTGCACTACTTCCATCAGCTTCAGCACATCAGCCGTCTTGACCGGATCCTTGACGACCACGTAGTTGGCATCCCGCTCACTCAGCGACGCCCCGCCCACTTTGTTGAGCTGAGCGCTCGCTTTGACAATGAGCTGGCTCGCCGTCCCGCCCGGTGGATCGCGGAACAGCCGGGCTGCCCGTTCAAAGGTCATCGGTTGATGCGTCTTCACGTGAATCCAGTTCTTGCGGATACGTTTGACGATTGCCTCTTCCTGATCGGTGTGCAGTTCAAACTCGGCACCGAGAATGATCGCGCCATCAGGGGTCGATAGCAGTTGATCAATCGGCACATCATCCCGCCCGTGCCAGGCGATCTTCCCCTGAGCATCGAGCAGTTCGACCTTGCTGACGAACTGACTCAAGGGGCCGGTCTTCACTTTGAGATCGTTCTTGAGCGCCCCGCCGACGGTGCCGGGCAGGCCGACAAGACTTTCGAGCCCGCCGAGATGATGCCGGGCCGCGGTGGCGAGCAGGTTACTCAGGGTCGTCCCCGTTTTGGCGATGAGCTTGTTGTCTTTGACCGTGATGGTCTGAAACGCCGGTTCGGAGAACTGAATGACGATGCCCTGGAAACCTTCGTCCCGAACGAGGATGTTGGTGCCGGAACCAAGGAAGCGCACCTGGGTCTTGTGCTTCTGGATCGCTTTCAGGATAGCTGCCAGCGTGGTGGCGTCGGGAGGCTTGACCAGCGCCGCCGCGAGCCCGCCCATCTTCAGCGAAGTGAACGGAGCCAGCGCCGCCTTCCTCGTCACGCAACCGGGCCAGGTATCTAAGAATGCCAGAGAGGCCATGGTGATCCTTGCAAGAACTCGACAAGATCAGACTATGATGGAGCAGGGGAGAGGCAAGCGTGAGTCTGGTTCCCCTCTCCCTCCTGGGGAGAGGGGTTAGGGTGAGGGGCTTCTCAATCGAGTTCACCCTGGCTGGTCTGGTTCCCTCTCCCCTGGAGGGAGAGGGGCATGGTGAGGGGGTTGATGATCGAGTTCACCCCAAATGGTATTTGGTTCTTCGACAGCGTCTTCGTCCTCAAGCTGAAAGGGTCGATCTAGAATCCCCTCACTCCCGGCCCCTCTACTGGAGAGGGGCCGGGAGTGGAACCCGCGTCTACTACTGCGTCTAGATACCCAACCCAACTATTATCTCGTACATCAGCTTGGAAGTAGACTACGACTCCGAAAGCGGTTGGTATCCAGGAACGTTCTATGCAATGCCCTCTTTGTTCCAAAACGATGAAGCCCGGCACAGTCAAAATGGCCATGTCCGGCGGTGGAACTGCGATGGCTCTGTTCGGTTCATTTTTTGGGGCGGGCGGGGGAGGTGGAGAGCATCTTTATTTCTATCCGGAAGATGGCGGCGATCGATCCTGTGTCGTCGACAGGTTTGATTCACTGAAACAAGCCCTCCATTGCCCATCATGCAAGTTGTTGCTTATTCCGAATCAGTCAATCAGTTCGATGAGTAACAAATAGATACGTGCCTGTCTATGAAGACGCGGGTTCCAGCCCTTGTCATTCCCATCGAATCGGCCAGCATAACACCAGCCCCCATTCTCCAAGGAGTCTCGATCATGCCAGCCATGCCTGCCGCTCTCGAACAGTTCATGGGAAAAATGCTCGGCGATATGGGCGCTGCCATCTCCGGTGCGCTGGTCGTTCTGGGAGATCGTCTCGGTCTCTATCGTGCCCTGGGATCATCCGCCCCGATGACTGCCGCAGAACTCGCTAAGAAGACCGGCACCAGCGAACGCTACCTCAAAGAATGGCTCGCCGCCCAGGCTGCCTCCGGCTATGTCACCCATCTGTCCGGCACCGAGAAGTTCACCCTGAGTCCCGAACAGAAGATGGTTTTCGCCGACGAGAACAGCCCCACGTGCATGGTGGGTGCTTACGATATCGTCCTGGCGATGTTCCACGATGTCCCCAAGCTCGAAGAAGCCTTCCGCACCGGCAAGGGCGTCGGCTGGCACGAACATCACCAATGCCTCTTCAAAGGCACCGAACGATTCTTCCGCCCCGGGTATGTCGCCAACCTCGTGAACAGTTGGCTGCCTGCCTTGAACGGCGTCGTCGACAAACTCAACAAGGGCGCCAAGGTCGCTGACATCGGCTGTGGCCACGGGGCTTCCACTATTCTGATGGCTAAAGCGTTTCCGAAGTCGCAGTTTATTGGGTTCGACTATCACCCAGCTTCCATCGATCGTGCCAAACAGGCCGCCAAGGAAGCGGGAGCGAACAACTGCCAGTTCGAAATCGCCGACTCCCGCAAGTACCCCGGCACCGGCTATGATCTGGTCGCCTTCTTCGATTGCCTGCACGACATGGGCGACCCCGTGGGGGCTGCTAAGCACGTCAAAACCACGCTGGCCGCTGACGGCACCTGGCTCATTGTCGAACCCTTTGCCAACGACACCTTGGAAGCCAACATGAACCCGGTCGGCAGAATCTTCTACTCCGCCTCCACGATGCTCTGCGTCCCCGCTTCGCTCAGCCAGGATGTGGGCCTCGGCCTTGGTGCCCAGGCCGGCGAGAAGAAGCTCAAAGAAGTCATCACCGCCGGCGGCTTCACCAAGTTCCGCCGAGCGACGGAGACACCCTTCAATTTGATCCTGGAGGCGAAGGTGTAGTAATGCGAGCGTGATATTGCGAGCGGGGGGCGTCTGCCCCCTGAGGGAGGTAGGCATTCGTCTACAGCATGTGATTGCTGATGCAGTCATGATCCTGAAAGGATCACCTGTAATAGCCTGGGACTTCAGTCCCAGGTGGTAGAGAGAATAGCAACTCTGATCCTGAAGGGATTACCTAAGTCGTCAACAAGGTAGTCCTTACAGGACCAAACAAATAACTGTCACTGTTACCTAGGACTGAAGTCCCAGGCTGCAACAGGTGATCCTTTCAGGATCAGGTCCGTAGATGTATCTAACATGCGGCATAGCTCGCTTAGGGAATCTCGATGCACTAGAAACAAAAACACCGGCGGGTTAAACCCGCCGGCTCTTTGGTAGTGATCGATCAAACCTTACGCCCCAGCTCCCGCCGTCTTCGCCCTCAGCGAACTCACCGCTTGCGCCACCATCCCCGCCGCCTGGCTCCCGGCGTTCGATGCTGACTGTGCCGCCGACTGCTTGACCGAATCCGCAGCATGCCCCGCCGCCTCGACAGCAGAAGCCAGGGCATGCGAAGCCGACTGTGCTGCCTGCCGGGCCTTCGCTGCCGCAGCTTCAACTGCATGGAACAGAGCATCCGTCGCAGCGTGGGCCGCGTCGGCTGCGCTTACCTTCATGCTTGCTGCCGCCGCCGATGCTGCTTCCGTGGCGTGGGCTAGCGATTGATACGCCGCCTTGGCCTTCACCGCTGCTGCCTCGGCTGCATGGTGCAACGCTTCAGAAGCCGAATGACTTGCTTCCGCAGCCGTCTGCTTGGCCGATGCTGCCGCCTGCGACGCTACCTCAGCAGCATGCGTCAGCGACTGCATCACCGAGTGAGCCGCCGCCTGGATCGACGCCATGATCGGCGTGATCACCGGTGCGGCTTCCGACGTCAGGGCAGGGGCCTTGGCCGGTTCAACTAACTTCTCCGTCTTCGGGTGCAGTTTCTCTTTTGGCACCGCTCGCAGGTCCCACACCAGCCCGCACCACGAGAGCATCTTCAGCATGTAGTAGCTGACGTCGAACTCCCACCAGAAGAAACCCTGATTGGCTGAGCTTTGATAATAGTGGTGATTGTTGTGCCAGCCTTCGCCCAGCGTGATGAGGGCCATCAAGGCGCTGTTCTTGCTTTTGTCGGTCGTCTTATACCGCACATTGCCAATGATGTGGCAGAACGAATTGATGCAGAAGGTGGCATGATAGGTGATCACGGTGCTGACAAAGAAGCCCCACACCAAACCGCTTAGGCCGCCGACGAGGTAGCAGAGAATAGCCAGGCACAGTCCCGGCACCCAGTGGTTACGATCCAGCCAGCGGAGTTCGGGGTACTTCGAGAAGTCCCGAATCGCCTGCCAATCGGTGTGGACATAATCCTTGGAAAGCACCCAGCCGATGTGCGACCACCACAGCGTATCGACGTGGGGCGAGTGGACATCTTCTTCATGATCCGAGTGCAGGTGATGATGCCGATGATGGCTCGACCACCAGAGCGGCCCCTTCTGCATGGCACAGCAACCGAGCCAGGCCATCACGAACTGGAAGAACCGGCTTGTCTTGTAAGCCCGGTGCGAGAAGTAACGGTGATACCCCGCCGTGATGCCGAACATGCGAAGCACATAGAGGCCAATGCACAGGCCAATAGCTACCGGCGTAGCATGCACGTCGGGCAGGAAGACCAGGAAACACGCCAGATGCATCAGCAAGAACGGGATGTTCTTGACCCACATGGGGATGACTGATTTCGTTGGCGGCGGTTCACTGTAGTAGGCGGCACTGCTCATAAGGATAAACCACTCCGAGGTCGGCAATCGCCGACGGAAGAATCAATGAATGAATAAGAGAGAGACACTTGTATCTTATCACAAACAACAAGCGCTGGGGAGGGAAAGGTACGAGTTGTCTGGTTCCCCTCTCCCTCCTGGGGAGAGGGGTTAGGGGTGAGGGGCTTCTTAATCGAGTCTACCCCTGTTATATACGGGATGAAGCTTGTATTTGAGATGAAGCGCGGTCAACTGATCGACAATCACTTCGTTTTCAAATGGAAGGTCGATTAAGAAACCCCTCACCCCCAGCCCCTCTCCCCGAGAGGGAGAGGGGAGCATGAGATAGGCTCTCTTCCTCTGGAGGGACCTAGGCACGAAAACCCCTAACCCAATACCCCACCCGGCAGCGCCGAAAACCCTGCGAGATGAGCAGCGCCAGAACCATCCACGCAGCCAGCCAGGGCCAACGATGCACCCAGGTGGAAAGTGGCAGCCGATACACATCGAAACGATAGTCGCCAAAGTTTTCATCAAGCGAAGCAACGAGCTCGACTGGGACGACGATGAACTTTCTGTCGTCGCTGAGAACCAAGGTGGGGACAAAATTACTGTTCGATCCATCAAGAATATCGAAGCTCCAGAGGGTGGAGGTGCTCTCAGCATCGACAATGTCCAGTCGGTCAGCCCGAAGCAGGTTGATGAGCCAGGGGTACTTGACTGCATATTCCATCAGCCACTCAGGCAGGTGGTACTTCCAGGTTCTCATGATCGCCAACTGATTGCTATGGGGAATCATGCATGCTTTGTAATTCTCACGTGATTGGTAGAACGGATCGATGGTTCCATCAGGATTGAAGCGGAAAAGGGTCGATGTTAACTGGACATCATTGATCGCTCCTCTTGACAAGAAGCGATCGTCCACCGTTTGATCCAGCCCGAAACCAACACCGGGCCTAGCACCAGGCGCCAGTTCTATGTGCTTCAGGTCATTGAAAAAGAGTGGCAATACTTTGGGGGTTTTCCCGGTCGGCAGATGGAGCGTTCTCGTCCGTAGATCAATGGCTTGAGAAGGCTCCACCGGCTTCTCTTTGCCAAATGGCTCAACGTAACCAATGAACGCCCAATCCTGCTCTATTTTCAAACAACGATAATAGATGGAGTTGTCGTCCTTCGTCATCTGAACCGTGTGAAGTCTCTTCCCGGTGTGAGCATCATAGATATCGCATTTGCTTCCTAGATCGGGCCACACGCCGGTGAGATCGGTGCGTACCCAGAGTTCGTCCGTCAGCCTGTCATAGCGATCGTGATTCATCAATACTCTGGTCCATTCACGAAGAGCTTCGAGGCTCTCGGGAAACATCCAACGCAGTGTTCTCAACAGGCGTAAGTTGTCAGGGATGTCACGGGGGATGGGGCGAGTGATGACCGGGGGCACTTGTTGATCGGTTAGATTGCCATCAAACACCTTTGGCAGGTAATCAGCAAGACTCTGGCCGAAACCATGCAGAAGGTATTTGCCATCAGCGGAAAGATTAAGGTTGTAAATCTCTGCATGTGGCGGCAAAGCGTAACGAGACGTGATGGCGAAGCTGGGGATCTGCCTGACCTGGACGAGTTGAAAGCCGATCTCGTAAGGAGCCAGCCGCTGGGCATCGCAGCTCATCAGCAGAGCTGTGGACAGCCCGGAAAGAGGAGCCGGTGAAAGAGCCGCCCACGGCGCCAGGGGCAAGATGTTCGACTCAAACAAAGTGCTGCCATCTTCACTCAGTTGCACCGTGGCACGATCGGGAAACACCCTCTTCGTGAGAGTGCCGTTGGCTGTGTCGAAGACCTTGATCATGCCTGGCTTCTCTTTCACAATGATCGACGGGCCGTTCGCTCGAATCTGTTCCTTGTCGAACCATCGTTCGTCGCCGGTGGGCTTCACCTGTTCTGGGCAATCGATGAAACACTGTTTGGCGAAATCGAAGATCAGCAGTCGATCTCCTTCCTGACGATGATGACTCTGGTGACGCTGATCGAAGGTTTGAAGAATAAGCCATGGCCCCAGCTCCCGTGCCTGTTGAACTCTTACCCCGGCTGGCATGGTGAAACGTAGGCAGGGCTGAGGCCGAACCAGTTCATGCACAGCCCACCAGGCGACGAAAGCCGTCAGCATCGCCACCGTAATACGCAGTAACCAGCGGGTAGGACGAGGAGTCGGCACACTACACCTTGCTTAGATGCGAGACACTCCTGAGCATAACCGATCCAGAAAGCCGAATCGAGGTAGAACCCAGACTAATAATAACGTGATGATCGCCTGGTTCCCCTCTCCCTCCTGGGGAGAGGGGTTAGGGGTGAGGGGCTTCTAAATCGAGTTTACCCCTGTTATATACGGGATGAAGCTTGTATTTGAGATGAAGCGCGGTCAACTGATCGACAATCACTTCGTTTTCAAATGGAAGGTCGATTGAGAAACCCCTCCCCCCCAGCCCCTCTCCGAGAGGGAGAGGGGAGCGAAAACAAAACATCCCCGATCAAATGACCGAGGATGAGCAGATATCACAAGTATGCCTACCAGCTACTAACTAAATCCCACCCTTGAGCTGCAGCGCCTTGCGGATCGCGCTGCGCTTACGGAGCTGGGCACGGCGGCGAAGTTCGCACGGCTTCTCGTAGTGTTTGCGCTTACGGAGTTCCTTGAAGATGCCGCTCCGTTCCAGTAGTTTCTTGAACCGCCGCAGGGCCAACCCGATCGGTTCCTTGTCGTTCACACGCATCCGCAAAGGCATAAACACTCCTGACCACAAGAGGACTCAATGAACTTGAGCCCCGTATCGCCTCTCCCACATCCACCAAACCTGCCGCCCGGCTCGGTAGATAGACCATCCCCATAGCGGCAACGGTATATCGTAGGGACGAACCGGCAGGGTGCCAACGGAAAGTCGCTACTATTTTGAAAGAAGTAGGGTAGGAGTGTAACCAATGATGATGCAAAGAGTTACGCTCGCATACCCCTGTGATTGCTTCGCCAAAGACTGTGCCACACTTCTTCGGTACTCCGACGAGGTGTGGTTGCTGAATATCCTCGCTCAGCCACATGCTGTCTCTTCCATTTTTCATTGCTTCCCACTCTCACCATGATACTCTGGGAAACGCCCCAGCAAACTACTGGAGAACTGCTCCATGCACGATCCCACTCAACCGGCAGAGCTTCTTCCTCCTGATCTAAGCTGCCTCCAACCCGAAACGAAAGAACTCAGTCCCTCCGACAACAGTGACGGCGTCACCACCGATGTATCAAACAGTATGGCAGCTTCGACCATCCCCCCGACCGAGAAGGGCACCGGCATGCCCGAACGGATTGGCGATTATCAGATTCTTGCGATCCTGGGGCGGGGCGGCATGGGGGTGGTCTACCAGGCCAGGCATGTTCATCTCGACCAACTCTTCGCTATCAAGATGATTCGTGATCCTGACTATGGCGGTAGCGTGGCTTCTGCCCGCTTTCTCCGTGAAGCCCAGGTCATTGCAGATCTCAAACATCCTGGCATCGTGCAGGTGCATCACTTTGCTATCCATGAGGATCATCCCTACCTGGTCATGGAGTACCTGCCGGCCGGCAGCCTGGATAAGAAACTCAAGACCAGTCTTTTCTCGCCCCGCGATGCCGCCCGGCTCGTCGCTCAGTTGGCTGAGGCGCTCCAAACCGCCCACGATAAGAAGATCATTCATCGTGACCTGAAACCCCACAACGTACTCCTCACCGAACAGGGCCACGCCAAGATCACTGATTTCGGATTAGCACGCCGCACCGATACGGCATTGACTCGTGAGTTCTCCTACCTGGGCACGCCGCCTTACATGTCGCCAGAACAGGCTCGAGGCGATCTGGCCAGCGTCGATCATCGCAGCGATGTCTACGCCCTCGGAGCGATCCTCTATGAAATCCTGACAGGCCGCCCGCCGTACCGAGGCAGCAACGATATTGAGACGATGAGGCTGGTCTGCGAATCGGAAGTGGTGCCCGTTCGCACCCTCCAGCCCAGGGTGCCGCTCGACCTCGAAACCATCTGCCTGCATTGCCTGCAGAAAGAGCCGGCTCATCGCTATGCCTCGGCTCAAGCCTTGCAGAAAGATCTCCAGGCATATCTCGACAATCAGCCGATCTCCGTCAGACCGATCAGCGCCACGGGCAAAGCCTGGCGTTGGTGCAAACGCAACCCCGTGGTAGCTGCTCTTTCGGGCTCCCTGGCTGCGCTGTTGATCATCGGCTGCGTCCTTGCCCTCAACTTGGCTTACTGGGCCTGGAACGAGCAGAGTCGGGCGAATCAGGAACTGAGCGAGAAGAAGACAGCGTTGGAAACGGCAAGCATGAATGAACTGAAAGCGAATAAGTACGCCCAAGAAGCTTATGAAATTGGATTACTTATTGAGAGAGAACGTGAAACATTCAAGTCCATCATGGGATACCTGGTCGATCTGAATCTGTTAGGTCGCAATATCAGCAAGTCACCCTTGCGCAGGGACTTTGAAATGAAAGTGGCCCTGAACCCGCTTCCTCCAACGACGGATATGCCCAAACCAACTACACAGAACAACACCAGACATAGGGACAATGGTCAACATGAGTTCGCGATGGGGTTGTTAGGTCACCGCTCTCTTGTTAAGGCCATGTGGTGGCAGGAACTGAACCAGCCTCCCATTGCCACGGGCGCTGCCGGCGGGGATAAGTTTAGGACGAACGGCAGCATTGCGCCCGGGAGTACCGGGTCTTTCTTCACGCCTCCCGCAATGAGCAGTGCGAGCCCACCGCCTGCTCCCACCACCACAAGCACAGATAATACCGCTGCCGTAGGTGGTCAAAACGCTATTGTCGTCAATCCCAAACTGTTAAAGCCTCTGCCCACGTATAGGGCTGGCCAGCGCTATTGCATTGACATCCTGCCTGAACAGGATTGTTACCTCACCGTGTTCCTGATCAAACCGCAACAGCGACAATGTCTTCTCATCTACCCCAATGAACTGGCCCCTTCTCAATTGCTGGAAAAGAATAAAGAGCATTCGTTGCTCAATGATCGTCAGATTGCTCTACAGCCCAGCGTTTCCAATTCCCCTGAATTCCTCTATCTCATCGCCACGACCAGCCCCTGGAAACCGGAACTGGGTTCTGTCACCAAACAGGGGCATTATCACTTGATCAAAGAAGTCAAAGTGCTCCAATTAATCAACGGAAAGGAGGTCATCACCCATGAAAGTAATGCCAAACAACTCATGCAACAACTCGATTTACTGGTGAAACAGTCCGCCATCGGTTCGACCGGTCTTGTTCAGCCCTCACCTTTAGGATCGCTCAACTCTGTCCAGCCGTCGCCGAGCGGGAACAGCCCTGTGGTGCCTGTCAAAATGGTTGAAGACCTGCAACTGTTTCACGTCTTCGGTGAGGTTCGACCTGCCCAGCCTATGCCCGCTGAACCAAAAAAAGCTGACACAAAGCCCCCGCTTAGCAGAGTCGAGGGGTACGATCAGGAAACAGGCCATGACCATCGCCAAAGACCGTGCCACACTTCGCCGGTACTCCGACGAGGTGTGGTTGCTGAAGAGATACACCAATCACCTGGGAATAGGACAAAGTTTGCTGAACCACACCTCGACATGAGTACACGCCGAAGTGTGGCACATCCCCAACAAGCCCCGTGAGGGGTAGGCGAGATAACAAAACGAGAGCCCCGGATGGGGCGATGGTGACAACATCCACT
>DAOMFV010000136.1:0-13802 GCA_035430005.1 Gemmatales bacterium
TGGTTCCTCTAGCCGTTTTACCCCTTTTAGGGAAGATACAAGTACCGTTGCCCCCCTGCCACCACATGGCTAATTCCAAAGAGCTTCATTTCACATACTTCAAAATATCGTCATACAACCCCGCCTGGTTGGCGTACATGGCGTAGTTGCGGGCGGTGGCGAACCACTCTTTCGTCGTCGGCTTCAGCGTTTTCGCGGCAGCGATGAGGTCGCTCGTCGTCAGAGGCTTGGGGATGCCCGTCTTCATCGCCTCACGCAGCTTGGCTTCGATGGCCTGGTCGATAACCGCCTTCAAATCAGCCCCAGAGAACTGATCGGTCTTCTTGGCCACCTGTTCGAAATCGATGTTCTCCTGTGGCTTGCCTTTGCAGACAATACGCAGAATCGCTGCCCGCGCTGCTGCATCGGGGGGCGGCACGAAGAGGATGCGATCGAACCGGCCCGGTCGGCGGAAGGCGGTATCCAGGTGCCAGGGAGTATTAGTGGCAGCGAGAATGAGCACGCCATCGTTGGAAGTGTTGACGCCATCGAGTTCCGAGAGGAACTGGTTGATCACCTGCCGGCCGGCGGAGGTCTTGAAATCAGTACGGCTGGCGCCGAGGGCGTCCACTTCATCAAAGAAGAGAACACAAGGCTTGTTGCGACGGGCCTGCTCAAAGAGCGAATGGAGATTCCGTTCGCTACTGCCAATCCACATCTCGAGCACATCGTTGATGCCGATCGACATGAAGCTGGCCTTCACTTCGCCAGCCGTGGCGCGGGCGAGATGCGTCTTGCCACAACCCGGCGGGCCATACATGAGGATGCCCCCGCCGATGGTTTTACCGTAGGCCTGATAGAGTTCGGGATGAGCGAGGGGGTGGATGATCTTGAGACGGATTTCGTCCTTGAGCGATTCCATGCCGCCGACATCGCTGAAGTTGATCTTGGGCCGTTCGACATCGCCGGTCGGCTCCTCGTCGGAAGCTTCCCAGGTATTGCGGACTCTGCCATCCACGACTTCACTCTCGGCGGCCTCGGCCCCAATGCCGAGCTTGCCGGCCAATTCGCCATCAGCGACGCTGGCATCCAGTTCGACGCCCTGTTTGTAGACCCGCACCGCCCGTTCGACCTCGCCCCGTTGGAAGAGCAGCCGGGCATAGAGAATGTAAGCCCCCGGTGTGTCGTCGTTCTTGACGAGGTCTTCGACGATGACGAGGGCGGTAGAATACTTGGCCTGATGATGATAGGCTTGAGCGAGGCCGAGCTTCACCCGATTGTCTTTGGGATGCCGGGCAAGAGCATCCTTATACTCACGCTCCGCCTCTTCACCTCGGCCATACTTCAGCAGCGACTCAGCCAGGTGAAGGCGCAGTGGCAGGTTCTCCGGAGAGAAAGCGAGCGCCTCACGCAGCGGTTGCAGGGGATCTTCAGCCATGATGGGGTTTGCCTCTTTCCCTCTATTATGAGGCAAGAGGCAGTGGACTGCTAGCGGGTTCGTCGGATTTCGCTGCGGAGCAACCTCTGAAATGGGTGAATTGCCTGAACGATATTTATTGGCTGTTGATTGTCTGATAGAATAGAGTGCGAAAGCAGAGGTCAATATGCCAACACTCGCAACTCCCCCTCGTGCAACTCTGGATGACTTGCTCAAAGTCAAAGAGAAGGCCGAACTGATTAACGGAAGGATTGTTCGCCTCATGGCTACGGGACATCTTCCAAACACGATAGCGGGCAGAATTTACCGACTGTTAGCTGACTTTGTTGAAGAATATCTTGAAGGCGTGATATACACCGATAACATTGGTTTCGCCATTGATGAACTGCCTTCTGGCCGTGAATCCTTCTCTCCTGATGTCTCCTATTACGATGGCCCGTTGCCGGAGAACCTGATGCGGTTCATCGAAGGCGCTCCGACCTTCGCCGTTGAAGTCCGAAGTGAAGGTGATTACTCGCCAGCCGCTGAGCGGGAGATGACTGCAAAGCGCGCTGATTATTTCGCGGCAGGCACCAGGGCGGTATGGGATGTTGATCCGACAGGACAGATCATAAGGCTGTATGTTGATGATCCCGTTCACCCCGTAGCAACCTTTCTCGCAGGTGACCAAGCCAATGCCGAGCCGGCTGTTCCGGGATGGCGTCTTGATATGGCAAAATTGTTTCGATGACGAAGATTGCACTTCCACCAGGCCTACGCAGCCATGAATAAACCTGAACTATTCGACCAGGCCCATCATGAAGCCGCGACACTGAATCCTTCCCCGGTACGCCTGCCTGATGACAAGCGATCTGTCAACATCGGCCGCTACCGGGTGGATCGCGTGTTGGGCAAAGGGGGCTTCGGGCTGGTCTACCTCGCTCATGACGACCAGTTGCAACGCCTGGTCGCTATCAAGGTCCCGAACGTAGCGCAAGCCTCGAAGACCGAAGATGCTCAAGCCTATCTGACTGAAGCCCGCACCGTCGCAAGCCTCGATCACCCCCATATTGTTTCTGTCTACGATGTCGGCAGCACTGAAGAATATCCCTGCTATATTGTGTCGAAGTTCATTGAGGGACGCAGCCTGGCCCAAAGGAACAAGGAAGAACGCCTCACGACCTGTGAAGCAGTGACTCTGGTGGCAGAAGTGGCTGACGCTCTCCACTATGCCCATAAACGAGGACTGGTCCACCGGGACGTGAAGCCGGGCAACATCTTGCTCGACCAAAACAACACGCCTTTCCTGGCAGACTTTGGACTGGCGCTCAAAGAGCAGGACTACGGTAAAGGCGGTGGCATCTGTGGCACACCCACTTACATGAGTCCGGAGCAGGCCAACGGTGAAGGGCATCGGGTGGATGGCCGATCAGACATCTTCAGCCTGGGGGTCGTCTTTTACGAACTGCTCGTGGGGCGATGCCCGTTCCGAGGGGACACGACGGATATCCTGATCCAGATCGTCTCCGATGAACCCAAGCCGCCCCGGCAAGTCGACGACTCCATCCCCAAGGAATTGGAACGGATCTGCCTGAAGGCCTTGTCCAAGCGAGCCTCCGAACGCTACTCGACGGCGAAGGACATGGCGGACGACTTAAGGCATTTTCTGGCGATAGAGCCTAGCGCCAGCACCCGAAGTCTCAACAAGCCGGCACTGACTCCGGCCGTGCCATCCCCTTCGACAGTGGCAGGAAAGGACAGCGCTAACACGCCGATAACGCCAGGTTCAGTCAGCCAGCCGATTCGGGTCGTGCCGAAAGGGCTGCGGTCGTTCGATGCCAATGATGCTGATTTCTTCCTTGAACTGCTGCCGGGCCCGCGTGACCGGGAAGGGTTGCCCGATAGTCTTCGCTTCTGGAAGACCCGCATCGAGGAAACGGACGCCGATAACACCTTCACCGTGGGGTTGATCTATGGGCCATCGGGGTGCGGCAAGTCGTCGCTGGTGAAGGCGGGCTTACTCCCTCACCTCTGTGACAAGATCATTGCTGTATACGTCGAGGCGACTGCCGAGGATACCGAGACACGTCTGTTAAACGGATTGCGCAAGCGGTGTACTGACTTAGCCAGCAACCTGAGTCTGAAAGAAACCTTGGCGTCGCTTCGCAGGGGTCAGGGCATCCCCGTGGGCAAGAAGGTGGTCATCATTCTCGACCAGTTCGAGCAATGGCTCCATGCCAAGAAAGAAGAACAGAACACGGAACTGGTGCAGGCGCTCCGGCAATGCGACGGGGAACAGGTGCAGTGCATCGTGATGGTGAGAGACGACTTCTGGATGTCTGCGACTCGCTTCATGCGCGATCTGGAAGTGCGGCTGGTCGAGGGGCAAAACTCCGGGGCAGTTGACCTGTTCGATCTGGATCATGCCCGTAAAGTGCTGGCTGCGTTCGGCCGGGCCTTTGCCAAGCTGCCGGCCAGAAGCGTTGAACTGAGCAAAGATCAGAAAGACTTTCTGAAAGAATCTGTGGCGGGGCTGGCCCAGGAGAAGAAGATCATCTCAGTTCGTCTGGCCCTCTTTGCGGAAATGATGAAAAGCAAGCCGTGGACGATGGCATCGCTGAAGGAAGTGGGGGGAGCGCAAGGCGTTGGTGTCGCTTTCCTGGAAGAGACGTTTAGCGCCTCCACCGCGCCGCCGGAACATCGCTACCACCAGAACGCCGCACGAAGCATACTCCGAGCGATGCTGCCCGATTCTGGGACGAACATCAAGGGCCACATGCGGTCCTACGCCGAATTACTGGATGCCTCAGGCTACGGCAATCGACCAAAGGAATTCGATGACCTGATCCACATTCTCGACAGCGAAATCCGCCTCATCACCCCCACCGATCCCGAAGGCAAAGAAGATACCCAGGTAGAGCCGGGCGGCGTTAGCCCCCGGAGTGCAGACAAGCATTACCAACTCACCCACGATTACCTCGTCCCTTCTTTACGAGATTGGGTAACAAGAAAGCAAAAGGAAACTCGTCGGGGCCGGGCGGAGCTGTTGCTGGCGGATCGTGCCGTCGTCTGGAACGCTCGCCCCGAATACCGCCAGCTTCCCTCCCTGCCGCAGTGGCTGAGCATTGCCTGCCTCACCAAAAGGAAAAATTGGACCGACCCACAGCGGAAGATGATGAGCAAGGCCATCATTTACCATGTGGGACGTACGTTGCTGCTGGCCCTCTTTGCCGGGGCCTTTGCTCTCTATCGCTGGCACGACCAGGGGCAAACGATGGCTCACGGCATACGAGACAATATGCAGCGATTCGCCGTGAACGACGTTCGCAATCTGTACCTGGAACTCAAAGACTACCGACGCTGGGCTGATCCGCTCCTGTATGAAGGGCTGGCTCAGGCGAAGGCGGATCAGAACCCTCTGCGGCAACTCAACTACAGCCTGGCCCTGCTCCCCGTCGATCCTTCGCAGGAGAGTTATCTGTACGAGAGGCTCTTGAAAGCGACGCCGCAGGAATGCAAAGCGATACGGGATTCGCTGGCTGACCGTAAGGACGAATTAACCGAAAAACTCTGGACGGTAGTCGAGAAACAGCCAGGTCGTGATCCCGCTCGTCTCCGCGCCGCCTTCGCCCTGGCTACTTACGATCCAACCAGCCCGCGCTGGAATGCTGTGACAGCCGCCGTGGCTCAAGACCTGGTGGAGGTCAACCCCCTGCTGCTGGGACATTGGAGCACTGGTTTCCGGCCCATCAAAGAAAAACTCGTCGATCCGCTGACGCTGATTTTCAATGACCACTCGACGGAGCGCACCTCCGAGCGGAACCTGGCGACCAATCTGCTGGTGGAGTACGCAGGCAATCAGCCTAAAGTAATGGCCGATCTGCTGATGAACGCAGACGAGAAACAGTTCGCCGCCATCTACCCGAAGTTCAAAGAACTTGGCGAGCAAGGGGCGCCATTGCTGATTGCCGAGATCGAGAAGAAGCTGCCAGCCGAGTTACCATCCTCCGACGACAAGCGGGAAAAATTGGCGAAACGTCAGGCAAATGCCGCGGTGGCCCTCTTGAGAATGAACCAGCCGGCGAAGGTATGGCCGCTGCTCCAACACAGCCCTGATCCCAGAGTGCGCAGTTACGTGATCCATCGGCTGAGTCCGCTGGGGGCAGACCCCAAGGCCATCATCAGCCGCCTGGAGGAAGAACCAGATATCACCATTCGCCGGGCATTGCTGTTGAGCCTGGGAGAATATAGCGACCAGGAGTTGCCCCCATCAGAACGCCAGGCGTTGCTGCCCAAGTTGCAAGAAATGTACCGCACCAATGCTGATCCAGGTCTGCAAGCCGCAACTGAATGGCTACTGAGAACCTGGAAGCAGGAACCCTGGCTGAAACAGGTGAACGAGGAATGGGCCAAAGACAAAGGGCAACGAGAGAAGAGGCAGGAAGAAATCGGGAAAGCACTAGCGAAGGACAAGGAGAAAACGCTCCCGCAGTGGTACGTCAACAGCCAGGGACAGACGATGATTGTCATCCCCGGCCCCGTCGAGTTCCTGATGGGATCTCCCGAAACAGAAAAGGACAGATATTCCAGTGAAGGACAACATCGTCGCCGGATCAGTCGGACGTTTGCCATATCAAGCACATCGGTGACGAAGGAACAAATGTTGCGAATGAGTCCAAAGTTCTCGCACGACCAGATGCAACGTTATCCAACCCCCACGTGTCCGATCGGCGGCGTAACGTGGTATGAAGCGGTTGCATATTGCAACTGGTTAAGCAAGGAAGAGGGGATTCCAGAGGATCAATGGTGTTATGAGATTAAAGGTCAAGTAACGAAGTTGAAGAAGAATTACTTGAGTTTGAGCGGTTATCGATTGCCGACGGAGGCGGAGATGGAGTATGCGACTCGCGCAGGGAGTAAGACGAGCCGTTACTATGGAGAGACAGCGGAACTGTTGTCAAAGTATGCTTGGTATTTCAATAATTCTCACGAGAGTACGTGGCCGGTGGGGAGTCTTAAGCCGAACGATTTAGGGTTGTTCGATGTGCAGGGAAATGTCTATACCTGGTGTCAGGAGAGCTATAAGAATTACCCTGTTGAGCAGGCAGAGGTAACTGAATTTACCATTCCGTTCAATACGCTAGCCGCTTCTCCTAAGCCCAAAAGAAGAGGCGAGAATGCAACAGAGGATCAGGAAGATACGTTAGTTGTCAATAGCACAGTAAGCCGAGTGCTGCGGGGCGGCTCGTACTACAATCAACCGTCGAACTTGCGTTCTTCCAACCGTCTTACCTATGTGCCGACGGTCCGTAATAGCTATAGCGGCCTTCGTGTGTCGAGGACTTTACCACCTAACTCCCCTACCGCTTCACCACCCGCTGAAAGCACGCCAAAATAAATAGGGGCTAGAAACCTTGACTGGGGTCAACGGTACTCCATTGCCCCCTGCGGCACTTGCAGCATCTCCGTCAGCATGCAGGGGGCAGATCAGTACATCTGACCCCTGCCACAACTCTGCTCGTTTGGATTACGGCGAAGCTTTGTTGGATACGCATGCACGACTCTGTGAATCTTGCCGTGGCTAACATACTGTGGCATTCCTGGAGAATGTACACTTGAACCCCGCCCTACCTCTCCAACAATAACTGGATGGACACCCCCTTCCAAGTCGTTGCCCCCTACGTCCCTGCTGGCGATCAGCCGCAGGCGATTGAGAAACTGGTCGAAAACTACCGCAACGGCCAGCGGGCCCAGGTGCTGCTTGGCGTCACCGGGTCGGGCAAGACCTTTACCATGGCCAACGTCATTAAGGCCATCAATAAGCCAACGCTGGTGATGTCGCACAACAAAACCCTGGCGGCCCAGCTCTACGGCGAGTTCAAGGAGTTCTTCCCCCACAATGCCGTGCGCTATTTCGTCAGCTACTACGACTACTATCAACCCGAAGCCTACATCCCGCAGCGCGACATCTACATCGAAAAAGACGCCAGCATCAACGAGGAGATTGATCGTCTCCGCCTGGCCGCCACCAGTTCGCTGGTCAGCCGCAGCGATACCGTCGTCGTCTCCAGCGTATCGTGTATCTATGGTTTGGGCTCGCCGAAAGACTACCTCGCCATGATGGTGCCGCTCCGGGTGGGCCAGGTGACCGACAGGGACGAGGCTCTCCGCAAGCTCGTTGATATTCAATATGACCGCAACGATGTCGCCTTCACCCGCGGCAAGTTCAGGGTACGTGGCGACACCATCGAAGTTTGGCCCGCCTACGAAGAGTTCGCCTACCGTGTCGAGTTCTTTGGGGACGAGGTCGAACGCATCAGCGTCATTCACCCGACCAGTGGTGACACGCTGCGCACCATCGATGAGGCCTTCGTCTACCCGGCCAAGCACTTCGTCACCAGCGATGATCGCATCCGCGGCGCGGTCGAGAAGATTCGCCAGGAACTCGATGAACGACTCAAGGTCTTTCAGCAACAGGGCAAGCTGCTCGAAGCCCAGCGTCTGGCGGCCCGCACCCGGTACGATATCGAAATGCTGCTCGAGACCGGACACTGCCCCGGCATCGAGAATTACTCCCGTCATCTTTCAGGCCGCCAGCCCGGCGAGCCGCCCGATACGCTGATCAGCTTCTTCCCGAAGGACTTCCTGCTGGTCATCGATGAATCGCACGTCTCAGTGCCGCAGATCAGGGCGATGTTCGCCGGCGACTACAGCCGCAAGTTGACACTGGTCGAGCATGGCTTCCGTCTGCCGAGCGCTCTCGATAATCGCCCGCTGCGGTTTGATGAATGGGAGAAGTTCGAGGCCAACCTGCTCTTCGTTTCCGCCACCCCTGCCCCCTATGAACTGGAGCGAGCCGGTGGCGAGATCATCGAGCAGATCATTCGCCCGACCGGCCTCGTCGATCCGGTGCTCCACATTCGCTCAGCCATGGGGCAGGTGGCCGACCTGGTGAAAGAGTGCAAGATACGAGCGGAGAAGAATGAACGAGTGCTGGTCACGACGCTAACCAAGCGGCTGGCCGAAGACCTCGCCAACTACCTGCGGGACGCCAAGCTCAAGACCAAGTGGCTCCATTCCGAACTCGACGCCATCGAACGCTGGCAGATTCTCCGCGAGTTGCGTGAGGGAGCGTTCGATGTATTAGTGGGAGTGAACCTTTTGCGTGAAGGCCTCGATCTGCCTGAAGTCTCATTGGTCTGCATCATGGATGCAGACAAAGAAGGTTTCCTGCGCAGCACCACGTCGCTCATTCAAACGATTGGCCGCTCTGCCCGTAACGTCAATGCCGAAGTCATTCTCTACGCCGACAAGGTGACCGATTCGATGCAGAAGGCGATTGACGAGACCAATCGCCGCCGTGCCGTGCAGTTGCAGTACAACCAGGATCACAACATCACCCCGGAGACGATCAAGAAAGCGATTCGTCAGGGCATCGATGAAGAAATCCAGGCCCGCCGCATGGCTGAGAGTTTAGCGACTGGCGGCGTGGTGGATGAAGAGGTCGTTGACAAGCAAGCCGTGCTGGAACAGCTACAGGCCGAGATGCTGATCGCCGCCGAGGCGCTGGAGTTCGAGAAAGCCGCAGCACTGAGGGACCGCATGGCCAAGCTGCGCGGCGAAAAGGTGGCCAGCCCGCAGGTGAAGAAGGGGAAGCGGGGCGGCAAAGGAAGAGGGTTTCGTGGGTAGATTGTTTAACGACAGCCGAACTACGTAAGGTTCTGTCGAGTTCGTGCACTACTTGCTTATCCAAACCAAAAAGGCTCACCTAAAGACTCGTATGGACCACCACCTGGTAGAAGCAGCGGTTCTACGAATGCGGAGAAATCGACCTCACTATCGACGTCGTAGCTCGCTCTTACAAAAAAACTATCGCTGGGAATCCCCTGCTTTGGGCCAAGAGATAATTCGATATAAGCCTCGATTGCCGACACGAAGTAAGTTGGATGAAGGTCATCTGGAGAGTTGCGTGAACAGCGAACGGTATCGCGTCCCCAACGACGAGCCAGAGCATCAGCGAAACCTGTACGACCAACGCCAGGACGGATATACAACTGGCGCATCCGGCGCCGCCCGTTGTTTGGCTCGAAAAATGGAAAATCGTGTTCCTGTCCGACAGTGCATCGTTCCACAAGACCGATGAAACCATTCTCTATTTCGCACGTCCTGCCTTCAGCATATTCAAAGAGTCGAACCCCTTGAGTTGGAGTAGAGAACCAGATTGGCGCTTCTGCTGAAGCGTAGGCAAAAACTTTGGCACAATCATATTCGGCGGCGTTCAATCGAGCGACATTGTCAAAATCAGTTGCAGCATCTGCAAGTCGCATGCGGGCTAACTCATCGCATCTATCCGGACAGCGAAGTTGACCAGGCATCCTGACAATAAGAAAGGTACAGAGTGTACCGGGTCCGAATGTAGTGACGTATTCGCGATAGCCTGCTGGCAATCCCATGTTGAGGGCCTGACTGAGGGATTTGAACTCATCCTCGCCTGGTATGGAGTTACGAGCCGAAACACGGTACACCGATTCGAACGACACGGTTAGCCCCGGTGATAATAGTTGCGATCCGGATATTCTAATACATCAGTATAGCAATGCAACACAGAGAACTTCGTTGCGACGACTGCATGGCCAAGCCACCGCAGAGAAGCAGCAAGCCCGCAGATGAAGAAGGGGAAGCGGAGGGGGTTTGTGGGTAGCAATTACTTTGATATAGGAATACCTAAGTCACGGCATATCTTCCGGGCAAGATAATCGTTGACCTCTCTATGCCTTGGAACCGCTGAGGTTTGGTTGTTTACTGGATTGACGTAGATGCTGTGTTTGCCGCCATCACGCAGGAGGTAGCAGCCGTGCGATTCGAGATGTTGAATAAGATCAAGTCGCTTCACTAGGCAACCAGCGTAAAAGGTTCACGAGTAATAGCTTGACCGGTAAGTGAGCTGTTTGCCAACTCCCTATTCGCCTGCAATACCATCTCTACCGCCTCACGCAAGTTCTCTCTAGCTTCTTCCAGCGTATCGCCCTGGGTATTAGCTCCCGGTATTTCCTCCACGTAGGCGATGTAGCCTTCGGGCACTTTCATATAGACAGCGGTCAGACTCATAGTATATCTCCGGAAGATACTAGATTATAGCTGTGATCGTTGCTGTTTTGCTAGCCTGAATCAAGCAGAAACGTCGATTGCCGTCGAGGAGCCCGAGTCTTCACCAAGTAGCCATTTCCCCCTAGCCTTTCCCATTCCCTCGCCTTAGTCTGTACTTCATCCCACCTGTCGGCCAAACTCACCAGGATCCCGCTATGTATTCCTTCCTCGGTCTTGCCCTGCTGTTTGCGTTCCCACCAGTTCACGACAATGCCTCCGAACTGCTCCCGCCCGGCATCACCATGGAGAAAGCCTTCGAGGGTTGGATCGCCCTTTATGATGGAGCCACCGACTACGGTTGGAAGACCACCGGCGACGTGAAAATTGAAAAAGGCATCCTCACCCTCGGCGGCGAAAAACCGGCTGCAATCACCACCAACAGCGCTTTTGGAGCTATAGAACTTGTCATTCACTACCGCATTGATGGCGCCAAAGGCGGCTTCCAGGTCACCGGCCCCGATAGCAAAACACATCATAAAGAATCATCCACTCCGCCCGCCAGTGAGTATAAGCACTTCACCCTATCAATACCCAATGCCGACAAAGCCGGCCCTGTCTCCCTCACCACCGATCCCGGAACCACGCTCCATATCCAGAGCATCGTCCTCAAGCCGCTCGGCGCCAAGCCGATCTTCAATGGCAAAGACCTGACTGGCTGGAAAGAAATCCCCGGCAAGAAATCGAAGTTCTCCGTCAACAGCGCCGGCGAACTCAATGTTAAAGATGGCCCAGGCGATTTGCAGACCGTCGGCCAGTGGGACGACTTCATCCTGCAGCTCGACATCATTTCCAACGGCGATCATCTCAACAGCGGCATCTTTTACCGTTGCCTGCCTGACATATTCTGGTCAGGTTACGAAGCCCAGGTACGCAACGAATGGCAATCAACCGTCAAACTCAAGAACGGCAAGAGCTACACCAGCAGCGTCACCATCACCGGCGACAACGTCAAGTTCACGGGCGAAGGGAAGAAGTCAATGACTGTTCCCAAAAGTGAAGTCGATAGCATCACCGATCATCGGGACAGACCCATCGATATCGGTTCCGGCGGCATCTACAATCGCTGCCCCGCCCGTAAGGTCGTCAGCACTGATCGCCAGTGGTACACCATGACCGTTCTGGCCAATGGCAACCACCATGCTGTCTGGGTCAATGGCTACCAGACGGCGGACTTCATCGATACCAAGCCGATCAACAAAAGTGCCCGCCAGGGAAGAAAAGATGAAGCCGGCCCTCTCAGCATCCAGGGACACGATCCGACGACCGATCTCAACTTCAAGAACATCAGGATCCTGGCTCTACCGAAGTAGACTAACATGCTCCCCTCTCCCCTGGAGGGAAAGGGGTTGGGGGTAAGGGGGAGCGACGACAAGCACCCGTCACTGAAGACAAAAAATACAAACGAATCCGATAATTACCTCTTCGTACCAAAGCCATTGAAGCAGCCTTATGGGCATGGTCAATCCATGCCCATTTTCGTTTCTCCATAAAGCCTTTGTCAGCATAGCCTTATGAATTCCTGGCATCATATTGCCCATTCGTTAGAACCAGCATAAACGACAAGATCGATTCGAGCCGTCTGCTTTGCCCCGTCGATAAGAGATATGGGTCAACAGAGGAGCAGACATGATTGCCCCGAGACGCACATCGAAAAGGCAACTTCTTTGGGCCTTGCCCTTTCTCGGTATCACGGGCTGCGCCACCGAACAGGCTTGTATTCCATCCGGCCATCTACCCGGGAACATGTCCACCGTTGATGCCCTGCTGCCTGTCAGTTTCACTGAGCCACGACCCGTTACTCCAGCACCGAATTCTACGGGACAACAGCCAGGCAAGTCGTTTGAACTTCCTCCGGGTCTGCCGGGCAGCGATGCTCCGCTGATTCGCCCGCCGACCGTGCCGCCCAATGCCACTCCTTCCGAACGTGATCAGGCGCTGAAAGCAGCCTACCCGACGTTGCCTTCGATTCCTGAACACAAGGCTCCAGTGGGGCAGCCACTTTCCCTCTCCGCTTTGCAGCAGATGGCTGCCGGTAGTAATCCAAGCCTTCGCAAAGCTCAGGCTGACGCCGAGGCTGCTTACGGTGCTATGGTGCAGACAGGTCTCTATCCGAATCCCGTCGTGGGTTATCAAGCTGATCAAATACAACCCTGGCTCAGTCCCGGCGCCAATGCCGGCCAGCAGGGGGCGTTTATCAGTCAAGTCATCAAGACGGCTCACAAGCTCAGCCTGGCCCAGCAAGTGGCCGGGTACGATTACCTGAATGCCCTCGTCGCTGCACGTAAAACACAGGTCGATGTCACCGGACAGATTCGCTCTGCCTACTTCGCCCTGCTCGTCGCTCAGCAAAGCGTCGAGATCAATCGCTCCCTCGTCGCCCTGGCTGATGAAGTCTATCTGCTCCAGCGCAAACAGGTCCAGGCCGGCGAAGCAGCAGGCTATGAACCGTTGCAACTCTACGCCCAGGCCCTGCAGGCCCGCAGCGCTATGACACAGGCTGAAGCCAATGTCCGCTCGTCGTGGCGACAACTGGCTGCCGCGGTCGGTCAGCCCACCCTTGCCCCGCAACCGATTACCGGCCGTGCCGATGCCGTCGTGCCTGAGTTCGTGCTGGAGAATGTGCAGAAGCAGATTCAGGACTTGCATACCGATCTGTTGACTGCCCGCAACAAGCAGCTTCAGTCGCAGGCTAACCTCTCGTTGCAGCAGGCCATTCCGACTCCAGACCTGCAGACGAACCTCATCCTGCAACAAGACACCGCCGGCCACACTACGCAGTTCGGCTTCCAGGTGGGTATCGCCCTGCCGATCTATGATCGCAACCAGGGCAACATCCGCCAGGCCCAGGCCCAGATCGCCAGCACCAGCGACGCCATCCCCGCCACTGAAAATGATCTGATGAGCCGGCTCGCCGAAGCGATGAGCCGTTACGAAGCCAGCAAGGTGACCGCCGCCAGCTATCGTGACCTCGTTCTTCCCAACCTGGCCCGTGCTTACAAAGCCATGATCCGTCGCTACCAGGTGGAGCCCGATAAAGTGGGCTTCAACGATATCATCGTCGCCCAGCAGAATCTGGCGACTTCGCTACAAACCTATCTCAGCAGTCTCGATGCCCAGTGGAAAGCTGTCGTCGACGTGGCGAATATCGGACAGTTGAATGATCTCTATGAGCAGGCAGTACCTCAAACAAAGCCGTAGGCAATAACAGCCCGACGCGCTAGTGTAATGTTACATAAATAAGTAAACTTATTATTCGCAG
>DAOMFV010000137.1:0-13792 GCA_035430005.1 Gemmatales bacterium
CAGGAGCCTCGCCCTCCCGATACACTGTTCAGAGATGTGTCCTACCTCGTCACCGCCATCATGAGGCATGGCCCATTTACAAAGTGGGGGTCTTCCTGCAATACTTTCACATTCTTGAATCCGAAGTGGTGAAACGCCTGCAATAGTTCGCTCCGCTCCATCCAGTTGCTGTGCTCGGCCCCTGCCCCGCAGAAGCCCGGATGGGCCAACGACAATTGATACTCCTGCCGATGAAGGGTATGGGCATAGCCTGCATACTCAGTTCGTTCCGAACAGGGAAACTTGGGACTCAACTGCGGCGATGATCGAATGATGGCTTCATCGAAGTAATGCGTCCAGACAAGCAATCGATCCGTGATCTGCGACAGTCGATGGATCAACTCGACCGGTTGTTTCTGATGATAGAGCACCCCTGAACAGAGCACGAAATCAAACCGGGGAGGCGACGAACTGAGATACTCCATGAAGTCACCACACAGGAACCGCACACGCTGCATACCAATTAGTTCCTTGGTAATGAGGCACTTCAAATAAGCCCGAGTGTTAGCTTCGATAGCCAGCACCGACTTGGCCCCACCCTTCTCCAGTTGATAGCTATGTCCCCCTTCGAGCGGCCCCAGTTCCAACACAGTCTGCCCCGCTACGCCACCCAGTTCCCGCAGCCCGAGTTGGATGCGATCATCTTGAAAGAGCGGCACCGTGCCCGCATGCAGGTTCATCTCGGCAGGAAAGAGCGATGACCATTCGCCCCGGAAGATGTTGATCGCTTCCTGGTTCGTGGGGTAGTTCTGGGAGTAGATGTCAATAATGCTCGTGGCCGGCTGAATGCCAGCATCGTGGCGCTGGTGCATTAACCGACGTTTCACCATCCGCAACGGTTTTTTGATGGTTTCGAAGGTAAGCTTCATGCTTATGAGTCCTGAGTGCTCTATTCTCAAGGGGAAAGTGTAATCGGGAGGGTGCAAGTTGAGAAGTGCAGGTTGGGTGTGGTGTCTTCCACAAAAAGAAATGTCCCCATTGTTCCATGAATAGAAATGTCCCTTGGGGAGGGGGCGGTGGTGTAGGGACGGATCGCAGGCGAGCGCAGCGATGCTCATGCTACCCTGCGTTGGATGGGATGAAATGGTCATCAGTTTTCCTCGACTTACAATTGAGGGCAACGATACCATTTGGTAGGCTGTTAGTAAGAACTCACTGTCGGCTAAGCGAGGCTCGTATGACTGTCACGCAAAAAGTAATTCAAGAGCTAAGCAAGCTTCCCAGGAACAGGCAACAGCAGGTGCTGGACTACGTCGTCTCGCTGGGGGTACAAAAGAAAAAGTCAGCTAAGACCAAACCCTCAACTAACGGCAACCATGATCCTCTCGATCAAACCTCCCTCGGTCGATTGGCCAAACGAGTGCGACTCTCCAACGGCCCCAAGCTGCCGAGTGACTTTGCCAGCCAGGTTGATCATTATGCCTACGGGGTGGCCAAAAGGTGAACCGGGAAGTCTTTGCAGATACCTTCTTTTTCGCTGCCCTCGTCAATCCCGATGATGATGCAAACGAAAAGGCAACCGACTTGCTCGGTTCCCTTACACTCGCTAAACGACGGATCATCACCACCGATTTCATCCTGCTTGAGCTTGGCAACATGCTGTCGTCCTCAGTTTACCTTCGCGGTCTCTATGCCAATGTGCTGGACAAGTATGAATGACAGGCAGATTCGAGCCATACCGGCTTCCAGAACACTTTTTCACCGAGGCGTGGAACTCTTTAGGCATCGCAGCGATAAGCAATGGTCTGTGGTGGACTGCATCAGCTTTGTGGTCATGAAACGCAGGAAGATTATTGATGCTTTGACAGGAGATCATCACTTTGCCCAGGCGGGCTTTCGGCCTTTGCTGATGAAATAGCTGGACACTCAACGGTTTCCATCACCCTTCGGGCGAATGGGAGAATTATGGGGGATGACCTTTATCTTTGGAGCGTATGGCTTTCAGGCAAAAGACTGAGATATGATCACTGTTGACAGCGTCATCTCCCTACTTGCATCCTTGCACGAAAGATAACTTTCCTAAGGCATCCCATTTGCTGCCCACTTTCACTCATCAAACCTTCTCCCATCATTCATGTGCCCTTGCTTGATGCCTCGTGGTCAGTGGTTACAATATTTACCAGTTCCCTGGCCAGGGGAAACACGTCTCACACTCACCTCTTGTTTAGGAGTCTGGCTATGAGAATGATGCTCATGTTGGTGTGCGCTTTGGCGCTAATCGTCAACGTACAGGCTGATGAGAAGAAAGATGTCACATTGAAGGGCGAGGTGGCCTGCGCCAAATGCATTTTGAAGAAAGATGGCGACTGTCAAGCTGTGGTCATCGTCAAAGATGGCGACAAGGAAGAGCTCTATTATTTCGACAAGGATTCCCAGGAAAAGTATGGCAAAGATTGTTGCTCGGAAAAGAAGATGGCCAAGGTCACCGCCACCATGACCGAGAAAGACGGGAAAAAGTGGATCGCTGTGACCAGGGTTGAATACGAGAAAAAGGACTAGGCCTGACCGCAGGTTTATCCCATTCGTAACAGTCCGTTCGCCTCGTACCTGATCAGTACGAGGCGATTAGCATTCACGTGTCAAATCACACCTAGCCATCTCAAGACGACGAAGGCCACCGCCATGACGCCGGCGCCAATCAAGAGCAACACCACGTCCCGAGTTATCCCCCGACCGCCCGCCGGTAAGATCGCCTGGCTGAGGAACTGCCATTGCCGCTTGGCGGGTCTGGGCCAGTCGGCGATGTGAGCGTTCATCTCTTCCCAGGCTTTCTTGCCGCCACGCCTGACCAGATTATCGACGAGGGAATACGCCTCCGCTTCCAGCCCTTCGGTTTGGGCATTGAGCGCATCCGAAGTCGTGCCATCGAGGGCCACAGCGAGGAAGGCCTGCAACTGCTCCTGATTCTTCCAGAAGGTTTTGCTCTCCTGGCTGTGCTTCAGGCACTCCCGATACAGGTTCGATGGGCCGCCAAAGAGAGGCCCCCAGTTCAGGAGCAACGCTACCAGATCATCCTGGAAGGTGGCAGTATCCATGCAAGACATCGCTGCACGCAGCAGCTTCGCTTGAGTAGCTGGGCTGAAGAGCCTGGGTTCCAGTTGAACCGCCTGGGCGACCGCAGCCAATTGATCTGGCCGTACCGTGGGCTGCTCGAAGTAGCGATGGACTTTGAGCATGGCTCGCAGCCGTTCTTCCACCGCGCCACTGAGACCCTGCTTGTTTTCCAGCCCCATGAAGAACGACCGCAACGCTTCATCGCCCAGCAGTTCGCCGGCCTGGCCTTCCAGCAGTTGCCCAGCCAGGCGATCAAGATTTCCCTGGCCACCGAGGCGTTCGAGAAGGGCTGTCCCGTGATGCTTCACAAACGGAATCGGATCGATAGCCTGCACGCCATGATCGAGAGCGGTGCCCAGGCAATGATTGAGGAACGAAGCTGGGACGGGTGGATCGAGCTTCATCACGTCGAGCAGCCAACTGGGTGACGGTGCTTCGCTCAACAGCTTTCCAAAGAGTTCATGGGCAATACCCTTGCCCTCAGCTGTGCCGAGCAGTTGCTGAAGCACCGTCATCGCCATCTGCTGATTGCCGGACAGAGCATGGGCAACCGTTTTCAGGTTCTCGGCATCGCCCTCGAGCATTTCCAGGCAGGTGGTGATCTGATACCCTTGCGAAAGGCTCATGGAAAGCAGACTGCCAAGCTTGTCTGCTGGTATCCGCAGCCAGCGGGCCATATCGGCATCGGGGGTCTGCCCCACACTCAAAGGCCGCAACCGGGCCAGCTTGGGCAACAGGTAGGTTCGCATATCCCAACTGAGTGCATCAGGGTCGCTCTGCTTCTGAAGGATTTCGCCCCAGATCGATGAGCCACTGGTCGGCGAGACCATCGGAAGCAGCACTTCGAGCGCACAGCGGGTCTTAGTTAGATCGCCGGCATTGACCGCAGCCAACCCCGCTTCACGAATGGTGCCGGCGATTCGGGTCAGATGATCAGACTTTTGACGCAGGGCTGACACGACTCTAGGAAAGGTGTTGGTCGCAAAGTCGATATCCTCAAGAGCCCAGTCCAGGAATAACTTCTGGTATTCAGACCGAGGGCAAACCCAAGCCGCCAGGGAACTATCCTGCAGCGCTTTGACCGCTTCGACTTTGGTGATCGCATCGGGGCCACGTCCCAAACGATAGACCACATCCAGCAGGGTTCCATCTTTGATGCCTAATCGCTGCCAGGTCGCCCGGAAGTCGTCGAGCGGCCCGACGTTGCCCGAAGCCAGCACCTGCACAGCAAACTCGACATAGGGAATATCCATATCGATGCTGGTCTTGGTGCCGGTGAAATAGTTGATGCCTACCCCTGCTCCATCATGACAACTGGGGGGCAACTCCTTGTCTTCCGAAGAGGGAATGGTGCCGACGATGCGTGCCGGGCACTTGAGGGGATCATGTTCATAAGTGGAGAACGTGAGGGTATCCAGCAGCTGCGAGGGCAGCGTTCGGGTCAGACCATAGATACAGGCTGCCACCGTTTCCGAAGGGGCGGCCACGAAGATCCGGGTATCCTCGTGCGTTTCGAGCATCGCCGCCAGCACGAACTGAAACAGTTCTCTGGTCTGGGTATCTTTGAGGAACAGGGTGAAGGTCTTGTCGTCGAGTTCATCCGACACCGGTGGGAACAGCGAATCGCTGAGTTGGCCCAGACCGTCGGCTGCTGAGCATTGCCATTGCTCGCTGCCCCAGGTTTGAATGGCTTGATGAGCATCCAGCGTGGTGGGCACATCGAGTAGCACATGCGTGAAACTATGACTGGGCACCCCTTCGGAAGCCGGTGCCAACGTGCCATGACTGAGCACCCGCCCGGCCGCCTGGGTCTGGAGCAGCGCCAGACTGACCGGCGCCTTCTTCTGCGACAGCGAACCGTTTAAACCGGAGCCGTTCTGATTGGCATGGTTGTTGGGTCCGGGAGGCTCATACCCTACCAGCGGAATCAGAGCGGAGAGTTCTTCGTAACTCACCCCAGCCGAGGCGGCACAGGGGCGAATCTCCCCGGTGACCGCCAGTTGCAGATGGCCTTTGATCGGATGAAACAACCCCGATCCGCCGGGAGGCAGATGGTGGGCTTGATGACGATCGAGCGCGGCGAAGTAGGCTTGCTTCATGATGCCTCAGGCGAAGATGCTCTACGAACCAGTGCGGTCCGACATCGAACAAGCAATCCCTGCCCGGAAACGATGGCTGTCCTGCCATCCAACTGTAGCATACGGAGGGGGCAAAAAACAACGAGTATCTGGTTCTCCCCATGCCAAAGGGGGGAGTTAAGTTCTCATGCAGAAGTAATTGGGTGGTGGGCCAGACATTCTTGTCTGGCCGGCACAGACACAGGAATGTGTGTGCCACCAAATGACTTCTTTGTGGAACTTAGTCGGGCAGGAGAACGAATCGACCTCGGAAGCCTACACAGGGCTTGTTGTCTTCAAAGATCTCGCTTTGCAACTCAATGCGGCCTTTGCCGTAGCGTTCAAAGGTGGTGAGCAGCTTGCTGATTTGCTCCTCGCTGGGATATTCACAGCGGGCGACGAAGTCTTTGGTGACAGGGCGCAGGTAGGAGATGCTGCTCTCCTGAATCAGAATGCTGGCACGCTGCTTCAATTGCTTCATTACCAGCCAGAGCATACCCCAACTGACGAGCGTGGTGGCCGCAGCCAGGCTGCCGCCGAAAGCGGTGGCGGTGTGATTGATGTTGGGAGCAAGAGGAGCACGGATCAACAGGCCATGGCCATTACATTCCACAACATGCAGACCCATAGAACGAGTCAGGGGAATATCGCGGTGTAGCGATACTTCCAGTTCCTTCAACATCGCCTCATCAACGTTCAGCAGCATGGCTTGAAGAATATTGTCCGAAATCGTTACCCGGCAACGAACGAATCCTTGTTTCCTATAGTTACACAGGTTCAGTGATTCGTCCACAACATAATATTTGTTGCGGGATTCTACCCGGTCCGACGACTTGAACATCAAGTCGCATCGTTAGAGCAATCGGAATAGTCGCTGGGGTACGATCAGTTTTTGTTGGAAAGTTCACCTAATTTGTGGCGAAGATAGGTCGCTCGTTCGACGTTATGTTCCTCATTTGTTAAAGAACGGCCTGTCAGTTTGATCAGATGCGAGGGCTGAGTCTGCAGGAACAGCATGTTTAACAGGGGAATGGTGAGGTCGTCGATCATTTCGAGGGCGATGCCCAGGCGGACCGTGGAGAGCAGGTCCATCATCTCGTCAGCGGACATCATAGTGGCTGCTTTGAGGGTGCCATACGCGCGGGAGACCTTGTCCTGCACCAGGGGCTGGTACTGCTGCATCAGGGCTTTGCGGGCTTCCCGTTCATAGTGGATGATCTGCGGGATGACTTCGCGGATTTCCTTGAGGATGGTGCCTTCGTCTTTGCCGAGGGTGACCTGGTTGCTGATCTGGTAGAAGTCTCCCGAGGCGCGGGTGCCCTCACCATAGAGACCTCTAACAGCGAGGTTGATCTTCTGCAAGGCCCGGAAGACCTTCTCCAGTTGCTTGGTGAACTGCAGAGCGGGCAGGTGGAGCATCACGCTGGCGCGCATGCCGGTGCCGACGTTGGTAGGGCAGGCGGTGAGGTAGCCAAACTCATCGCTGAAGGCGTAGGTGATGCGCTCTTCGACTTTGTCATCGAGGCCGTCGATATCCTGCCAGGCTTCATCGAGCTGGAAGCCGCTGCGGAGAACCTGTAAGCGAAGGTGGTCTTCTTCGTTGACCATCACGCTGCGGGTTTCCTGCACTTCGAAGGCGACGCCACGGGGGCCTTCGGTGCCGGCGAGTTCCCTGCTGAGCAGTTGGCGTTCGCGGAGGAACTCCCGATCAACGGGGGAAAGGGTGTGAACGGTCAGGTAGTTGAACTCGAAGCCCCAGTCGCTTTTGGTGAAGCGTTCCCGGATGAGTTGTTCGAGTTCGCCTCGTTGCATGGCTGAGGCGCGGTTAGTGAAGGGGAAGTTCACGATATTGCGTGCCAGGCGTATGCGCGAGGAGACGACCACATCCGATTCGGGACCGGTGCCTCGCAGCCATTCGCCGGGAGAACGAGCCAGTTCATCGAAGTTCATCATCCGTTAGTTTCCTTCTGTCTGATCAGGTCGCGGAGCTGGGCTGCTCGTTCGTAGGCTTCCTGGTGTATCGCTTCACTCAACTGTTTACGAAGTTCCAGCACATCGGCTGGTGTGGCTTTCGGTCTCTGCCTGGGCCGCTTACCGATGTGTACCGTCTTGCGGTGGATGCGTTCGAGCAGTGGCATCAAGCCGGTGCGGAAAGCTTCATAGTCGTGTGGGCATCCGAGCCTGCCTTGGCTGCGAAACTCAGTGTAGTGCAGACCACACGAAGGGCAGGTAAGCCGTGACAGCTTTTCGGCAGTTTCGCCGCCGAACTTGGTGATCATAATTTGAACGATGGCTGAGATCTGGAGTTCCTTGCCGACGAGCAGATTCTGCTTCTCGGCACAGGGAGTACAAAGATGAAGTTCATACGGTTCTTGTCCGGACGCGGGATGACAGAGGTGCACGGTAGAGGGCTGGCCGCAGCTTTGGCAGGGTTTCATGGCTGCAACTCCTCGGCGGGAAAGGAGCCAGGAGATAGGAGCCAGCAGCCAGGAGCCAGAAGCCAGAAGTCAGAATGAGCAGGGGTATTGGTCTTCATGTTTAGCTATCCTTGCTCATTTGATACGCACCTATTTAAGTCTTCCGTGATGGGCTTGGCCTACCTTCCAGCTCGGCAGAAGACGTTCAGTTTGCCATCTCAAGCTGGCGAATCTTGTCTCTTAGATAAGCGGCTTGTTCGTAGTCTTCCCGGCCTACTGCTCCATGCAGTTGCTTGCGGAGTTGACCCAGTTCGGAGTTCGCTTCACTTTGCGGGTACTTCCGTCGGGGCGACTTTCCCTGATGCTTCACCTCACCGTGGATGTTTTCCAGCAGAGGCACCAGTTCCTTCTTGAAGACTTCGTAATCGTGTGGGCAGCCGAGCCGACCGGTCGAACGGAAGTCCTTGAAGGTGATGCCACACTGGGGACATTCTGTGCGGTTGAGCGCTTCGAGTTCGTCGGTTTCACCCTGTACTTCGATGGGCTTGGGTTCGGGCAGGGGCTGTGAACCACCCACGCCTGGTTCATACAGGTGCTTCTGTGCACACTCTTCGCAGAAGTGAAGCTCTTCAATCTGCTTGGCACCCACAATTTCGGTCAGGTGCAAGGTCGCAGGCTTCGGACAGCGTTGGCAGCGCACGCCAGTTTCCCCCATGTTCTACGATCTAATTCTAACGTGTTCTGTGGGTGGGAGCAATGTGGATGTAGGAAGATAAGTGCTGAGTGGTGAATGATGAGTGATCAGGATTGAGCCCCAAGGGGGCGCGAGAGCTTAGCCACTTGGCCTGAAAACTGTGCCACTGTTCACCACACACAGTGCTACTAGCGATTGCACCCTATCACCGTGAGCCAGCGAGACGACTATTCAGGGAATTGCAACTTATTGCGTGGCGCTGGCACACAGTGGCACGTTCCCCGCTCAGGCAGTTTCATGTTGAAGATGCGGAGATAGTAGGCATCAATTCTTCATGATCCTCTTCACTTTCGGAGTAATCGGGGGATGAGACGAAGGGTTCAACTTCAACAATTGAAGATGTGGAGTTATTGGCCTCGGTGTCGGCCATCTCCTCAACTTGAATTGGCAGTGTTTGAGATGCCAGCCGAGAAGTAGTTGCGATGGTCGCTGTTTGATATGCTTCCGTCTCCTTCCTCTCTTCTGGCTCCTGGCTTCTGACTTCTGGCTTCTTTTCTTCTGGCTCCTTTGACAACGTCAGCCACCAACTGCTGCCTTCCTTGTAGCTCTTGATGCCAAGTTGCTTGATGGCGGTGCGGATGCTGTTCTTGGAGTGACCCTGGGAGAGGAAATGTTCTTCAATCTCTCGGGAGAGCTTGGGTTCGGTCAGCAGTGTGAGCAGTTCCCTTGCAATGAGATGAGCTTGGGAAGCGGGGCCGGGCTTCTTCTTGTTCCAGGTAATGGGGCTGGCCTGGTGGGTCGGCTTGGCGTGATCGTCGTCTGCAAGTTCTGTCCAAGTAACGATGCGATCCATGGTGACGGCGTGTTGCATGCCCACGGGGCCAAGTTGGTTCTTGGCTACGGTCAGTAATCGTTGGGTACGATCGTGGGGATGCCAGGCGAGGGTGAGGTTGATCTTGGCGAACTGGCTGCCCAGTTGATGCAGCAATCGATCCGTGCGGGTGAGATGGCAGCCCGTGCGGCGGAGAACGAGGAAGCAGTGGCCACGGCTCTCCGCCAGGATTTCGAGCGTTTGCCAGAAGAACTTCAGTTCATTGATGTTGGTGCTTTCAGATTGGTGGAGTTGGCTCGGTTCATCGATGATGACGAGGTGCGGCGTTTTGGGAATGAACATATCCATAAAGAGCTTGGCTTGTTCATGGGATGAGAAATCGAGCTGCTGGTTTACGTTCTGTTCGTTGGTGACGATGGTGGTGTGCCTGAAGCGATCGAAGTCAGCGCCGAACTCGCGGAGCGGGGCGAGGGCGTGTTCGAAGAAGTGCTCGAAGTTGACGAACCAATGGACGTTGATGAGTTTGGTTTGTCCGGGCAGGGTTCCTGTAGTGGCCTGGGCAGCGAGCTTGGCGGCGAAGCGGGTCTTGCCGACGCCACTGGGGCCATCGAGGGTGACGATCTTTCCCAGGGGAAGGAGGTCGGGAGTCAGCCAGGTGGTGGAGCGTGGTGTCAGATCTTTGGTGACGGGTGAAGTAAGCATGCGCAGCGACATGGCAGGACTCCTGCGTAAAGGAAACGGATAATGGGCCGTTTCTTTCTCTCCCCCTTTCCAAGGGGGAGTTGGAGGGGGTAATTTCCCCGTGATAGTTAACCCCACCCAACCTCCCCTTGGTAAGGGGAGGAGCGATTAGAAATCGTGGCCTCTACTTCAGGGCCGATGTCGCAAGGAGTGTCGCATTGTTGAGACGGTGATGGACGTAAGCTGAGGAGTTGCTTGGGGATGGGGATTGAGGAATTCGTTGGGGGTGTCTCAACGATGGCCTATGTCATGTGGTAGGGAGTTGGGTACCACGGTCTCGGTACTCCGTGACCGTGCTTGAACGTTGCACGGTGATCACCGTTACGAAGTACCGAAACGGTGGCACCCATCATGTGTAAGCTATGCTTTGCATCATGCCCCCAACCTCTACACCCTGGAACCGTATGCAAAACGCTCACGCCCTTTTTGCTGATCTCATGAGTCAGGGGTTACCCATCGGAGCCATCATCCTGGGGGTGATGGCTTTGTGTGTCGCCTTCATGGGGATCATTGGTAGCCATATCATGTTGCTGGCTGAGCTGCGAGGCTGGTCTGCCCGGATCGTTGGCGTGCTGGCATTAGTGGCGGGGGTGATGTTGATTATGTATGGGATTAGGCGGATGTGAATTGAGATTCGAAGTACATAGGACGAAATGGACCAAATATGAGTCAATCGACAAAATGTAATAGGTATGCGAGAGGGGCTATATCTTCGTTTCGTGCTGATTGAAGTCGCTTCCATTCATCCAGCGTTACAGATACCACTATCACTGTGCTGCCATCAATCCAGTAGCGATACCTTTTTGGTAATAGGTCTTTGATGAATGGAGCAGTAGCGATGAGCCATTGCAATGGCTTAATAGGATCTCTTGAAATCTCTTTCAGAAGCGGTGCATGGTCAACTAAGGGTGGTTCAATAAATGTCTCACTCACAGTTGTTCCCTTTCCTGGAACTGTCTGATAAAGTGAGACCGCCTGATAGCGTTGCAGATAGGCATAAGGAAACTCATAGATTTCGCAAACAATTCGACCATCAGGCCCCGGCACTGGTGTGCTATCCCAACCGAGAAGCATCGCCAGTGACAGGATGATGACGAGTTGCCAGAATATCGAAGTGATTCGGAACCATTTCATGGTGGCCAATCTAACACGGCTGATGAGCTATGGCTAGATGGGCTTTTCCTACAGACGAACTGGGTGCCACGGTCTCGGTACTCTGTGACCGTTCTTGAACGTTGCACTCTGCAGCACCGTTACGGAGTACCGAAACGGTGGCACCCATCATTCGAGCAAATCATTCACGTTGTTGCGGGGTGCCGCCGAAGCCGAAGCCTTTGGGGCTGATGCCGGTGAAGCCTCCACCGGTGAAACTGCCGGGGGTAGTGAAGCCTCCTCCACCGCCAGCACCACCCCCCGCTCCCCCACCTCCACCGCCGAACAATCCCCCCAAGACAGTACCGCCGCCGTTCTGACCGATTTGATTGCCGGTATTGCCCTGGAACCCGGAACTCCCAGCCGACTGAAGGCCCTGGTTACCACCGGTTGCAGCCGCAGTGCCACTTGCTCCGCTGGCCGCTTCATAGAAGTCGCCAAGTTGTTTGGGATAACCTCGTTTGCCATAGAAGTCGGTCGATTCCACACCGACCGAGCTGGCAGCTGGCCGAACTCGCGTATTAAGCGGTGGAGCTTGTTGAGGCATCATCCCTGCCAGAAACGGGCGGGTGCCGGGCAACTGCCTCAGGGGTTGAGCCTGAACGACATTGGGGAGCAGCCAGCTTAAAGTGATAGCTGTAAACGACATGCAGCGAATAGCGAACATGAGGCGCCTCTTGAGAAGATGGCCAAGGTCAAAAGGTATAGACGGATCAGACGGTAGAAATTGCGCAACTGGTACAGGAGAACTTCGAGAATTCTTATGGTCTGGTTCTCCCCTGTATCAACGACGATTTAGAGAGGGTCGAATTGTCGTACTCTTCGCCGATGCTTTCCCCACCTAACCTCCCCTTGGAAAGGGGAGGAACCAGACATGGGAACTGCGATTGTCAATCATGAAGGCCCTGCACTATACTCCGGCCCCCAAGAAGGTATTCTTATGAAACAACTTATCACACGGATGTCCCGGGTGCTGCGTACACGTCATGATCGGGTCAACGTGGCTGCTTTTGATCGAAACGGCCTGGCTCGGCAGTACCTGGTTGGGACAGGGCTGGAGATTGGGGCGCTGCATCATCCGCTACCTGTGCCTGCTGGGGTGCGGGTGAAGTACGTGGATCGGATGCCTGAAGCAGAGCTGCGTCGTCACTACCCGGAGCTAGGGCATGAAAGGTTCGTCACCATTGATATCGTGGATAATGGCGAGACGCTGGCGAAGGTCGCAGATACTTCGCAGGACTTTGTGATCGCCAATCACTTTCTGGAGCATTGCGAGGATCCGATCAGCACGTTGAGGACGTTCTTTCGGGTGTTGAAGCCAGGGGGCGTGATTTACCTGGCGATCCCGGAGAAGACCTGCACGTTTGATCGTGATCGACCGGTGACGCCGTTGGAACACTTCTGGTTGGATCATCATAACGGTCCGGAGCATTCCCGCTGGGCCCACTATCAGGAATGGGCGGAACTGGTGGACAAGAAGAGTAATGAGGCCGAGGCCCATGCCCGGCAGTTGCTGAGCAAGAGTTACAGCATCCACTTCCATGTCTGGGATCAATCGAGTTGGCTGCTCTTTTTACATTCGATGCAGCAGACGTTTGGCTTTCATATCGAAGTGATACTGCGGCTTGGGATTGAGATCATCAACGTGTTGCGGAAGTAGTTGTAGCGCGTGGCAGGGGTCAGATGTACTCATCTGCCCCCTGCATGCCGACGAAGTAGTTGCACGTTCCGCAGGGGGCATCGGAGTACCGATGACCCCTGCCACTGCTCTCGAAGTTTTCAATCGCTCTTACGGGAACATCGCACTGCGTTCAGCGACCCAGTCCTTCATGCGTTTGGGCAGTACTGAGAAGTTAGCTTCGTTGTTCTTGTAAACCGTCTGCACGATTTCCATGTAGAAGAGCCGCTCAGCCGGGTAGAGCAGGTGATAATAGCTGAGGATGACGGTGTTGCGTTTGTCGCCTTTGAGGCCGGTCTTATCCAGAGCCTTGTCGAAGAAGGTCTTTTCGTTCTTGTTGTCGGTCGCCCCTTTGAGCAGCCAGGCGTTCTTGGCATTCTCCTCGAAGAGTTTGTGATACCGTGACATGTAGAAAGCGACGAACTCGCCATCGAAGGGGTACTTTTTCTCGACCATGGCTTTGTTGATTTTCAAGAGTTCATACTCGGCCACCCGGCTGGCGAGGTCGAACTGCCGCTTGATGGCAGGATCGGTCAAGTTCAGCGGATTGGACCCTGACTTGGCCTTCTGCACCTCGTCCAGCATGGCTTTGAGTTCTTTGTCTTCCTGCTGGGTGAGGCGGTCGGCATCGCTTTGAGCAAAGACCAATGAGGGGAGCAGGATGAAGCAACTGAGAGCCAATGAATAGAGCGAGGCAGTAGACATGGGAGTTCCCAAGCTGAAAGTCGACGACTTGATTAGTTTAGCATTTGAGGGATTGGCGTTCAAAGAACGAGTAACTGATATTTCCATGAGGAAGAGCTCGTGTTTGCGCTACCATGAGCTCAAAGATTGGGTACTAAGCAATGTCATGGCTGTCCCTCTCACAGATGCTGAGTTACTGGTGAGTATTGAGGTTCGTGGACGGAACTTCTGGATGACATCAATGGAAGTTGATTACCAAACCTTGCCATACTGCTGTCTAAACGAACAAGGGGCTACGCCCTATTTGACGTAACCCCTTATGCAGCAAGGTGCCGAAGACAGGAGTTGAACCTGCACCTGGTTTCCCAGACTAGAACCTGAATC
>DAOMFV010000138.1:0-13499 GCA_035430005.1 Gemmatales bacterium
AAAGTCGGCGAACTCCATTTGGGCTCCAACATCGAGCGCCCTGCCCAGGCCGGCGTCATTACCCACGCCGATTTCACCGCCTATATCCACCTCGCCGGGTTGATTGATGTCCCAGCCGAGATCAAACGCATGGAGAAGCAGTTGGCTGACAAGGAAAAGAACCTCGTTAGTGTCCGCACCAAACTCAGCAACGCGGGCTTCCTCGCTAAAGCCCCGGCCGAGGTCATTACGGAGCTGCGCGAGTCGGAGAAGGCGACTGAGCAGCAGTTGGTTGTTCTTCGAGAGACCTTGGCAATGCTGAAAGTATGATCAAAAAAAGCAAGGTTTTTGCCTTAAAACCTCATTGATCTCAATCTACATCACGAAGTGAGTATGGCATGTTTCCGCTATGGGCCTACAGCCAACGACACGAAGGGGTAGTATTGCCTAACCTCTGTGCATTATGCACAAAGGAAAAACCGAGTTGTTCGTTTAAGGTAATCGGAAGACATTTCGAACCAATCTTTCTCCCTTACCGCTTTTTTATTGTCGTTAAGAATAGCCTCAAAGTGCCGCTGTGCGAACCATGCTTACATCGAGCCAAGCGCTTGCGCTGGTTGATACTTCTGATTGCTCTGGCAGTTGGTATCGTCGTTTTTATTGTTTCTTACCATTTTCTCGAACAACACATGCAAGTAGATCCCGATCATATCTTCTGGCATTCGGTCGTCGGTCTCTTTTTTGCTACTCTAGCCACCCTGTTACTCTACTTCGCTGGAAATATGGTCAAAAGCTTTATTGATCCTGCGAGCGATATTGTCAGATACGACGTAAGGTGTCAGCGTTTCTTCTTCAAGGATGAGGAGTACCAGGCAACCGTTATGGAACTCAATCGTGAGGGCTACTACCAGGTTGATTACCAGTTACAGAAGTAGTAGAAGTGATTTCAAAACCTCAGTTTGTCTCTTTTCCGAGTAGAAAAGCCCTTATTTCAAGGCATGAATCTTGCTCGGTGGTGACCAAAAACAGGTTTTGAAATGGCTTCTACTCAAGGGACGGCAGCATTAAACACAGCCGAGGCAACGAATGCCTCGGCTGCTGCAATTCTGTTGAGGTAATTCTATTACAACTTACTGATCCGATTCGTCGGCTTATACGGCTCACTGATCGTCTGCTGCTCGCCCGGCAGCCGATACTCCATGAAGTAAGCATCCTCGCCGGTATCTTCGTAGTAGTTCTTCACGATCTTGGTGGCAACAAAGCCCAGAGCTTTCAGGAAGAGCTGAGCCACCAGGTTGCTTTCCCGCAGTTCCACAGTGATCTTGGCACGGCGATGACTCGAGAGCTTGCCGATCAGCTTGGTCATGATCTGAGCACCGACATGTTGCCGGCGATGATTCGGATGAATGGCGAGATTGAGAATGTGCAAGCGATTGCGATGCAGTTCATAGATCACATGGCCGATGACCTGGTCGCCACACTCCGCCACCATTCCGATGCAGTTGCGCTGGCGCAGGCAGTGCAGGAAATCGTCTTCTGTCCAGGGCACATGGAAACTCTCCGTCTCGGTGTGGAGCACTTCCTGCATATCCCGCCGGATCATCCAGCGGATGTGTATCTGGGTCTCAACTGTAGTATTGCCCATGGTATGGGACCTCCCTTTCCCGTAACCCGAGCGTCGGCAGAGCCGAGGCATTGCCGAGAGCGTTAGTAGAACTTGCCATTCCCTGGCCTATGGCCCTGGCAAGTGAGGCGGCTATCCTATCAAGCTCGCTGGTTCGCCTCAAGACCAGCGTGCCCCTCTCAACGGACAGGGGGAGTGGGATCATCTGCTCCATATCTGCCACGATATTCGCCGGCAGGATACTTCGCCTTGTTCTTTTCCATTTTCGCCAGGGTCGTCGTTGTCAGATCAAGGTCGAGAGCATTGCACAGGGCCAGGAGATAGCAGAAGACATCAGCCATCTCTTCACCCATCGCTGCCTTGCGCTCAGCGTCGTTTCTGATCTCACACGATTTGTTTGATTCCAGCCACTGCACATGTTCCATCAGTTCCGCAGCTTCGATGGCCAGGCTCATCGCCAAGTTTTTCGGGCTATGAAACCGCTCCCATGCTCGCTCAGCCACGAACTGCTTCATCGCAGTGCGCAGCATCGCTATCGGCGTGATGTTGTCATCAGGCCCGACTGGCGAACGAACTCGTGTGGATTCCCCCTCGTTCATGGCCAAGTTCTGTCCCCCCCTGAAACAACTGGCCCACGAACGAACGGCTCTATACCCAAGTAGCGATAACTGTCAAGCGCAGCTTTCATGATTAGTTTAGCCATTATGCTTCGCATGATGGAGCGGAGGCTTGTCGTAACACCATTACCTCAGTCCATAACAGCTACTCTCCGTCCCATCACGCGGAGCGTGATGGCAACTCTAGAACGCAACGCCATACTTGGCTGCCAGCGATTTCTTGGCTGCTGTACTCTTCTCGATTAACGCTCGCCAGATCTCGTTACGCTTGCGGACTGCCCGGTTAATGGCATCCTGCTGAGCAGAGATCACTTCCGCCTGATTCGATTGAACGTTGAGTTGTGGCGTCGGCGGCAGCATCGGGTTCCAAAACGAGAATCCCCAGGGATTGGCAAAAGTGGCATTGGATCTCTGATAGTCAACAGTCACATTGGTGCGAATCTTGCCTTCCAGGTTTTGTACTTCCAGCACCCCGCTATGCAGCACAGTAGCCATCTCCCTTAGGCCCCGGGATACGTCAGCGGCAAAAAACTGAAGTTCCTCATCCACGTGAGAAATCGCCATCTTGTCCAGGCGAGTGGCGGCGTTATCGTAGATCACCATGGCCCGGGCAATGTTCTCGCTCCGCTCTGCCTGTTCATGGGCGGTATTGGCCAGGTTCTGAATGGCCCTGAAGACCTTCTGCGCTTCTTTGGCCGGATCCTCCTTAGCGTTGGCGGTGTCTTTGGCCATCTGAGGCGTGATCGAGTGTGGCTGCATCATGGCCAGAGTGCTTCTCAACCCAGTACCAGTCAAGTTAAGTTGAATCTCGAAGGACTTTTCTGACTGCTTGATGGTTCCTTTGCGATATTCTTCCAGATCAGCGCCAATGCCGTCCAGAGCATTGATGATCAGGTTCGGCAGGGCACCGCCAAAGGCACCCAGGTTCTGACTAAATTCAGCCTTCATGGTCGCCTTGATCGTTTGATCCATATCGATATTAATGGTCACCGCATCCAGACTGCTGAATACCTTGCTGAGCGCTGCCACATCGAGTTTCTTTTCTTGAACTTCCTTCTGGGTAGCCAGGTACTGCTTCACCTTGCCGGCTTCGAGCGTATCTTCCACGTCAAAGATAATGCACACTTCGTTCCCGGCTTTGATGGAATCAGTCACTTTGGCAAGAGTCGGAGTAATGACCGGCTTGCCTGTTTGGGCTTTGAGCCAGCGGGCCACATCCTGCCGATGGGCCGGGCTGAACACCCCCAGCAAAGTGGGTGACAATTGGACAATCACCATATTGCGACGAGTTAAGCAGACGGAAGTCTTGCCACTCGGTCCAATCTCCGCCTTCTCAGCCTTGGCAATATCGGCGAACGAGAAGGGTTTGTTCGTAGAGATAAGCACCAGTTCCCACTTGCCCTGAAGTGTTCCAGGCTTCAAGAGTTGTGCAACGACGGCGTACTCGGCAGTTTCGGGAAATGGCAGCACACCGATCATCGTTTCTTCGGTGATCTTTTTCTTCCAGCCTTCCTTTTCCGCCATCGGCGCGGAGAGTACGCCTTTGATGTTCACTGCCATGATGGCGTTGGCATCCTTGGGTACGAAGGTCAGCATCGTCGGCAGATCTTCGGCTGAAGCTGTCACGCTGAATAGTGCGGTGAGCAAAACGGCGACGAGGAGGCGAACCATGACGAATCTCGCTGAAAGAAGTGCTGGGCTGCTAAAGATAATGTATGAAAGCAGCCCAGGATTATGGCTTGCTCATACCGACAAAATTGCCGCCATTTTCTCGAGTCATACCCCACAGGAAGGCGCCCAGAGCCGGGCTTTCATAGAAGAAGCCGATGGCATGGATGCGTACTTTCGGGTTTACTGTGTTCCATTGCTTCTTGAGGGCGTCCCGCAGATGGTTGCCCAACAGCGTGCCCTGAGCGATTTCATCTGTCGGCGGATTGGCGGGCAAACCAGGCCCGATGTTGGGCAAACCATCGGAAAAGAGATAGATGGCATCAAGACCTTTGCTGCGATAACTGAAGGCTGTCTCGAAGGCGCCGTACATCTGTGTGTTGCCTTCGGGTTTGACCTTGGTCAGGGCAGCCAGCACCGCATCGGGCGACTTGGATCGGTCAAAGTCGATCCAGTCGCCCGCCTTGCCCATCGGGTAATCGTTCTTATCCGAGAAGACGATGACCTGGAACTTCTCGACATCAGGCAGACTCTTGAGTACCTGCTGCACCGTTTGACAGACGGTGGGCCACTTGGATGGTTCGAGGGTGTTGGAATCGATAGCTCCCATACTGCCCGACATATCGACCAGGCAGATCACCCGTTTGCCAGCAAGGTCGATGCCTGCAAACCGATTCGAGGCGATCTGTAACTGGGTTCTCAGCCTGCCACTCGTAGCCTGTTGCTCATCAAGCAATTTCCGTAACGTCTCGGCATCGAGCTTGGCCAGATCGAGGGCTGCCTGCTTTTCCTTTTCCGTCGTTGCCAGCTTAAGGCCTGCCTGCTCCAGCAGTTTGCGAAGGTTCTGCAAATCACCTTCCAGAGCAACGATTCGATCCTGGGCTTTCTCGCTCCGTTTCATCGCATCAGTGAGTGACTTTTGCAGTTCAGGGATACGATCAACGGTAGCACTGAGCTTTTCATTCTGCTTGCTCAATTCCGAACGGGCAGACTTGGCATCCTTCATCGCTTCCTGTCGCCCGGCCCTGGCTTCCGATAATAATGCTTCGCTCGATTCTCGATCGATCTCTGCCTGTTTGAGCAAACTCTTCGTAGTTGTTAGTTCCTGATCCAGCTTCTTCAGTTTGGCTTCGAGGGTGTTCCTTTCCGTGCTGGCTATGGTACGGGCACTATTGACATCACCGGTGAGCTTTTTCACCTGTGCCCTAAGAGAATCGATCAATTCCATTGACGTCGAGAGGTCAGACTGGGTCAGTTGCAGGCTCGCCTGACTATCTTTGAACTCACGGGCGCTTTGCTTGAGTTCCTTCTCGCTGATCGAAAGAGCCTGAGCTTTGTTGTAGGCAGTTACAAAGTTGAGGAGCATCAACAGAATGACCGCCCCCAGCGCGCAGCACAACACATCAAGCATGGACATGCTGAAGATTGAAGGTGTGCGGTGGCGGTGACGCATTATAGCGTTCCTCTCCGATCCTGCTCACGCTCGATCGCCTCGAACAGCGCCTTAAAGTTACCTTTGCCGAAACTCTGAGCACCATGTCGTTCAATCACTTCGAAGAACAGCGTCGGTCGATCTTCGACGGGTTTGGTGAAAATCTGCAACAGATAGCCATCTTCATCTCGGTCAACCAGGATTCCGAGTGGGGCCAGGGAGTTCACATCCTCATTGATCTTGCCAACCCTTTCCGTCAACGTGTCGTAATACACTTGGGGCACCCGTAGGAAACTGACATCGTTCTGCACCATGGCGCTCACCGTCTTCACAATATCGCCGGTGACCATGGCAATGTGCTGCACGCCGGGGCCATGATAGAAGTTGAGGTATTCCTCAATCTGCGACTTGCGCTTGGCCTGAGCCGGCTCGTTGATCGGGAACTTGATCTTCCCGGTGCCGTTCTGCATCACCTTTGACATTAGTGCAGAGTATTCGGTGCTGATGTCTTTATCATCGAAGCTCACCAGCAGCGAAAAGCCCATGACATCTTCGTACCACTTTACCCATTCGACCATCTTGCCTTCTTCTACGTTGGCCACGATGTGATCGATGGCTCGCAGTCCCACAGCTGACATGCGTGGCGGGCCATAACGATCCGGGTCCAGTGTCTTATATCCCGGTGCGAAGACTCCCTTATATCGATCCCGATTGACAAACGAATGCCGGGTGTCGCCATAAGCCGCGATGGTGGCAACGTCCAACTGGCCCTGTTCATCGGAAAGGGTCTTGGGAGCCATCACACTCTTGGCTCCGCGCTTGATCACCGTGTCGTAGGTCTTCTGGACGTCATCCACTTCGATGGCAATATCCATCACCCCGTCGCCATGTTTCATCAGGCGATAATTCTCTGGATGATCTTCATGCAACGGCGAGGTGAGCACAAAGGTGATCAGCCCCTGTTTGAGCACATAACTCGCCTCGGTCTTCACCTTGGTTTCGAGACCTGAGTAGGCCATCACATCGAAGCCGAAGGCATTGCGGTAGAAGTAGGCCGACTGCTTGGCGTTACCGACGAAGAACTTGACGTGATCAATGCGGCGAAGCGGAAGAGGATCGGGAACGACCATGTTGAACCTCATGTTGATAGAGAGAAATGACTCCTTTATCCTAAGCACCAGCAAGGGGCTTGGGAATAGCTAATTGGCGAGCGACTTACTGCTCTCTCGCTTCCACGGGCAGGTAGTCAGCCAAGCCAACAAATGCAGCATCATTCCCGCCAGGCAACCATATGCACAGGCACGAGACCAGGGGCGTTCCAGTTCGGTCAGCCAGGGTTCGGTGAAGAACCCGACAGCCGCAAAGACAGGTGTAGATAACACGACAAGAGAACCGACTGTTTGCAACCATCGGGCCCAGCCAGTGACTGGTTTCAAGTGCATGCCCAGGGCCAGATTCACCATCGCCGTCAACAGCAGGTAGATATGGGTGGATCGAAAGAGCAGGCGGCGGGCATCGGTCATTCCGTGCAAGTGATCATAACCAAAATGCATGTTCAGACCTGTGCCCAAAAAGGCGATCAGGGCCGCGATGCCCATAAACAGGTGAATATTTCTCATGATCATTACTCCGACGCACCATCATACGGAAGATACTCGCTCAACTGAAGAGAACTCGACCGAATCCCCCTCCCCGTTTGCGTGATCCTCATAGAATTACAGTCGATTCTTCATCTCTCCCTCTCTCCGTCCCGAAGGATTTGTCATGGCTCTGACTGCGCAACAGCGAGATGCACAATACGCTCAGGCTGAAGAACTCTTTTTCAAGGAAGGTGCCGCCGCCGGCTTCGCGAAAGGACTTTTCTTTGGCCTCTTCAATTCCGACATCGTTTTCCCGTATCCTCAGCCCGCTGCCAATGAACGTGATCTGATCAATCGCAAAGTGGCTGAACTCAAGAGCTTCTGCGAGAAATATGTCAACTCCGTCGAGATCGATCATAAGTGCGAAATCCCTCAACCAGTGATCGATGGCCTAGGCGAGGTCGGCGTCCTTGGTGCTGCCGTGCCAGTCGAGTTCGGTGGACTGGGCATGTCGCAGACTGCCTATTGTAAGCTGCTCGAAGTGGTCGGCGGACACGATGCTTCAGTCAGCATCTTTGTCAACGCTCACCACAGCATCGGGTGCCGATCCCTCGTGCTCGAAGGTAACGCTGAACAGAAAGCCCAGTGGCTTTCCAAGGTCACCAGCGGCAAAAAGATCGCAGCCTTTGCCCTGACCGAGCCCGAAGCTGGCTCTGATGCCGGCAACGTACAGACGACTGCCACGCCAACTGCCGACGGCTCCGCCTACATCATCAACGGTTTCAAGCACTACATCACCAACGGCGGCTTCGCTGACATTCTCACCGTGATGGCCCGCACCCCCAAGGCTGATGGCAAGGGTGATGAAATCACCGCCTTCCTCGTCACTCCCGATATGCCTGGGTTCGAGGTAGTGCTGAAGAGCCAGCCTAAGTGTGGCGTGCGCGGCAGCATGCAGGCTAAGCTGAAGTTTACCAACATGAAGGTACCCAAGGAGAATATCCTCAGCAAGCCAGGTCGAGGTCTGAAACTCGCACTGTCGATACTCAACTTCGGTCGTACCACTTTTGGAGCGACCTGCACCGGCGCTTCCAAGGTCTGTGTCGCTGCTGCTGCCCGTCATGCCAATACCCGTAAGCAGTTTGGCCAAACCCTGGGCGAGTTCGAAATGGTCAAACGCAAGCTGGCTAACATGGCTGCCGAGACCTTTGCTACCGAATCTGCGACTTATGTCTGTGCCAGCCTGATTGATAGCGGTTCCAACGACTACATGCTTGAAACAGCCATGCTCAAGGTCTGGGCCAGCGATTCGCTCTGGCGTATCGTTAACGATTGTATCCAGATCTTTGGTGGCAAGGCTTACTTCAGCGATGAACCCTACGAACGCATGATGCGCGATGCCAGGATTAATCAGATCGGCGAAGGGGCCAACGACGTCATGCGGCAATTCATTGCCATGTATGGTTTCGGAACTGTTGGCAAGATCGTCGACAACGCTCTCAAGTCGCCCTTCAGCGGCATGGGCGCTCTCTTCAAGCTCGCCGGCGACCGCCTGGCCAGCCGCTTCAAGAACCCCAGTGTGCCGGTCAAGAACAAGCAATTGGAGCCTTACGCCAAGGAACTCTCGCAGCGTGTCAAAGACTTTGGCGTCGCTGTGGAAGGCACACTGGTCAAACATCAGAAAAAGATTCTCGACAAAGAATACGTCCAGGAACGCCTGGCTGACGCCTGTATCGAACTTTTCAATTCAGCCTGTGTGCTGAGCCGACTCGATTCGGAACTGAGCAACAACTCACCTGATGCAGCCAAGCACCTGCCCGTCGGCACGTTCTATCTGAAGGTCGCCAATCGCCGCATTAAAGCCAACCTCGCGGGCCAAAGCGATAACGATGATGAAGCCGCTACGGTTGCCGCTAATCTGGTACTGGATCAGTACAAGCCGGCGGTGACAAACGGGAAGCACTAAGGCCACTTAACGACATGTACAAGCCGTCAGGAGCATTTCCTGACGGTTAGTTTATCGAATCAGCCATCTCATCAAATCGACATCAAGACAGAGTCATTTTCGTTGATATGACTCGCAGCTTAAGTTAGATTTGACACTGTTCATTGCACACGCCGATGGATCGGCTTCGTCCATTCATTGGAGTTTGCTGTGCTGTTTCAGAGTTTCCGTCGTTCGATCATTGCATCGTTTCTTGCCTGTGGTTGCCTGCTGCTGTTGACTCTTTGTCTGGTAGCTGCTGATCTCACCATTGTTTTTGACTTCAAGCCCACCGGATCACCGAATACTACAGCGATTACCGGTGACACCATCAGTACGTTCAATTTCAGCGCGTTCGGCTTCCCGAACGACGCAGCCAACTTCGCCACGCTGACTGCTTCTATTACCAACGAAGTGAGGAACATCTACTATGGCCTGCCGACCAACAACGTAGACAGCCGCAGCCCTATTCCGATCAACACTCAGCTTCGGATCGACTTTGTTCAAGGGACGATTGGCCAGCCACCTTCCAATGGAGCAACTGAGTACTATTACGCCCAAATAGGCACGGGCGTATCTGGCCCAAGTATTGGTGCACTCGGCGTGGCTCAACTCAATGCAGTTCGCACAAGCAGCGGCACGCATCCCGGTGGAGTTGCCAATCATGCCATTGTGGCTTCGGTCTTCGCCAATAATATCCAGGGCTTGGGCAGCTTGACGCCTTCCAATGCACTGACCACTGGCAACCTGGCTTTTTCAACATACGCCTTGGCCGGTACGCTCGCTCACGAGATCGGCCATACGTTGTCTCTTTCGCACATGAACAAAGCTGGTTCCATTACTCCCACCGGCTTGCCTCCCATTATGGGAACGGGCGCTCTCGATCTGCCCAATCAGGATCGCATCGGGCCTCGGGAATTCGCGTACAGTGGTTTTGATGGCGAAAACAGCAATGCTGCCAGAGCTCACGTTCAGCAACTGGTTAACGCTCTCGGCGTACGAACAGTCCCCGAACCGATGACTATGTCGTTGATCGGCATCGTGATCATTTCGGGTGGCGTGTGGAGTTATCGCCGGAAGAAGCAACGCGTTCGACTGATGGAACAACAGCTGTAGCAACTGCCCTGACATTATTACATGTCAGACTCCCTCCGGCCAGTGCTTCTTCTCCTCCAGCCCCTCTCCCGTTTCCAGCAGACTCTTCAGACTGGAAAGAAGTACGGGCCACCCACCAGAAACAGATTGAAACATGTTCGAATCAGCCACATCACTTTCGTGGAGGATGCTGAGCTTCACCGAGTCGCCTGCCTGCTCGATCTCACAGGTCATGCGGGTATAGCCTTCTGCCTTTAACTCAGGCATGAATTCGTTCCGCCACTTCAGCACCAGCTTCTTCTCCGGGATGATCTCCACCACCTCGCCAGCATCAGCGACTCGGCCGTCCGGAATCATGATCTTCCACGATGAACCAGGCTTCCAGTCGCATTCCTGAATCGTGTTGCACCACCACTGCCGGGTGAACTCGGGGGCTATCAGCGCCTTCCAGAGCTTAACAGGCGTGGTACGGATGTAGGTGACGTAGGCGAATTGCGAACTAGCCATCGGTCTCTCCTTCGAGTGCTTCTTGAGGTCGATGAGAACTCCACCCCCTAAACATATTCCTGATCGTGAGAATCGTAGAAAAGAGCCTAAAACCAGGTGCACGGAGTCTTGCGGTCGATGAAGCTGGGTTTCCACATGATTATCTATATCTACGTAATTCATGCCCTAAACGGGGCAAGCCGTCAGGATCATGATCCTGACGGCCTGGTATTTGATCTCTCAACTCTCTACTGGAATACTACCAGTAGCGAACTTGCCACCAATCGCGGTTGCCGGCGTGGCTGCTGAGGTACCAGAAGCCATCGTCGAAGCTCAGCATCGCATTTCTCCAGCCCAAAGGAGCACGGGGGAATGGATTGAAAGGCCCGATGAACGGCATGGCATCAGCGGGGTAGCAGTTCGGATAACCAACCCGGCTGAAGTTGTTGTAAGGAGCATAGGTCGGCCAAGCGTAGGGAGGCAGCGGAGGAGCTGGCTGCTGGAAGCCAGGACCTGCCATGCCGGCACTGAAGCTGGGGACCGGTTCGTTGGCTGCCCATGGGTTGGCAGGAGCGCCGGCACCAGGAGCCTGAGCAGGGGAAGGAATCTGCTCTTGAGCTGCAGACTGCTTGATCGCTCCACGAACGACGAGCTTATTGGAAACCAACGTGATGCCGGCTACATCATGTGCCAGGCGATCAGCTTCCACGACTTGTGCCATATCACTGACGGTGCCGGTGAGTTCCACCGTGCTGCCATTGACAATGATATCCAGCTGGTACTGGTTAAGCTTGCCGGAACCGCTGAGCTTGCGAGCCACGGCGGTGGCAAGCTGCTGGTTGGCGCTATTATCTTGTGCGAAGGCTGACCCGGTTGCCAGGGCGGCCAGCACAGACAATGCCAGAATGAACTTCTTGAGCATGGCATCCTCCGATGCGGGTGTGCGACGAATATCTGGTCGCCGTCTACCGCCCTGATTGGTCAAACGCAGCAAGTCACGCTGTGTGCCAGGGTCGGCCGGTCGTCCATGAACCCAAACCAATCATCGAACGAACCGGGGGCGCAAGGCGAACGGAAGAGTCGCCTTCGACAGGGGAAACAGCAATCGCAGGGCCTATCATCCATCCGTATGGAATCCATGGCATCACCCGTTAAGTGCGTCTCTTTAGCATCTTGCTTATCACCGGCTCAACTGCACTTCTCATTACTGAGCAACTTTGAACGCAAGTTTACGAAGAAACTCACAAATTATGATTAAAGGTTGAGAGGATACTTCGGGTCTCAATCGCTTTTGAGTGAAACATTGCCTGCTTATCACGAGTCTTAATATGTTAGGCATTGGATGTACAACCCACTCATGTGCTCTCTCCTCCTCACGAGAATGAACGATGCGCTATTCGCTCCTTGTCTTGTTGCTAGCTACCTTGCCTGCTCATGCTGACGACGCCCCGCTGTTGCTTCAGCGGCCAACCATCAGCTCTAAACAGATCGCCTTTGTCTACGCCGGTGATATCTGGCTGGTCGATCGCGCTGGGGGCGATGCTCGCCGTCTGACAGCGGGAGTTGGTCTGGAAAGTTATCCGGTGTTCTCACCCGATGGCGAGCAGATCGCCTTTGCAGGCGACTATGAAGGCAATTTGGACGTCTATGTTGTTCCTGCCACCGGTGGCATTCCGCGCCGACTGACACATCATCCCGACCCTGATGTACCCGTCGGTTGGACACCGGATGGCAAATCCGTGATCTTCCGTTCTCCCCGCAACAGTTACGCCCGGTTCCTGCGTCTGTTTTCCGTTCCCGTGAATGGTGGGCAGCCTACTGAGTTACCGTTACCTCAGGCCGAAGACGGTTCACTCTCTCCCGATGGCAAGCGAATTGCTTACGTTCCCCTTTCGAACAAGCCCCAGTTCCCCGGCACGTTCCGCCCGGTACGCAACTATCGTGGCGGCACTGCTTCGCCCCTTTGGATTGCTGACTTATCGGATTCTTCAATCACGGTTGTTCCACGAACGAACTCCAACGATTTCAATCCGATGTGGATCGGCGACCTTGTCTATTTTCTGTCAGACCGTGATGGGGGTACTACCTTATTTACCTATAATCCAGCTACCAAAGAAGTGAAACGGGTTCTCGAACCTGGCGAGTCAGATATCAAGTCAGCTTCTACGTGTGGCGATGCCATCGTCTACGACCGGTTTGGCACAATCAACCTCTTTGATCTCAAGACGCAGAAGTCTCAACCAGTTTCCGTTCGAGTTGCAGCCGATCTGCCAGGTGTGCGCCCCAGGATTGAGAAGGTAGCCAAGTCCATTCAAAAAGCCGGCCTGTCACCTTCAGGCACTCGTGCGGTTTTTGAAGCTCGTGGCGAAGTGCTCACTGTGCCTGCTGAAAAAGGGGACATTCGCAACCTGACAAACTCGCCAGGCACCGCTGAGCGTGACCCGAAATGGTCTCCCGATGGCAAGTCCATCGCTTATTTCTCAGATGAGTCGGGAGAATATCAGTTGTACATCCGTCCTCAGGATGGACGTGGCGAAGTGAAGAAGATCAAGCTCGGTGATGTGCCATCCTTCTTCTACAACCCCTCGTGGTCGCCGGACAGCAAGCGTATTGCTTACGCCGACAAACGCCTCACCTTGTGGTATGTCGATCTCGAAAGCGGCAAGTCCACCAAAGTAGATACCGGCGTCTACGATGATGAGCCCATGGTGGCAGCCTGGTCGCCGGACAGCAAGTGGCTGGCCTACTCCCGTCCACTGAAAAGTTACCTCAATGCAGTCTTTCTATATTCAATAGATACTGGCAAGGCGCATCAGGTGACCGACGGCATGAGTGATGCCAGGTTTCCGGCATTCGATGCAAGCGGAAAGTACCTCTATTTCACAGCCAGCACCGACATTGGCCCGGCTGTGGGCTCCGGCATGTCCATTCTCAACAGGCCGGTGACTCGCAGTGCCTATGTAGCTGTGCTTAGCAAAGACGAGCCCTCTCCGCTGGCGCCAGACTCAAAGTTGCCGCCTCTTGCTTCTCGATG
>DAOMFV010000139.1:0-13417 GCA_035430005.1 Gemmatales bacterium
TTTCTTGCGGAACGTGGATTCTTGCTGGTCTCCTTCTACGTACAGTTCTATCAGAATGGATTACTTGGATGGACAGACGCCCTGTTTGTCTCGAAAAAATGTTTGGCAGAGAACGCCGATGGCTAACTGACGAATACCACTTTAACGGGCAGGGTTCATGAGACTGCTGAGTTACAACATTCACAAAGGCATCGGCGGTCGAGATCGCAAGTACCTTCTGGAAAGGATCATTGAAGTAATACGGGGTGAAGAACCGGACATTGTCTGTCTGCAAGAGGTCGATCAGGGCGTTCATCGTTCTGAAGATCATGATCAGCCACGGCTATTGTCCGAAGGGTGTGGTCTCGCTTATCATGCCTACCAACTTAATGTCCCTATTCGCAAGGGAGGTTATGGGAATTTAATACTTTCTCGTTGGCCCATGCATGAGGCACATGATGTATGCCTGCGGTTTCAGAACCGGAAGCCTCGTGCAGCTCAGTATGTCATTGTCGAAACGCCGGAAGGGCAACTCAGTTTAGTGAATTGGCATCTGGGACTGACCGGCCGAGAACGCAACTGGCAGGCACGACAACTTCTCAAGCATACTCTGTTACAAACCAATGCACATCTGCCTACCGTTATTGCCGGTGACGCCAACGATTGGCGAGATCATTTACCACAGCGCGTGTTTACTCATCATTCCTTTCACATGGCAACCACACCCGCTGCCAGGTTTCGTTCATTCCCTGCCATGTGGCCAGTCTTAGCTCTCGACAAAATCTTCGTGCGCGGCGGAGTCGTAGTGGAGAAGGTTTGTGTGGTGTCAACGCCATTGGCTCGGCGTGCTTCAGATCACTTGCCCGTCGTGATCGATTTCAAGCTGACATCCGTTATAAAATAGGCGAGAACAACCTGCAAAAATTCTCAGCCAGTCGTTCTCCGAAGGATCGCTTGGCAAAGGACTCCCTATCTACAAGCCTCGCGTTTTTCATATCCTCCTCAAAAGATGCTTCAAGCGATTTGGCTAAGTTCGTATCGTAGAGCACGCATCCTGCTTCAAAATTAAGGTGTAGGCTGCGTTGATCCATATTGGCAGAACTGACAATTCCGATTTCACCGTCTATCGTCATGAACTTGGAGTGCATCATCCCTTTGGTGTAGAGGTAAACCTCTACGCCTCGGGCAAGCACATCATTCCAGTAGTAACGGCTGGCATACCAGGTGGTGAAATGATCACAAACCTCGGGCATGAGCAGGCGAACCTCGACACCTTTGTATCGAGCATAGTGCAGAGCATCCAAAATACCTTCATCCGGAACAAAGTAGGGAGTGGCGATCCAGACACGTTCCTGAGCGGAAGTGATGGCCGCAAAGAAGACTTCACGGATGACATTGACTTCCTGATCAGGGCCGGAAGCCACTACCTGCACGAGTGCATTGCCAGGTTTTGGCTGAGAAGGAAAGTAGTCGTCCCCCTGAAGCAGTTCCTTCGCCGAGAAATCCCAGTCTTCGACGATGATTCTCTGGAGTCCGTCTACAGACGGGCCTTCGATACGTAGCATCTGGTCGCGCCAATATCCAAAGGTCTTGCTCCGACCCAGATATTCATCGCCGATATTCATACCGCCGGTAAACGCCACCTTGCCATCGACGACGATGATCTTGCGGTGGTTACGCAGATTGACTCGCAGCCTCGAACGGAACAGATTCAGTGGAAGGAAAGGCACAACCTGACCGCCTGCTTCGATCAGTTGTTTTACCGCACGATGCCCAAAAAAGAACGCTCCCAGGGAATCGTATTGTAGACGCACCTTCACGCCCTGTCTGGCTTTCTCTGTGAGCAGGGCGACGAACTCCTTGCCGGCTTGATCATCACGAATGATGTAGAACTCCAGATGAATGTGGTGCTGAGCGGCTCGCATCGCATCAAGGATGGCCGTGAACGCTTCCTGAGTATCGGAATAGAGTGTCACGGCATTGCCCGAAGTCGGTCTGGCTTCATCGAGTTCCCAGGCAACTCGGCCCAGCGATTTCCAGCAAGAATCGAGAGCCTGTTCTTTACTATCAATGGGAGGATGTTTGCGAAACCTGGAACGGTGCTTTCGTTTGCGGCGAAGTGGCCTGTGCAGGTAGGTGTATCCAAATATCCAGAAGAGCAACGAACCCAACAAGGGAAGAAACAGAATGATCAGGCACCATGCCACCGGCGAGGTCGCCCCCTTCTTAATGATCAACACGGCCGGTATGGCAATAACCACGGCAACGATATCGAGCAGCGCCAGCCAGGTAATGTGGGTCCAGAAGTCGGTCAAGTTAGAGGTCCTTTCCTACTTATGACCTGTTTCGAGCCAGGCTTTACAAAAGCATCCAGAGTACTCAGTAATAGTGTAAAAGGAATCCCCAATGCCAAGACCCAGCCCCATTCTTGCAGGGATAAGGGTTGCAGTTGGAAAAAGTCAGCAGCCCAGGGCCTGTAGATGGCAATGAGTAACAGCGGAATGGCCAGCCCGATTACCGTGAATAACAGCCGATCGTTCAACGAGCCGGTTGGTAGATTCTGGTACATCACTCGCAGCACTGTGTGCAAGCCCAGTAGTACCAGAAGGGCCAGCAACAGTGTACGTTGCAGCGTCGGCGCATCGTGCCAACTCCAGGCGGCAATGATAAATAACAAAGCACTGGCTGCTCCGATGACAAGCCCTGTACTTACAGCGAAGTAGACGATCTCGCGAATGAACTGTGACCGGTTCGTGGCCCCACCACTGGTGCGTCCCAAAGCGATCACTACAACCGGCAAGCCGATAGTAAGAAAGTTGAGCAAGGTCACTTGTTGCGGGAGATATGGAAAAACCAGCCCAAAGATCAGACTGGTGCATGCGATCAAGAATAGGGTGTAGACATTCTTGGCCAGGAACAGTTTACCGGCACGTCGCAGGTTGTGTACGGCAATGCGTGCCTCTTCCATAGCCATCGGGAGCACGTTGAAATCATTGTTCAGCAGAACCAGACCTGCAACAGTCTTGCTGGCCGTGCTTCCTGCTCCCATGGCTATACCCAGGTCAGCCTTCTTAATGGCCAGCACATCATTCACGCCATCGCCGAGCATGGCTACAAACCGTCCCTGTTTTTGCAGACTGGTAATGATCTCCAGCTTCTGTTGAGGCGATACTCTCCCGAAAACGCTGCATCGTTGAATCAATTCATCGGGATGAGTTGTCTTCTTCAAATCTTCGCCAGAGACGATGTGTTCATCGCTGATGGGCAATTGGGAATGAGCTAGCGCGACTCGAACAGTGTGCGGATTATCGCCGGAGATCACTTTGAAAGCGATACCCTGACTCTGCAACTGAGATAGAGCTTCGATCGCCTCCGGGCGAACTTCATCCCTCAACCCGATGAGGGCCAGGGGCCGCAATGTTTTCATGGAAACCAACTGTTCCAACTGAACAGAATCTGTTGTTTCCGCCACGAGTAGAAGCCGTAATCCGCTGGGAAGTTGCTTCTGCCAGATCGACTCAACCTGAGCTTGCGAGGATTCTTCCAACAAGGTGAGAACTGCTTCGCTAGCGCCGAGCACCAGCGTACGTTCTTTACCTTGATCCTTTACCACCACAGCGCTGAATCGATTCTGAGCTTTGAATGGGAGTTCACCTATCTTTTGAACGTCAGTCTCACCTAATGCATCCCGAAGAGCCGCCAGCACTTTATTCGTTCGATCGACCGCAGCTGATACGAATAATCGCAGTCGTTCACGGACGATGGGGTCGGGCAGATCAGGACTCAGTGCCTCAAGATACTCCAGTTGCAGGCGATTCGTCGTCAACGTCCCTGTCTTATCGAGGCACAAAACATCGACAGCGGCCATGGCTTCCACCGCATCAAGTCGCTGGACGACAGTTCCGCCTCTTGTCAGGCGGATAGCGCCCAGGGTGAGTGCCAGGGTTGTCGTCAACACCAGACCCTGGGGCACCATTGAGGTAATGGTGGCAGCTACCATCTGTGCCAATTCAGTCTTCGGAAACGGCACCCACCAATAGTGAACGAGATACATTCCACACAATGCGATTGCCACATAGGAAAGTAAGCGAACGATTTGGTCGATTGCTATCTGAATAGGGCCAGCGGCATGGCTATGCAGCCGGGCCTGTTGAGCGATTTGTTGGGCAGTGGCCTGGGCACCAACCTTTTCAGCTCGGTACAGCCCTTCGCCGGCAACGCAAAAACTTCCTGCTAACAACCGCTCTCCAGGACTACGCGGCACCGGATCAGCTTCACCCGTGAGCAACGCTTCATCAACTTCAAGGAATCGTGATTGCAGGACGGAGCCGTCAGCGACGATGGTGTCGCCAACAGCAAGGGGCATCAGATCGTCTTTCACGACGTCTTCTACGGGGATGGTTACTATCATCCCGTCCCGAAGCACCTGCACTCTGGTAGCAGCCACCAGCGTCAGGCGGTCGAGTCGAATCTTGGCATAGATCTCTTGAGACAAGCCCAGAATGGTATTCACCACCAGCATGCCACTAACCGCAATTGCCCCTCGATACTCTTCCAATTGAAACAGGGCGATGGCGGCGGGAACAACGAGCGCATTAAACCAGGTAGCCAGGTTCCGAACGACGATGCCTCTGTATTGTGCCCAACCATCAGAAAGGACTTGGTTGCCAAGTCCTTGCCGCCGTCGTTCGCTTACCTCGGCTGATGTAAGGCCTGTAGGCAACATAAGGATAGAGCGTCGAGAATGTTGAAGAACCTCATTACTACTAGAAGTATGAAAAGTTCTTCAGAGAAGCTTGAATAGTCTGGAACCATTTTATCTCTGCTTCACGATCAGTTTACCATCGTTTGAGTATTCTGCTGGTTGAGTGATTTGTTCTACTGCACGACCACCAAGTAAGGCTCAGTTACTTTTAGCAACTACTGATTATTCACCGATATTATGCAACCTTTTCATCTCGAATTGTCTGATGGAGATTGATTGTGCCTTAGGAACGATAAACTATCCAAACTGGATCTATATCCGAGAGACTTGTCAGGGCTTCTCACTCATGCAACGAATCGTCTTGATCAGCACGATGGGGCTCGCAGCAGCGTTTTTGTGTGGTTGCACTCGTTCAGCACCAGCCCCTGAAGAAGAAGTCCGGCTGGCTCCAGTCAAGGTTGTCAACGCCCGTTTGCTCTCCATTGGGCAGAAGATTGAATTGCTCGGCACCACTCAACCTCTCCCAGGCCTCGTTGCCCGCATCAGCGCCCCCTTTGAAGGCAGGCTCTTCTCCATCTTGAAAGGCACCAAGGGTGAGTCGCTTTCCGAGGGACAAAGCGTCAATTCCGGTGATGTCATTGCTCAACTCGATATCCGGCTGATCGAAGCCAGTCGAGATGAAGCTCGTGGTCTGCTACAGGATCTGGTTGAACAGAAGAAGCAGGCTGAATATGCGGTCGAGCAATCGGGTCTGGAAGTGAAGCGGCTCGAAGATTTGGAAAAGCTCGATCAGAACAGCAACAGCAAATTGGTCAGGCCGCTGGAGATGAAAAAGGCAAGGATTGCGCTTCTCGATGCCGAATCGAAACTGCGGGGAGTGCAGGCCAGACAGATCGCTGCGGAGGCCAAGCTCAATTCCTTTGCCAATCAAATTGAACTCTCCACTCTTCGTACTCCTATCGCCGGCCGACTCGGCCTTTTGCAGGTAGTGCCCGGTCAATCACTGGCCATCGGCGCAGCCATTGCTGAGGTCATTGATCTCTCCCAAATCGATGTTATTAGTTTTGTCCCGCAGCACATCGTTTCGCAATTAGCACTGGAGATGCCGGCTACCATCAAGTCCAGCGATGAAAGCAAGAACTCCGTAGGGCCGACTGGCAAGATCGTCTACCTTGCTGTACAGGCTCAGGCGGAAACGGGAAACTACGCCGTCAAGATACGTTTCCCCAATCCCGATATGAAGCGGCGGGCCAATGCAGTGGTCGCGGTGGAAGTGCAAACGCAGCCGGAGAAGCAAAGGCTGACTATTCCAGATACCGCCCTCATGGAAGATCAGGATCCCCCCGTCGTGGTAGTCCTGGAAGATTTGAAGGTTGAAAAGAACAAGGAAGGCAAGGAATTGAAAAAAGGCAAGGCGCGCATCGTTCGCGCTACTGTTGGCGTGCGTGATCGTGCGTGGCATGTGATCGAATTGCTTGGCCTCGAAACAGCTGAAACCAAGGAAATGGTACCGATGAAAGAAGCCATGATCATCGTCGAAGGCGGGATCGGCCTCCATGATGGCGATTTGGTGAAAATCCAGGTTGAAGAAGACTAGACATCGAAGCGACGTTGAATGAGCTACCATCACCAGCCCCAGACACCCTTATGCTGAACATCTCTTCCAAAGCCCGGCCCTACTTTGGCGCAGTCGTCCTGACTGTAGCCCTACTCAGCGCGGGGGGTATCTACTGTGTCACTCGCATGCCCAGCGGTGTCTATCCCGAAGTGACTTTTCCCCGCATTGCTATCGTCGCCAAGATGCCCGGCTTGGCTGTGCCTAATATGGAAGTCCAGGTCACGCAGCCCCTCGAACAGGCTGTCAGCACCGTGATGGGGGTGTCGCAGGTTCGATCCAAGACCATTCGAGGAGGCAGCGAACTCTATCTCGACTTCTCTCCTGGCACGGATATGGCGCTGGCTCAGCAGCTCACCTGGAATCGCATCAGCGCGGTCCGAGCTCAGCTTCCCGCGGAAGTGGAACTCACCGTCGAGCAGATGACGCCCTCGATCTTCCCGATTATTTCCCTTGTACTTAAGGGCGGCGATAGCCCCACCCAGCTTCGTGACTTTGCCTTCTACCAGTTCGCTCCGCTCATCAAGAACATTCCTGACGTGCTCTACGCCAACGTGGCCGGTGGTGACATTCGGGAAATCATCGTCGAGGCCCGGCCCAATGATTTGCTCGCGGCCGGGCTTTCCGCCGCTGACCTGGCAGACCAGATCAGCAAATCACATCGACTGACGCCGGTTGGCCGCATTGAGATGTCGCCCTTTGCTTTTCAGGTGATGGTCAATGCCCAGGTGGAAACTGCTCGTGAGATCGAGCAGATCATCGTGGCGTCGAGAAATAATCAACCTCTCCGAGTGCGAGACGTCGCCGACGTCAAGGTCAAGCATCAGGATCGAACGCTCTCCATCGGTTTCGAGGGGCGCGATGCCGTGGTCATCACCATCTTTCGCCGACTGGGTGGCAACACGTTCAATATTTCGCATGATCTTCAGCAGTTGCTGATCAGTCATCCATTACCCCGGAATATCCAAGCCAAGATTTCTTATGATCAGGCTCAGTTCGTCGGCACGGCAGTCAACAATGTACGAGACGCCATTGTCATAGGCAGTTTTTTCAGTGTGATCATTCTCCTTCTGTTCCTGCGTAGTTTACGGGCGACTTTCATCGCCGCTTTGGCGATTCCCACAACGCTGGCCATTACTTTTCTCATCATGTACTGGTCGGGGGCTACGCTGAACCTGATGTCGCTGGGCGGTCTGGCAGTGGCTATCGGTCTCATCATTGATGATTCGGTAGTCGTCATCGAGAACATAGCCCGACATTTGACACCGAAGAAGAGCTCCACAACGACAAGTAAGAGAGCTAGCTCGCTGACATTGTGGCTGCAACCCTGGAATTGGAGGCGGCGACAGTCCGGCGCTGCGGCAGTAACCATTCTTGAAACGCCATCAACTACTTTCCAGGAGAAAGACCCCGTTGACGCAGCCTCCTCGGAAATCACCGGGGCGGTATTCGGCTCCACGTTAACAACCGTCCTGGTGTTTGTCCCATTGGCGTTCATCTCAGGAGTACAGGGACAGTTTTTTGCTTCACTGAGTTGGTCGCTCTCCATCGCCGTACTGGTATCGATGGTCATTAGCTTGACCTTGATTCCCGTGCTGGCTGCCAGGTTTCTTGCCAGTAAGCCGATGCCTCAACCCGGCTTGATCTATCGTGCCGCGGAATGGCTTTACGAACAGCTCCTCATTGTCGCTCTCAAAGTTCCCTGGCTTACCCTCACGTTATCGTTGCTGGCCGTCGTGGCGGGGGTCATCCTCTACACCGGGATACCTGATACGACTACGAAACAAGAACCAGGCAAACCGCCTCCGCCTCCTCTCTTTAAGGGATTGCAGACAGGGCTGATGCCGGCGATGGACGAAGGCTCATTCATCTTCGACTACTGGGCTCCTGCTGGAACGCCGTTGCAGCGAACGGAGACGATGACAAAGAAGATCGAGCAGATCATGTCCGAGAATCCGGACATCGATTCCTATGTCCGTCGAACAGGCTCCGAGAATGGTCTGTTCGCCACGCAAACCAATCGTGGTGATATTCAGGTGATGTTGCGTGATGCTGAAGACGATCCCCTCAGTCTGTTGCGTAAGCCGGTGCGTCCTGAGTTCGAAAAGGTCGAGCCGGAGATGAAAGCGCTCGGCAAAGAAATGGCGGAGAAGAAGTACGGAGTTGCCTCCACAGAGGAGCAAATCGCAGTTGAGGGCAAGTTGGCCATCCGCAAGAAGTATCGCCGCCGGCCCCTTACCAAGGTCATGGAAGAGATTGAAGATCAGGTGAAAGATCACTTTGCCGAGCATCAACTCAAGATTGAACTCGTCCAGGTGATGCAGGATGAGCTGAACGATCTTTCCGGGGCCAACAAGCCCATTGAGATCAAGGTCTTTGGGCCTGACTATCGGAAGTTGCTCAAGATCGCTGATGAAATCGGAGAAAAGCTTGAAAAGTTAGGCAAAGGCCGCGGGGTCAAGGAAGTCAACGCTCATGTCAGCGATGGCAATCCTGATTTGATGATTCGCATTGATTATGCCAAGGCGAACAGACTCGGGCTTTCCGTCGAAGCTATTGAACGCCAACTTCGTGTAATGTTCCTTGGGCAGGTGGCGACTCAGGTTCGTGAATCGGCGGTACGTCTCACCTCGGTCAGAGTGCGCTATGCTGATCCACAGCGATTTGGCATTGAACGGTTCGATCCGCAATTGGTGCTCGATCAATGGATCATCCTTCCTGAGAACTCTACACCACCCGGTCTCAATGCCGTGCCAACAGTAGCTCTCTCTGGCCCCTCACGGGCCATTCCACTCTCCTCGATCGCCACCATCGAACGCATCCGCACCCCAGAAGAGCAGTGGCGGGAAAATCAACGGCCAGTCGCCATCATCTCGGCAGAACTCAATGAAGAAGAAGCAGGATTGGGTGAAGTGGTGGCCATGGTGAAAAAGGTGCTGGCAGAGTTCCCTTTTCCGGCCGACTACACCTGGGAAATTGGCGGCCACTATCTGCAACAGCAGGCGGTCTTCAAGAGCCTGCTCATTGTCATGATCGTGGCCACATTGCTCGTCTTCATCATGCTGGCATTTCAATTCCGCTCTGTCGTGCTTCCTCTGCTTATCTTCCTGACACAGCCTTTATCACTTGTGAGTGGCCTTTTCGCTCTCTGGCTGACGAACACCCCCCTCAATGTATCAAGCTATATGGGGGCTATTCTACTCGTTGGCCTCGACATGAAAAACGGCATTCTACTTGTCGAGTATATTCAGCAACTGCGGCTTGATGGCATGGCTCTTCGGCCTGCACTGCTGCTGGCGGGCCGTACTCGTTTCCGACCTATTCTGATGACCAGCCTGGCTGCTATTCTTGGCCTGTTTCCCCTGGCTCTGGGCATCGGCCCCGGAGCGCAGATGCAACAACCCCTGGCCATTATGGTAATCGGCGGCCTGACGGCTAATATGCTTTTTACTCGTATCATTATACCAGTGGGCTACCTCGTTCTTGAACGCTGGGTATCAACTTCGCCCAATCCGACTGATTCAGTCGATCTGCCTAAAGTTGCCAACTAATCCGCCGACCTTGAGGAGCAACTGATGAGACAACTAAAGCCCGCTGCTCGCTATGCCATCGTGCTGGGAGTGATCATATTGTTCGCAGGCACTACCATGCCGGCGGCGACGATTCAATCTGAGTTCACCCTGGTGCAGACCATACAGCTCAAAGGCGTTGAAGGCGGTCTGGATCACGTCATTGTTGATAATAAGAATCAGCGACTCTTCCTCGCCAATAAGGCTAACAATACACTCGACATCGTCGATCTGAAAACCGGCGCATTGATTCAACAGGTCGAAGGCCAGCAGGGTGTGCAGGGGGTGGCTTATGCCGCGGATTTGGATCGTATCTTTACCACGCTGGGAAGTGGCGGTTTCTGTAACGTTTTCGATGGAAAAGACTACAAGCTCCTGAAGACTATCAAATTCAAAGACGACGCCGACAATGTGCGTTACCTTGCCCGCACTCACACAGTCTACGTGGCCCATGCCGAAAATGCCCTCGGTGTCATTGATGCCAATTCGTTCGACGTTCGTGCTGATATCAAGCTGCCGGCCTCAGCCGAAGGGCTGCAACCTGAAAGCGTAAGGCCTCGTCTATACCTGACCACGCCTCAGCCCAGCCAGGTGGTGGTGGTGGACACGGACAAGAACGAAGTGATCGGCCGCTTCCCGGTTAAAGGCGCTGGTAAGGCCTATGCCGTGGCTGTTGATGAACCAACTCAGCGACTCTTCGTGGCATGTCGAAAAAGTCCCGCGGTCGTCGTGCTGGACAGTGAATCTGGTAAGGAAATTACAAGAATAGCGATTCCGGATGGCGTGGATGACATCATGTATGATGCTGAGCGCAAACGCATCCTAACTTCCTGTGGAGAAGGTTTTGTTGCTGTAATCAAGGTGGTTGATGCTAATCATTACGAACTGGTCGAGAAGCTGCCGACCGTGAAGGATGCTAAGACCTGTTACTTTTCGCCGAGCGATGGGAAACTCTACGTGGCGGTGCCTCGTCAGGCAGGTAAAGATAGCCCGGAGATTCGGGTGTATCAGCATCAGAAACAATAAGTGGCTGATGCAGATTAGACTAGAGGGTTCCGGCGTCATTTCGGAACCTTCTTTAGTTTCAATAGGGTCATCTCTACTTGCTGGGAGCGATGGGCTGTTTCATTTCCCGTGGCACGGTACCGCTCGGCAACCTCTGTAGGATCCCCTCGATCTCGCTCGTCGCCTTCTGCAGTTCACCTCGTGATTGAACTAGCCCCAACTTAGCCTGGGCGAGTGAACGTTGTGCCTCCAGTACTGCTGTAAAATCGTTCCGCTGATCACCCGATCCGTAGGCGATGAGAATCAGCCGCAGCGATTCCTGAGCGGAAGGCAGTATCTTCTGACTATAAGCCTGTACCTGCTGTTGTGCGTTGTTGTATCGTTCAATCGCCAGGGCCAGCCGCTCCTGCAATTGCAGTTCGACCTGACGCAGTGTGGCCTGAGCCTGAGCAAGGTTGGCCCGAGCAGCCATGATGTTGCCCTGATTGCGATTGTAGATGGGCAGTGGCGCCGAAATGCCAACCGCCAGTTCGGTGCGGCGGTCAGGCTGACTGTAGAACGGCCGCACCTGCACTTGCAGATCAGGAACCACTTCTGCTTCAGCTCGACTCAGCGCAAAGTCGGCCTGGCCTACCGCAGCCTGAGCTGCCTGGAGGTCAGCTGAAATATCGAGCATCGCCTGGCGTACCCTGTTGAAGTCATATTCGGGGACAACCTCCAGTAGTGATCCATCGAGCGGCGTCACGGGCATGTCTTTTTGCCCCAGCACATTGGTGAGAACCTGCCAATTCGTCGTCACATGCTGATCCGCGATGGAGACTTTGACTTTGCTTTGCTCTAACTCCACCTTGGCGCGAAGCACATCTGGTTGACCGACGATACCAGCTTTTTGCAGCTTTTCAGCGGAGTTCACGCCGTCCTGGGCGATCTTGAGAATATCCCTCGCGGTTTCGAGTTCCTGTTGAGCGGTCAGGTTGTCGTAAAATGTGGATCGCACTTTGGTGACGACATCGAAGAGCTTAGCCTGGGCTTTCCAATCGGCGCTTTCGACGCCTTTCGCAGCGGCACTGGAGGCGAGTTGGAGCTTGCCGGCAGTTACTATAGACTGGGTTATGCTGGCACCTTGCTTTCCTGCACCCCCCCCAGGCGCATTCATGTCATCAGATTCGTAGCCAATCACTGGATTCGGGTACAATCCGGCTTGCACCAGTTGACCCTGTGCGGCATCTGCCTGGGACATGGCAATGGCCAGATCGGGATGTTGATTGATCGCCAGGTCGATGCATTTTGCGAGCGATAGTTTCTTGTTCAGTTGGACTGCTTCTCGGAAGGCGACTTGCCGTAGATTCTGATCAGGCGAATCCTGTTTCTTTGAGTCGATACCTTGTTGATCGATCAGGATAATGCCAACGCCTGATTGCCCCCCTGTGGGTAGTAATGTAGATTCAGTAGTTTTCTCGGCAGAAAGACGAGCCGACGTACCTGTAGATGAGCAACCAGTGGCAAACAGGTTTGCACATAATAGAAAACCGAACAGTAGTTTCAGTCGCATCAGGGCTGCCCCAAGTTCAGCTATAATATCTTCGGTATATTGTGGAATGTTCGACCAGTAATTTAGGCAAGCTTTATGTTCGCTCACGCCCCATTCTGCCTAGTCTGTGGAGCTTATGAAGCGTCTGAGGTTATTTGCTGGTGTGGCCAAGCAGGAAAGAAATCCGCTACTTGGAATGAGGAGTCTGGTATCGCCCCGAAGTCGGAGCTTAATGGAGTTTGACATGCCCAAGACATTCCAAGCGATGCTGCTGGTGTTCATTATCCCGATCTTGTTGCAGGCTCAGCCGGGTACGGATGACACTATGAAAACAGCAGTTCCGGTAGAGCGAGTCTTTGGTCCGGAGCATCCGGGTGGGAAGTACAAGCATCCCGCTTCGATCACTCAGTTCGCTAACGGTGATCTGTATCTGGCCTACTACTGTGGTTCCGGGGAGTATTCCGATGACACTGCTGTCTACGGGGCACGCTTGCCCAGGGGACAGACGAAGTGGACCACGCCGGGGCCAATTGCTGATACGCCATATCGATCTAAGGGCAATCCAGTCGTATGGCAGGCTGCCGATGGCAAAGTATGGTTGTTCTATGTCGTTCGCTACGGCGCTACCTGGTCTACCTCGCTGATTCAGGCGAAGATCTCCAGTGATGGGGCTAAGACCTGGTCGGACCCGATGCTGGTGACAATGACCCAGGGAATGATGGTCCGCAGCCGTCCGCTCGGAATGGCTAACGGTGATATACTCCTCCACGCCTATCATGAAACGGGTAACGACCCGGAGAAGGTCGGCCCGGAGAGTTGCTCCCTCTTCTTCCGCTTCGACGCTCAGAAGCATACCTGGACTGAGACGAACCACATTCATTCGCGCATCGGCAACATTCAGCCGGCTGTGGCTCGAGTCAAGGATGATCACCTGGTCTGCTACTGCCGTCGGGGCGGCGACTACGAAGATCGCAAGGAGGCCGGATAGTGCGATCAGAATCGCGCGACGGCGG
>DAOMFV010000140.1:0-13097 GCA_035430005.1 Gemmatales bacterium
CGTAACCTCTTGAGATCAGGCTGTTTAGTTCAACTCAATTACCGGACGGCCTCTGGCGGTACTCCGTCTAACCATGCCCTCAATACGAGGATCTCATTAGCGTGTTAGGCAAAATATGCGACGTAGCATTTTCGTAGCAGTGGTGCTTGCTAGTGTCACCATTGCTTGTGTTGTGGTTTTTGCCTGGATGCAAACTCGTGGTGTATGGGTGACAGTTATCAACAGAGGCTCTGATCCGATAACCGATGTCGTTGTTTATGTAACCGGCAGCCAGCATTCAATTGGAGACTTGGCAAAAGGTGAATCGAAGACTGTGCGAGTGTTGCCTAAGAGCGAGTCACATGTAGAACTAGGGTTTTTGGATCATCTAGGGCAACCGAGGCGTATAAATGCAGGCGGATACTTCGAGAATGGTTACCGCGGCACTATCGAAGTTGAACTTGAGAACAACACGATTAAACGAAATCAGCAGAACGTCGGGCCATCTCTATTCTGAATGTAGCAGTCGCTAAATTGGGCGATCAGGGTTCTTTCCTCCTGTCTTCTGGCTCCTGGCTTCTGACTCCTATAATACCCCCATCGCAACCAGGATCAGCACTCCCATGAACTCCGCACTCCAAGACCGCATCGCTCAATTCCGCAAGATGGCCCAGGACGACCCGGACAACGAGCTCGGCCACTTCAGCCTCGGCAAAGCTCTCCTCGAAGATGGCCAATTCGTCGACGCTGCTGTCTCGTTCCAGAAGACCGTCGAACTGAACACTCAGTTCTCCAAGGCCTACCAGCTTCTCGGCCAGAGCCTCAAGTCTGCCGGCAACAAGGCAGCGGCGATCCAGTATTTGACACAGGGCTTCGAAGTCGCCGACGAACGGGGCGATAACATCCCCCGTGACGAGATGGCCAAGCTTCTCAAAGAATTGGGTGCCGAGGTGCCTGCATCCAAGCGGGCCGCTGCTCCGAAGATCGAAGGGGTCGGCGGCTTCGCCTGTCAACGCCCCGGCTGCCTCGCCGGCCCACGAGCGGTGCAACTTCAACGCCCCCCCATGAGCGATGAACTGGGGCAGCAGATCTACAATTCCTGCTGTGCCGAGTGCTGGCAGGAATGGCTCGGCCAGGGCATCAAGGTCATCAACGAAATGCGCCTCGACCTCAGCGACGAAAAAGGCCAGAACGTGTATGACCAGTACATGAAGGAATATCTCGGGTTGAGTTAGTAGCCGAGTTTGGGTGCCATGGTTTGCCGGTAGAGGCCGTCCGGTAATTCAAAAGGCAAGGTACATGATTCCAAGCCTTATTAAGATGGGTAGATCAGAGAGAACAGCAAAAGAGGTTGTTCCAACTCACTACCCACCCGAATGGCCCTGAAAATAGCCGCTTGAATTACCGGACGGCCTCTGACGGTACTCCGTCTAACCATGCTTGCGATTATCTTGCTTCCGAGCATGGTTAGCATGAGTACATGCAAACCATGGCACCCGATTTTCATCGATATTCTCACCTATGGGCTATCCCACCCTTGCCGCCTGTGTCAACGATCTCGAACGAACGAAGCAACTCGTTCGTATCGATCACGAAATCGATCCGAACCTCGAGATGGCTGCCATCCAGCGGCGCGTCTATCAGGCCAAAGGGCCTGCACTCCTCTTCACCCGCCCCAAAAGCTGCTCCTTCCCTATGGTCAGCAACCTCTTCGGCACCATCGAACGCTGCCGGTTCATGTTCCGGGATACGCTCGAAACCGTCCGTAAGCTCGTTGCTCTCAAGATCGATCCCGGCGAACTGGCCAAGCATCCGTTTCGTTACTGGAACATTCCCTGGGCTGCGTTGAAGATGCTGCCCAAGTCGGTACATCACACAACATTGCTCGATAACACCACCACGATCAGCCAACTGCCCAAGCTCAAATGCTGGCCCGATGATGGTGGCAGCTTCGTCACGCTCCCCCTCGTCTACACTGAAGACCCCAACACACCCGGTTGGAAGAAGTCCAACCTCGGCATGTACCGCATTCAGCTTGATGGCAACCAGTACCAGCCCGATCAGCAGGTCGGCATGCACTACCAGATTCACCGTGGCATCGGCGTGCATCATGCTGCCGCCATCGCAAGAGGCGAACCGCTGAAGGTGAACGTCAACATTGGCGGTCCGCCAGCCCTCATGCTCTCAGCGGTGATGCCCTTGCCCGAAGGGCTCAGCGAACTCACCTTCGCCGGCGCTCTCGGTGGCCGCCGAGTGCGACTGGTCAAGAGCGTGACCGGTCTTCCCATGCTCGGCGACGCAGACTTCTGCATCTCCGGCATCGTCGATCCGAGCAAGACCCTGCCCGAAGGCCCGTTCGGCGATCACCTTGGCTACTATGCCAAGGTGCATGAGTTTCCGTATCTGCAAGTGCAGAAGGTCTACCACAAGCCAGGCGCGATCTGGCCGTTCACCGTCGTCGGCAGACCGCCCCAGGAAGACACGACCTTTGGCGAGATCATTCACGAGATCACCGGACCGGTCATTCCCTCGGTGCTGCCCGGTGTGAAGGCGGTGCATGCCATCGATGCCGCCGGCGTCCATCCTCTGCTCTTGGCCATTGGCAGCGAACGCTATGTGCCCTACGCCAGCCAGCGGAAGCCTCAGGAACTACTCACCGTCGCCAACGCCATTCTGGGGCAGGGGCAACTCTCACTAGCCAAGTATCTGCTCATCGCCGCTCAGGAAGATGATCGTGACCTTGACCTGCACGATGTCGGCAAGTTCTTCCAACATGTTCTTCGTCGAGTTGATTGGCGGCGTGACCTCCACTTCCAGACGAATACGACAATCGACACGCTCGACTACAGCGGTACCGGTTTCAACGAAGGATCCAAACTCGTCATCGCCTGCGCTGGCGAAGTACGACGTGATTTGGCGACAACCCTGCCTGCCGATCTGAGGCTTGCCGATGGGTTCAGGGAACCCAAATTCTGTCTCCCCGGCATCGTCGCCGTGCAGGGTCCCAGATATGCAGCCGAGGGCAGGGGAGCTATTGAACGCTTCACACGCAGCTTCCAAGGTGACGCCATCCCCGGTATCCCGCTCATCTTCATCGTTGATGACAGCGACTTCTGCTCTCGTCAACTGAACAACTGGATCTGGGTCGTTTTCACCCGTTCCAACCCCGCAGCCGACATCGATGGCATCGGCGCCAGCACTGTCAACAAACACTGGGGCTGCACCGGCTCTCTCGTCATTGATGCGAGAATCAAGCCGCATCACGCTCCACCCCTCGAAGATGACCCCACCGTCACAAAGAAGGTCGACTCCCTCGCCGCCCCCGGTGGCCCGCTTCACGGGTTGTATTGATGTCTGGTTCCCCTCTCCCTCCCGGAAAGACGGGTTAGGGGTGAGAGGCTTCTCGATCGAGTTCACCCCGATTGATATTCTCTGTAGTCGGAACCGTGGCCGGAGGTAGCTTGTACTCAAGCTGCCCCCGGCAGTGTCCCCAATCGTTTCAACTGTTCCGAAATCTCAATGAGCGATGCGTTCATATGGCGCATTGTAGCCTTACGGCCTGAGGAGATGTACGCCACACTGAGAATAGCAGCCAGGCACAGCAGCAAGGATTCTCCAGCGATTAGTAGAAAAAAATATGGTTGGCTTTCCCTGACGAGGCTGTTGACCATTTGCAGATCTCTTGCACTGATCAACGTGTTGTCGTGATGTTGTCGAGAGACTTTTTCTGCTGACTGCTTACCAGCTTCCGGGTCAATAGTAATCACTTTTTCTTTCGGAAGTTCAACAGCTCGGTTGCTTTCGTTATTGCCCTGGCCACTGGCCGGGGAAATAGAGATGAAGTGATTCGGAGTGAACTGCAGTTTCGTTAGTTTGGCCACCAGGTGTGGAATGAATCCATGCGTCAACTCCATGCCTATGGTAAAAGCGCCGACAGCAACGCCAAACCAGGCCATCAAACAGAAATAGCCAAAGAGCCAGACACGGATATTATCATGCCGAATGATACGCCGTGTCAGTGCCTTCGGATCAGGTGGCTGGATCGTTGGATAGCTTGCACCTTCAAGCAACGCTCGGCTTAGCTCTTTCTCGTTCATGGTTTTTCTCGCCTTCGAAAATGTCTCGTATTGCTTTCTTAGCATGGAACAGCCGGGAACGAACGGTACCTACAGGGCACCCAAGGATCGTGGCAATTTCGGCATACTCAAACTCGTTGAGATATCGCAGCACCAGTACTTCTCGATGTACTGGCATGAGTTGATCAAAAGCCCGATGCACTTCCTGATAATCCCAGTCATGGTCGACTACTTCTCCAAGGTGATCCGTTACTTCTTCCAGTGAGGTGGATTGATACACCATGCCCCGTTTTCGATAGAAGCGACACACACGATCATGGGCAATTCGAAAGAGCCACGCAGGGAAGGCCTGGGTATCCTTCAATTTCGCCAGCGACTGAAAGACATCGAACCAGATGTCCTGATACAGATCGTTAACGGTCTCTTGATCCCGGATAGACTGCTGCAGATACCGAAACAATGCCGTTTGATGTCTGGCAATCAACTCTGCATACGCTGCCCCATCGCCCGTCTGACAACGAACAATTAAGAGCTTCTCAAGCACTGTGTCAGTGGATACCGGCATAACGTCCCAGAATATCTGAACCTATTACTAGGTTGCGCTCGATATTCGATTAGTTCAACAAAAGTCTGGAATTTGGACTGAATGTCATTGGACAGGCCGGGATGAATGGCAGGGTCAGCTTGTACTCAAGCTGCGGACCTCGCAACAACTTGAACCACTTCGCCACGCAGCAGGGGGCACGAAGAACACTTCGTGACCCCTGTCACAACCATTGCCTTCACTTCTTGATCCCACTTAAATCGAATGCCATCCTCCCGTCACTGTGCTACTGTATCCCTCATGCAAGATCTCTATGAACTTCAGCGTCAGGCCCTCGCCCGCCATCTCCGCAAGGAGACGACCGGCGAAGTGCATAGCGATCCGATCACCCGTGATCTATACAGCACCGATGCCAGCATCTACCAGATTCCTCCCGTCGCTGTCTTCCTGCCAAGAACAGCCAACGACCTCCGCATCGCTGTGCAGATCAGCCGCGATCATCACGTTCCCATTGTCCCCCGTGGCGGTGGCACCAGCCTCTCCGGTCAGGCCATCGGCCCGGGGCTGGTGATCGATGCCAGCAAGCATCTCCGCAGGATCATCGAGATCGATACTGCCAATCACACTGCCCGTGTCCAGCCCGGCGTCGTCCTCGAACAACTGAACCAGGCAGCAGGCAAGCACGGCCTGATGTTCGGCCCCGATGTCTCCACCGCCAACCGGGCCACGCTCGGCGGCATGATCGGCAACAACTCCGCCGGCTCCCACTCCATCGTACATGGTCTCACCGTCAATCATGTCCTCAGCCTCGATGTCGTCCTCAGTGATGGAACCACCGCTAAACTCGCTACCGAAAACCTGCAATCGATCCTGAAGCAGGATCGCAGCACCTCCCTCATCGCCGGCATCTATCGTACCCTCAGGCAGATCATCAGTAAGCATCACGATGCCATCCGGGAACGCTTCCCCAGGATTCTGCGACGAGTATCGGGCTACAACCTCGATCGCCTCCTCAAGAGTTGGGAACAGGGCTGCATCAACCTCGCTGAACTGATGGTAGGCAGCGAAGGCACCTTGGCCCTGACCACCGAAGCAGAAGTCAAGCTCGTCGACAAGCCCCGCTATCGTGGCTTGCTCGTGCCACACTTCACCAGCATCGCCGCTGCCCTCGATTCGCTAGATGATTGCCTGGCCATCCAACCCTCAGCGGTTGAGATGATGGATCAGATGATCCTCGACCTCGCCCGCAATAACCTCGCCCTCCAGCGCCGCATGCAGGCCATCGTCGGCAGACCCGCTGCTATCTTCATGGTCGAAGCCTCCGGCAACGACCGTCAAGAAGTGGAAGATCGTCTGCGTAAGCTTGAAGCGAGGCTGCGGCACAACCCTGGCGTCTCTGAGATCGTTCAAGCCATCGATGATGATGAGCGAGAACCTCTCTGGAGGCTGCGTGAATCGGGCCTGCCACTACTCATGGGTCTGCCCGGCGACCGCAAGCCGATCACCTTCGTCGAAGACACGGCGGTCAGCCCGGAGAAGTTGCCTCAGTTCGTCGCTGAGTTTCAGGAGATCATGCAGCGGCACAACACCTTCGGTGCCATCTACGGCCATGCCAGCGTCGGGTGTCTTCACATTCGCCCGGTGCTCAACCTCAAGGATGCAAGCGATGTCAAGACGATGCGACAGATCAGCACCGAGGTCAGCGATCTGGTCCTGAAGTATCATGGCAGTCTCTCCGGCGAGCATGGCGATGGCCTCGCCCGCTCCGAATGGCTGCCCAAGATGTTCGGCAAAGACATCAATGAAGCGTTCAAACAGATCAAGAAAGCCTGCGACCCCGAAGGCCTGTTCAACCCCGGCAAAATCGTCGATCCCCCGCCGATGGATCAACAGCTACGATATGTACGGGAGGGCGAGGCTCCCGCCGAGCTAACCTCAACCAATTCGCACCATCACAAACAACCCTTACCCCAGGTGATGCTCGACTACTCCCCGCAGACCAGCATCCTCCAACACGTCGAACTCTGCTCCGGCACCGGCGTCTGCCGCAAGACTTCCTCGGGAACCATGTGTCCCAGCTACCGGGCCACGCTGGACGAGAAGGACAGCACCCGGGGCAGGGGGAACATCCTCCGCCTGGCGTTCCAGAACACCGAACCGCTTGATGCCCTTGCCAGCCCAGCCGTGCAGGAGGTGCTCGACCTCTGCCTCAGTTGCAAGGCTTGTAAAGCCGAGTGCCCCAGCAATGTCGATATGGCCAAGCTCAAAGCTGAAGCGACGCATCACTACTATCAGCATCATCGCCGACCGATGGCTGATCGGATACAACGCAACCTACCGACGCTGCTCAAGCTCGGTTCCAAGTTTGCTCCGATTCTCAACGAAGTGATCAACTGGTCCCTCGTCCGTTGGGGGTTGCATCGTTGGGGTGGCCTGGCTCGTCGTCGCAGTGTGCCAAGGCTTCGTCGTGATCACTTCCGCAAATGGTTTGCACAACACCGCAAGAAAACGACAGCATCAGAGAACAAGATCATCCTCTGGGATGACTGTTTCACCACCTTCAGCGAACCGGAGATCGGCATCGCTGCCGTCACCCTCATCGAAGCGCTGGGGTTCAGCGTCGAACTGGCTGAGCCGATCTGTTGTGGCAGACCGCTGATCAGTAAGGGCTACCTCACCGAAGCCCGCAACCTGGTGCAGAAGCAGATGGGTCCGCTCTATCGTCGCATCAAGAGCGGTGTGCCGCTGCTGGGGTTGGAACCAAGTTGCCTGCTGACGCTGGTCGATGAATGGCCCCAACTGGTGCCAGGCCGAGTGACTCGGCTGATTGCCGAGCAGGCCAGCCTGGCTGAAACCTGGGTCGCCGGGCAACGCACCGACTTCAGACCACTGGCAGGCAAGTGTGTGGTGCATGGGCACTGTCATCAGAAGGCCCTCGTGGGGATGGACAAAACCGTAGCGGCTCTGAGAAAGATTCCCGCTCTCCAGGTCACCCCCCTCGATACCGGCTGCTGCGGCATGGCCGGCGCGTTTGGCTACGAGAAACACCACTACGACTTGAGCGTGAACATCGCTCAACCTCTACTCGATCAATTGGCCGATCATCCCGATGCCCTCGTCCTCGCCAACGGCACCTCGTGCCGACATCAACTGCGTGATATAAGTGCTGTGCATCCTTTGCATCCCATTGAATTACTTGCTCAACAGGTTGGCACACTCGATCATGGCGAAACGATTCCATACATTTAGCCCCGGCTCTTCAAGCCGGGGATGGACCATCTGGTTCTCCCCCTTGCCAAGGGGGAGTTAGAGGGGTTGAACGGAGATACTTCACCGCTGGTATTTACCCCACCCAACCTCCCCTTGGAAAGGGGAGGAGCCAGACAGTCACAACTGCATCCATCTCCCGTCGTTGACCTTTCCGCTAATCCAAAGTAAACTCCCTTCATAACATCTCATGTCACGGCAAGGATGCGTCCATGACATATCTTCATCAACTTTCCGTGCTACTACTAGCTTCGGTATGCCTTTGCGCACTCGCCGGCTGTAATCAGGATAAGCAGCAGGCCGTGACTCCAACGGCCCCATCGTCCACTGTACCACAATCCCCACGCCCCGCGCTCGAACTCCTCACCGGCGATGGCAACCTCGGCACCGCCGACTTCGGTGAGCAGCGTTCCTGCACCTACCGCATTCGCAACAATATGCAGCAGCCCATCGCCCTGAAGCTCCTCGATAAGAGCTGTACCTGCACCGGCGTGCAACTGCCCGATGCGCCCATCGCCCCGGGCCAGGAAGGCGTAGTCACCATGAACTGGTCGCCCAAGGTCGATGCGATGGAGCGCAAAACCATCCGCCTGTGGGCCAAGGTGGGCGATGCAGCCCGTGAAGAACGCCTCGTCCTCGAAGCCAATGGCACCATCGAGCCCAAAGTCATGGTCGCCTTCCCCCGTGGCCCGCTCGACTTCGGTAAGCTCACCCCCGCCGATCTCGATCAGGATCGAAGCAAACTCGTCGCTGAAGTCTATACGCAGCAATCCTCCTTCCCTCAGCCCGTCTGTAAGGTCAATCTCCCCGGTGTTGAAGTGCTCCAGATCGAGCCCCTCACTTCCGATCGGCTCACCACACTCAAAGCCGGGGCAGGGTACCGTTTGACACTACGAGCGAACAAGCAACTTCCCCACGGTGCGTTCGTCGCTCCGCTATCCATAGAAACCACCTTAAAGAAGGTGCCACTCTTGCTCGACGTGACCGGCAGCCTGGAGACCTCCATCGTCGGGTTAAGCCCGGAGAGGTTCATCCCTCCGCCTCGCTTGTCCCTGAAAGAAGGCTATCGTGTCCCTGCAGTGACACTCACCGTTCGCTATGGCACCTGCAAGAGTTGCGAAGTGATCGAAGTCACTCCCAAGCTCTTTGACGCCAGGGTGGTCCAGGTCAACGACAAAATCTGGCGTATCGAACTGACCCTTCCCAAAGAGACCTCCACCCTCCAGCAACGCTTCACACCGGAAGCCTGGCTGCACCTGATGCAGTATGGTTTCGATCAGGGCAGCGTCACTCTCAAGCTCGATCATCCCGAAGTGATAAGCCTGACCATCCCCATTACCGGGGCGGAGCTAGGCAGGGAGTAATTGGACACTTTGCCATGACAGCCTGAAGCGCCAGCGAGGGGGCGTGTGCAATTGCAAGGTCCACCCTCGCTGGCGCTTCAGGCTGCCATCGAGAGAATCCCTCCTTGCATTCCCACCCATCTGCGTTACTCTGTATATCCATTCCTTTGAACCCCTCACCAGGATCCCTCCATGCGGTCTCGCACATCCTTGATCTTGCTCGCCGGTATTATCGCCCTGGCCCTGTTCGCCACGAACCCGGTAACCAGCCATGAAACCAAGCCGGCCAAGAAGAAGCTCTACCTCATTGCCGGCAAGAAGAGCCACGCCTATGGCCAACACTCGTTCCGGGCCGGGTGCATCCTGCTCAAGAAGCGGCTCGATGCGGCCCTCGGCGATCAGCTCGAAACGACGATCATCTTTGAAGGCTGGCCCAAAGACACCAATGTCATCAACGATGCCGACGCTATCTGCATCTACAGCGATGGCGGTGGTGGCCATCCTGCCAATCCGCACCTGAAACAACTCGATGCCCTCGCCAAGAAGGGCGTTGGCATCGGCATGATGCACTATGCTGTCGAAGTTCCCAAGGAAGTCAGCGGCAAAGAGTTTCTCGACTGGATCGGTGGCTACTTCGAAGCCAACTGGTCGGTCAATCCACACTGGCGGCTGCGGAACGCTGAACTGGCCAAGGGACACCCTGTCACCCGTGGCGTGAAGGCTTTCACCACCAACGACGAGTGGTACTACCACATGCGCTTCCCGGAGAAGATGGAAGGCGTCACTTCGATCCTTGCCGATCTGCCTCCCGATTCGTCGCTAAGCCGCCCCGATGGTCCTCACTCCGGCAACCCCGCTGTTCGCGCCTCCGTCAAACGGGGTGAGAAGCAGACCGTGATGTGGGCCAAGGAACGGGCCGATGGCGGACGAGGCTTCGGCTACACCGGTGGCCACTTCCACTGGACGTGGGCTGATGACAACAACCGCAAGCTCATCCTCAACGCCCTCGCCTGGATCAGCAAGATCGATGTCCCCACCGAAGGCATCGCTTCTTCGACTCCTGACATTGAAGAGTTGAAACTCAACCACGACTTCCCGGTGCCCGCAGGCTTCAACCACGAAAAGGTCGTCGCCGACTGCGTGGGGAAGAAGTAGCGATAGTTACCGTGGCAGGGGTCAGCTTGTACTCAAGCTGCCCCCTGCGGACCTCGCAACAACAAAAACTACATCGCTATGCAGCAGGGGGCACGAAGAGTACTTCGTGACCCCTGCCACGGTCCTCGCTACATTAACTTGATGCCCGATTCGACAAATGAACCTGGAGGTCTTCCCCCCGGCCCGTTGCTCGGCATCGACTTCGGCACTGTGCGCGTCGGTTTGGCCATCTGCGACCGGGATCAAAAGATGGCCTTCCCCCTGATGATACTCCAGCGACAGAACACTCAGCAGGAAGCAGAGTTCTATACTGACCTCATCAAGAAGGAACGCATTACCGGTATCGTAATGGGGTTGCCCGTTCATCTCAGCGGAACCGAAAGCCCTAAGTCGAAGCAGGTCCGCCAGTATGGCAACTGGCTGACGAAGACGACCGGCCTGCCCGTCGCCTACTGTGATGAACGCTTCACCAGCGCCTTCGCGTGGGAAGAACTCAAAGCCGGCGGACTGAAAGCCTCGCAACGGAAGAAACAACTCGACAAGGTGGCGGCTCAGATGATGCTGCAGACCTTTCTCGATACACCCCGAAACCTGCCCCCCAACACCGGGGTTGAATCTCTCGATCACCCGAACCCTGAACGTTAACCTGGAGACGCTCCCATGTTTCGTCTTATGCTCAGTATTGTCCTCGCTATCACTGTCTTCGTTGGCGATTCCCTCTTCGCAGGTGACAAGCCTGTCAAAGGCACTATCACCAAAGTCGAAAAAGACAAAGACAACATTGTTCTCACCGTGAGCATCGCTGCCAAGAAGAAAGACGCCGCTGCTTCAACGGAGAAGAACGAAAAGAAGTACACAATCAAGTCCGATGCCAAGGTTGAAAAGGTCACCGGCAAGAAGGATGACCTGAAGCACAGCGATGCCAAGACTGATGACCTCAAGGAAGGCGTAGCCATCACTCTGACTGTCAGCGGCGACAAGGTCGAAAAGATCGAAATCAACGGCGGGAAGAAGGCGAAGTAGACATCACCCATCCTCGTTCCCGGTCTCCGACCGGGAACGCACTGCAAGACCGGCTCCGCCGGAATTCAAGAGATGTGAGTTCATCTCTCCATTTTCGATATTCGTTCGTGGCAGGGGTCAACGGTACGCCGTTGCCCCCTGCTTGCATATAAGTGCGCCTTATCTCCGTAGCAGGGGTCAAGTTGTTATCAGAAATATTTCCCACTTCTTTGCGAATCCGTTTGACCACCAGCGTAGAATGGGAAGTTGTCCCATTACGTCCTCTGAGTCAACACGATGAAGCACCTGGTCGAAGCTGTAGCTCCCAAGATCACCACCCTGGCCCAGCTCAAAGAGAGTGGCTGGAAGTCCACCACCGTCAAGGAAGAGATACGCCGTAACTTCTTGAAGAAGCTGGCTGAGGGCGATGAACTCTTCCCCGGCGTGGTCGGCTACGAATATACGGTGCTCCCCGAAATCAGCGTCGCCCTCCTGGCCGGGCACGATCTGCTCTTCCTCGGCGAAAAAGGCCAAGCCAAGAGCCGCATCATGCGTTCGCTCGTCCGCTTCCTCGATGAGTGGACACCCTACCTCAACGATCCAGCTATTCCCTTTCACGACGATCCCTTCGCCCCCATCAGTAAAGTGGGCAAGCGAATCGTCGCTGAACGTTCCGCCGACCAGATCCCCATCGCCTGGTGGCACCGCAGTGGCCGCTACGCTGAACGCCTCGCCCCTGGCACCAAGTTCGCTGACCTCATCGGCGAAATCGATCCCGCCAAGCTCGCCGGCGGCACCAGCATGGCTGACGAGGAGGCCCTCCACTTCGGCCTCATCCCGCGCATGCACCGGGGCATCTTCGCCATGAACGAAGTGCCCGAACTTGATGAACTCGTCCAGGTCGGTCTGTTCAATATCCTCGAAGAGCGCGATGTGCAAATCCGAGGCTACCCGGTCTCGTTCGATATCGATGTGCTCGTGCTCTTCTCCGCCAACCCTTCCACGTACAACCGTTCGGGCAAGGTCATCCCGCAGCTCAAGGATCGCATCGGGGCGATCATCCAGACCCACTACCCCCTCGAACGTTCCATGGGCATCGAGATCATGGAGCAGGAGTCAGGAGTGGACTTGGGGGGAGACTATCCCGTTGTCGTGCCACCATTCATGAAAGCAATCTGCGAACAGATGTCGATGGCTGCCCGCAAGAGCAAGTATGTCGATCAGGCCAGCGGCGTCTCGGCCCGCTTCAGCATCGCCAACTACAAGACGATGATTGCCTCAGCCCGCCATCGTGCCATTCGGCTTGGCGAGAAGCCAGCGGTGCCACGCATCAGCGACCTGGCACACTGTACTTCATCCTCGATGGGCAAGCTCGAACTCGATCTGATGGGCAGCCATCAGATGAACGAGAAGCAGGTCATCGAAGCGATCCAGGCTGATGCGGTGCGAACTGTTTTTGAGGAAATCGTTGATCAACATAACCTCAGCGAGATTGTCGATGTCTTCGCCAAGGGTGTGAAGATCGAAGTTGGCGACATGCTCCCTTCCAAAGCCTACGCCGACCGGCTGAAGCGCGTGCCCAAAGCCTGGGAGAAGGCCTTCGAAGTCAATGCCAGCGAGAACGAAGCGGTCCGGGCCAGTTGCATGGAGTTCGTCCTGGCCGGGCTGTATGCCGGCGACAAGATCAGCCGCAGCACCAAGCATGGACGGATTCAGTACGAGGTGGAGTAG
>DAOMFV010000141.1:0-13095 GCA_035430005.1 Gemmatales bacterium
GTACTGTTGGCCTTCGACTGTGCGGCTGTAGTACCAGTAGCCATTGCTGAAACTGGGCACGGAAAGATCGGTCTGCTTGATGCGGCCAAGGAATTCCTTGTAGAGTTTTCCCTGGAGGGCATCCGTCGATTTCATCATCGTCTCGGTATAGGCGTTTTCTTTCTCCAGATAGGCGATGACATCGGGGTTGGTCTTTTCACGCAGGTAGAAGTAATTATCAATGAGCTTGTCGCCCTGTACGGGTACTTCTTTGGGTTTGATCTGTGCTGTTGGAGGATGCAGAGTTTCCTGGGCTTGAACGAGTGTGACTGTGCTGAAAGCCAGGAAGCAAAGAGCGAAGCGGAGCATGAGACGTTCCTCGAATGAGTTGACAAACATAAGCTAGCGTGCAGGGTAACTTTTGCTAGAGTGCAAAGAACGTAACTAAGGTCCATGAGCCAGAATTCATGTTCCAGCGATTGATCCGGCCTTGATCTTGGTGTCAATAAAGAAATAGAGGCCATTCAATGGCTAGGTTAATGAGAGATAGCATTCTTGCTGATATAATGACGGTAGACGAGGTAACCGTGTCCACTCCCGCATCGATTCCTGTTGATCATACCCAAGCCACCGTGCTTTACGATGGGCAATGCAGTTTTTGTCAGCGCAGTGTGGCCATTCTGAAGAAGTTCGATTGGCTGAAGAAATTGCGGTATCAGGATGCCCGTCAGATCGAACTGCTTCCCAAGACTGATCCGCCACTGGATCATCAGCATCTGCTTGACGAGATGCACCTGGTGCCACCATCGGGCCATCCTGTCTATCATGGTTTCGGCGCCTTCCGTTGGATGGCCTGGCGGCTGCCTTTGTGCTGGTCCATAGCGCCGTTTCTCTACCTGCCCGGTGTGCCGTGGCTGGGGAACAAGGCTTACCTCTGGGTGGCGAAGCATCGCTACCAACTGGTGCCCTGCAAGGATGGGGTTTGCGAGGTTCCTCCACGGGTCGTTCAGCCTAAGCCATAGCCTATTCAGTTCATAGCATGATGGTTTGCTTCTTTCCCACGCTGTGCAAGTAGAAAGCAACTCATGGCTCGCCGTTACATTCGCCAGTTCGCCGATGGCGATACGTTTGATGACATTTTTCTGGCCACCGATAAGCAGGTCAAAACGAATCGCCAGGGTCAGCCGTTCCTGCAGTTGGAACTGCGTGACCGATCCGGCGCTCTGGTGGGCAGATTGTGGAATGCTCCTGAGAGTATCACAAGGCAGATTAATCCCGGTGACTTCATCAAAGTCAAGGGCAAAGTTCAACTCTTTCAGGGATCGTTACAAATCATTCTCTCTGATGTGCAGCCCGTGCATGGCGAGAAGTTTGACATGACCGATTTCCTGCCTCATACGGAGCAGGACATCTCCAAGCTGCAGGAGAAACTGAAGGCAATGCTTTTCAAGTCGAGTGATCTGCACTTGAAAGCTCTGGCCCAGGCATTCTTCATGGATGAAAAGCTGATCCGTGAATTCTGCAAGGCCCCGGCCGGCATTCGTCAGCATCATGCCTACCTTGGCGGATTGCTGGAACATGTCGTCACCATGATGGATGCTGCTGAGCGGTTGCTTCCCATTTATCCGGCTCTCAATCGTGATCTGATCCTGATGGGCATCTTCCTGCATGACCTTGGTAAGGTGCACGAGCTTCGTTACGATTCAGCCTTCAACTACACCGATGAAGGAGAATTGATCGGCCACATTGTGATTGGCGTCGAGATTCTCAACGAAAAGCTCAAGCAGGCGGAGCAGCTTTCCGAAGAGGCGTTTCCTCAAGAGCTACAACTTCGACTCAAACACATCATCGTGTCTCATCATGGGCAGCTCGAGTTTGGCAGTCCGAAGCTGCCCATGACGCCGGAAGCGTCTTTCATCTACTATCTGGATAATCTCGATGCCCGCACTCATGCTTTTGTGCGAGACATCAAGGAAGACAAGAACACGCAGAGCAACTGGACGGCGTACAATCCCAGCATTAACCGCAAGCTCTATAAGGGCGAGCCTGCTGATCCGATGGCCGGCGTTATGGAAGAGATGTAGCAGCGAGGTGTCGCTCAGCTTCAATGGGCGACAGGTGCACCAGACCGGGGAAATGGCGGAACCAGGTGAGCTGCCTTTTGGCCAGTTGCCTGGAGCGGGTCTTGGTGGCTGTCACCGCCTCTTCTAGCGAGCAGGTTCCATGTAAGTGCTCAGCCAACTCACGATAGCCCGCAGCCTGGGTCGCTTCCTTGCTGAGGCCTTGAGGCAATTTCAGTAATCGCTTTACTTCTTCAAGCCAGCCCATTTGCATCATGGCGTCGACGCGGGCATCGATGCGGCAGTACAGTTCATCACGCGGCAGTTCGATACAGATAACCGGTGATGGTCTGGAACGGGGCGCAGCGTCGAACTGTTGTTGCCAATCGGTAAGAGGCTTGCCGGTTTGAAGAAAGACTTCAAGGGCGCGCACCAGTCGTCGATGATCGTTCGGATGGATACGGGCTGCTGCTTTGGGGTCGACAGGCTGCAATCGTTCATAGAGTACGTCGGCGGGCTCTTGTTCCAGTTCAGTGCGTAGCCGAGGGTTGATCTCCGGACCTTTGAATAGACCACAAAGTAGCGCTTTCAGATAGAGCGGAGTACCACCAACGATGATCGAACGTTTGCGTCTTTGAAGAATGTCCCTCGTTGCACGGCTGGCTTCGGTCAGCCACCAGGCGACGCTGGCCCTTTCCCATGGGTCGAGGCAATCGATGAGATGATGAGGTATCCGTAGCTGATCGGCAACGGAGGGCTTGGCGGTGCCAATGTCCATGGTGCGATAGAGAGCCATCGAATCCATGGAAATGATTTCGCCGTTGTTGCGTTCGGCCCAGGAGAGGGCGAGACCCGATTTGCCTGAGGCGGTGGGGCCGGTGAGGATCAGGGCGTGATCGAAGGAGGCGAGATCGGGCATGTTGGTATTGTAATCACTTCAGTAAGCACCGGGTGCCTCGCTACCGGTTCTTTCATGAACCCGTAATGGTACTGTACTGTCCATCCAAGAATAAACCCCTTGGTGTGTACCAGGGGGGTATTGACGAATTTCATGTGAGTCGTAACTCTCATGTGACCGGGCGCTGTGGTGGAATCGGCAGACACAAGGGATTTAAAATCCCTTGGACCGTAAGGTCCGTGTGGGTTCAAGTCCCACCAGCGCCATCTCTAGCTGTTGAATTCAGGTAGAACTTCGAGGCCTTTTCGGAGCTTGTCGATACCGCCAACTTGTTCAGCCAGTTTGTCCACATCAGAAAGCTTGCTTTGAACAGCCTTGAGGCCGCCTGCTTCGCTGACCAGGGTCTTTACCTTACGGAGGTCTTCGATAGTGAAGTTGGACTTGTCGCCGCCAACTCGCTTGTATCGTGCCTTTTGATTTGCAATATCCTGGCTGGAGCATTTGATGCCCTTGCTGGAGAGCAACTCAGCGAGTTCTCGATTTTTCAGATGAGGATGGGACTTCAGCACATCTCGGATGGCCTGAGCCTTCTCACCACGTCCTGGTTTAGCACCTTTACTCATGACAGCCTCGTTTCAATTAAATAGGGAATAGTTGAACTTACATACCATGTATTAGTATTCACTGTTCAATATGTCTACATATTTCAGTGATAATATGTGTAAATATGCAACAGTTTCATTCAAAGACATTCATACAATGGTCAGGAATTAGCCTATCATCGATAACAGTAAATCCGTATTCATTCTCTGCATTAACTTAATGCCTTTACTGAACTATTGGCGTTGGTCTCTGATCATACCTGGCGTGGGAAGGGCTAACATGCACGAAGTCTTTGAACATACCGCTGATCTAGGCCTGCGAATTCGCTGCGGAACCTTAGCCGAACTTTTTGGCGAGGCTGGCACAGCTTTGTTTGAATTGATGGTCGAGAACATGAGTGACGTCAAGCCGCTTATTCATCGAGGGTTAAGAATCGAGCAACCCGAAAGGGAGTTGTTGTTCTTTGACTGGCTCAATGAACTGCTTTACCTCTCTGATTGCGAGCAATTGGTACTCTGCCAATTCGCGGTACGCATCAACCATACTTTGCTCGAAGCCACCGTTTGGGGTGAACCCCGTGATAAAGCCAGACATCAATTAGATCACGAAGTGAAAGCCATCACTTATCATCAACTCAAGCTCCAGCAAGAGCCGGACGGTCAATGGTTGGCTGAAGTCATTCTCGATATTTAATCTTAGCGATGAAGGAACAGATCATGGCCAGGGAACACTACCAGGGGCCGCTGGAAAGAGTCAGCGAGTATCTCTGGCGCATCCCCAGAAGTCATCGTCCAGATATGCATGTCGATGGTCTGATCTTCGCTGATGATCAGCTGATTGATCACATTCGCGCGGATAACGCCCTTGAACAAGTCGCCAACGTCGCAACGCTGCCTGGTATTCAGTATGCTTCCTTGGCGATGCCTGATATTCATTGGGGCTATGGGTTCTGCATTGGCGGAGTCTGTGCCACCGACCCGCTCGAAGAGGGAGTGATCTCGCCCGGTGGCGTGGGCTACGACATCAACTGTGGCGTCAGGCTGCTCCGTTCCAATCTGAACTTTGATGACGTAAGGCCCCGTCTACGGAAGCTGGTTGAGCACCTGTTCAACACGGTACCGGCCGGCGTGGGCAAGACGGGCAAGTACAACTTCAAGCGCGATGAGCTAAGGCAGCTCATGCACGAAGGTTCCAGTTACCTCATCAAACGCGAACTGGCGACGGAGAGCGACATTGAACATACCGAAGGCAAAGGGTGCCTTGATGGCGCTGAGCCAGGATTTGTCAGCGATCGCGCTCTGGACCGTGGCGCGCAGCAGTGCGGAACGCTGGGGTCGGGCAATCACTTCCTCGAAGTGCAGGTTGTTGATCAAATTCATGATACCCAGGCTGCGCAGACGATGGGACTCTTCGAGAGCCAGGTGGTGGTGATGATCCACAGTGGCTCCCGCGGATTGGGGTATCAGGTTTGCGATGATGCCCTCATGTCGCTGCGCGGCGTGCCGGAGAAGTATGGGATCACGTTGCCTGATCGTCAGTTGGCGTGCGCACCGGTGCATAGCCATGAGGGGCAGAAGTACCTCGGTGCGATGCGTGCAGCGGCTAACTTCGCCTGGTGCAACCGTCAGCTCCTGATGTGGCAGGCGAGGGAAGTTTTCGAACAGATATTGGGTCAACCCTGGGAACGGATGCAGATGTCGCTGGTTTACGATGTTGCCCACAACATCGCCAAGCTGGAAGAACACAGCGTGGGGACGACCAAGCAGAAGAAAGTGTGGGTGCATCGCAAGGGGGCGACCCGAGCATTCCCAGCGGGGCATCTGGAGGTCCCCAGCATGTATCGGCACATCGGTCAGCCGGTGATCATTCCGGGTGATATGGGCCGGGCCAGTTGGGTTCTTGTCGGACAGCCGGGCAGCATGGAGAAGTCCTTCGGAACGACGTGCCATGGGGCAGGGCGGTGCATGAGCCGTACAGCCGCAGTCAAGCATGCCCAGGGCCGGCGGATCGATAAAGAACTGGAAGCCCGTGGTGTAATTGTGCGTGCTCGAAGCTGGAAGGGGTTAGCGGAGGAGCAGCCCGATGCTTACAAGGATGTTGATCTCGTCGTCGAGGTGGTTCACAAAGCGGGCATCTCGAAGAAGGTGGCTCGTCTGCGGCCCATCGGCGTGATCAAGGGCTGACGATTGTTTTGTGGTAATACGGGAGGGCGAGGCTCCTGCCGAACTTCTAGCGATCGCAAAACAGCTCGGCAGGAGCCTCGCCCTCTCAACACATCAAGGAATAAAGATAAACTCTTTACTGCAGAACAGGGCATGGGCAAATTCAGTCCATGCCTTTTTTTCTTCCACACCCTTTTGCTCATCAATAAAGCGATGGGAGATTTGTTGTTCTTTGACCGTCGGTTTTCGTCCGAAGGCTGAAAAGTACATGACTTCTATTCTTGTCTCAGCTTTGGGATGCTGCTTGATCATGGAGTTTGCCCAATGCTGGGCCTGATCTTTGACGAGTGGATCGTTCATCAGGGCGAGGCTCTGTGCTGGGATGTTCGAGACCGAGCGTTTGCCAATGGCAGTGAAGGGTGTGGGAAAATCGAACGAAGCGAAGAGAGGTGGGAGGAAGTTACGACGAACACTGAGGTAGATGCTTCTTCGGCCTTCTCCATCCAGCGGGCCTGAAGAACTGGGGCGCCCTCGGCCCTGCATGTAGCTGGTCAGATAGGGCATCACTCCTACCTCGATGGGGCCTTTCATTAATTGGCCTGAAACTGACAGCATCGCATCACGGATCGCTTCCGCTTCCAACCTTCGCAATGGCATCCGGGTCACCCAGCGGTTTTGCGGATCGAGCTTCATCACCGCTGAATCCGGGTTCGTGCTAGATTGACGATAGGTGCGACTAAGCACCAATTGCCGGTGCAGCTTCTTGAGCGACCAGCCGTTGGTAACGAACCAGTTGGCCAGATAGTCGAGCAGTTCCGGATGGCTGGGCTCTTCGCCCATGTGGCCCAGATCATCAACGGTGCGTACCAACCCCTGACCGAAGTGGTGCTTCCAGATTCGATTGACAATGACACGGGCGATGAACGGGTTTTGCTTCGGATCAATCAGCCGTTGAGCGAATTCAAGTCGGCCTGAACCAGCACCGATCTTTAATGGCTCTGTTCCGCAATAGACAGGCATTGATCCACGCGGCACCATCTCGCCGGCGATGTGATGGTTGCCCCGAACAAAGACAGGTTCATCGTGCCCGGTGCCGTCGGCGGTGGCGAGAGCATAGCGGGGAGCGGGTAGCTGTTTCTCAATAGCCTGTTGCTGTTCCCATGCTTTCTTCCATTCCTCATTTTCTTGGATTGGTTGATGGAAGCTGTTTTGTTCCTGTTTTTCCCCGGCGGCATTGCGTGGTGGTTGATTCTCGTCGCTGGTCACCATGCGACGAATCTGCAACCAGGCCTCTTTGCCCGGTGAGTAGTCCTGCCCCAGACTTGGATCACTCGGCCCGCCATCGAGGAACTCGACGTAGGCTTGCCTGCCTTTCCACATGTTTAGATCGAAGGTATACCAGGTGGAATGTGGTGAATTGATGACCTTGCGAAGGCTGCCATAAATGGGGTCGCGAATGACGTTGAAGCCGTCGACAATGATGCGGATGCGACCGCCAAAACCTGCTGCATTGATATGCAGATAGCGCTGATCGATTTGAAACGACTGTGTACGCAATGTCCCTTCGAGAACTTCGCTGAACAGGCCGCTGTCCCAGGAATGCTCAGGCACGTATCGAATCAGGCTCTGTTTCGTCTTGGCATCGTGATAGTGGGCAACGCTGGGTTTTGCGCTTCGTTGCCAGGCGAGTCCTTGAGAGGAAGCCGTTTTCAGATCGTGTTCCAGGTACCTGCCATCGATCAGTAGTTGCGAATGTGCCTCGGCTTTCAGTTGCTTCTGAGCGACTTCTTCCAATATCTGATGAACTTGTATTAGCCCTTTGATTAGTTCATCGCCAGCCTTGGGGTCATCAATGATGGCCTGCTGGTAGCGTGAACTTGCCAGAACGCCGTAGAGCGAGTAGTAGTCACGAGTGGCGATGGCGTCGAACTTGTGATCATGGCAGCGGGCGCAGGCGATAGTCTGGCCCAGAAATGCCTTGCCAATCACATCGATCTGGTTATCGATGCGGTCAGCCTGCTCCTGACGGACATCAACCGGGGCCTGCTTCGCTTCGCCGAGCCAGAGAAAAGCCGTTGCCTGGATTGATTCATTCCAGTGTTCCTCTTGATTCAAGCGAGGCTTAGGCAATAAGTCGCCCGCCAGGTGCTCTAAGACGAACTGATGATAGGGCACATCGACATTGAATGCTCTGATGACGTAATTGCGGTATCGCCAGGCGTTGGAGAGATCAAAATCGAACTCGTGGCCCATGGTGTCGGCATAGCGCATCAGGTCGAGCCAATGGCGGGCCCAGCGTTCGCCATACTCCGGGCGGGCCAGGAGTTGATCGACGACTCGCTCATAGGCTGCCGGGGAGTGGTCTTTCTCAAAGGCCACAATCTCAACCGGCGTTGGTGGCAACCCAATCAGATCGAAGGTTACTCTGCGAAGCCAGGTTCGCTTGTCGGCATCGGGGGCACCATGGAGATCGAGGGCTTTCCATTTCGACTGGATGAACGGATCAATGGAAGTGATGGGCCAGTGGGTGTCAGTGATTGTTGGTACGCTCACAGTCTTGATCGGTTGATGGCTCCAATGCTGTAATCGTTCTTTCAGATCAAACTTGACCAGTGCAGCAGTGGTTGCGATGGGTGCATTCTCTTTCGGCAATCCAGCCCCTCCTTCGATCCATTGCTTCACGTGGTCGATCTGTTCTCCTGCCAGCTTTCCTCGGGGCGGCATGCGAAGCTCATCATCTTGATAAGAGACTGCTTTGTAGAGTAGACTCTTTTCAGGATCGCCGGCAGTGAGGATGCTTCCCGAATCGCCGCCTTTCTTGATAGCGTCAGGGGAGTCAAGGCGCAGTCCGCCCTTTTGCTTTTGCGGCCCGTGGCAGCCATGACATTGCTGCGCGAAGAGAGGGCGGATGTGCTTTTCGAAGTAACGAACATTCTCCTCGTCCGATTGAAGTGCTATTGGGGTAGAAATATCGGATGAAGCTGATGAGGCGCTCAGCCACACCAGTCCGGTAAACAGAATCATGGAAAGCAAGACAGGAAGGCGCATGAATCGCTAAGCGGGAAGGAATGGAGGCAGAGAAGTATCATACCCGCAGGCATTACTGCTCGGCAACAGGAAAAGTTATGGAGTACACCCTGTTGGTTTGCTAGGATGGGCGACCGGGCACACAGGAAAGTTGCAAGCGAGAAAGACGGTGTCCTTCCGTCCGGATGGCAACTTGAGTTCGAGCAAGATCGAATTTAGCCAACTGGTCGCTGTCGAGGTATCAAATGAAGAAAGCGCTTTGGCTCTATAGTTCGATATTGTCGCCGACACAACTCGCGGAACGCCTCCCGGCTTGCAGTGGCCCGGAGTATTTTCATCCGCACTGCGAATTGGAATGGAGCAACCTCACAACTGACAGCTTTCAACTTATCTATCGCCTGGGAGAGGGCCGTCAAATCTACTTCAGGTTACTGGGCAAGATGGCAGCAGACCAGTCGGGAAGCCTGATCGGCGTGAAAGCGCCAGGCAACAAGCCCATGCTGTTAGTGTGCATCATCGTGGCGATTGCCATGCCCTGCCTCTTCGTCGGCGCAGCCTGGCCGGTGGTCCAAATCAACTGGCAACTTATGTTCATTGGCCTTGCCATCATTGTTTTACCGTTGACTTTCCTATTTTGCGCCCTCTTCCTGATTACGTGGTATTCACGGATTCGTAAGCTACGATTGGGCCTGCAAGGTGTGTTCCAGGGCACTCTGATTGAAATAACCGAGACTGATTAGTTTCAGTGGCATTCCCCTGGCCCGATTGACAGTCGATCCCAGCCGTTCTGCTCCTGCTATTTTTCTTTTTCTTGTCACAACCCTACTGGCGTCCTGAATAAGTGGGTGAAGTCAGCCACTTATCCTCAACAAACACTGCAAGCCAGCAGGGAGTCAGCCATGTTTCGCCAAACTCGCAATCGCTCAACTGGATCATGGAAGCCGGCCTTAGAATGCCTGGAAGATCGCCAACTGATGGCGGCGCATCTGTTCTTCATCGGTAACCCGGCTTTGGGGTATTACCTCAATCTCAAGGGGACAGAAGGGAACGATGCAGTCAAAATCTATCAGAAACCGGATGGACTCCACATTGATGTCATAGCGGGTGATACCAAAAAGGGACAAAACTACCTCTTTACCGACAAGATGCCGGCGTTCATTCGTTTTGAAGGATACAACGGGAATAACTTCTTTCAGAACCAGACCAACATTCCTTCAATCGTCATTACCGGGGCAGGCAACGATCATATCGAAGGCGGTTCGGATCGTGACTTCATCATGGCGGGCAATGGCGATAATCAGATCTTTGGCGGGGCCGGCGATGACCTCATTATCGGCGGCATGCAGCGTGATGATATCGATGCCGGCAGTGGTAATGATGTGGTACTGGGGCTGAGCGGCACGAACGTCATCTATGGCGGTGAAGGAAACGACTACCTCGAAGGCGGCTATCAGATTGACTGGATCTTTGGCGGAGCCGGGAATGACACTCTGGTCGGCCTGGGTGGAGACGACTGGCTCTTCGGCAACGACGATAACGATACCATCTTCGGCGGTGCGGGCGAAGATCGACTCTTCGGCGGGGCGGGCCGTGATCTCCTGTTTGGCGGCTTTGACTTTGATCGTGTATACGGGGGAGACGGTGATGATTATCTCTCCGGGGGCTACGATTCCGCTCTCGACTGGCTCGATGGCGGCGAAGGATATGATGTTGCGGAAAGCTATGTTCAGTTACGTAATGAATTTACCCGCGATCCACTTGAGCAACTCAATGATGGTGCTGTTAATTTTTTAAGTTTCGGAATCCTCGGCGAAAACATCTTCGCCCCGTTTCATGCGGAATTAAGCAAGACAGTTGTTTCACAGGATGATTCGACAATTAATATGGAAGATTACAATAGTGTCTTCCCCACATATGGCAAAGACCCTGAGTATCTTATGCTCGGCAGGGTAACTCGTTCGGCGGTCGATGAAGCCAAGGTCTGGAGCGATTACGTTCTGGCCCGTGCCGGGAAGGTCAACTTGCAGGGTGGCGGCTTCGAAGTGCCTTCCCGTTCCAGCACCAGATCAGCCAGTCATGATCCGCTTCTGCAACATCAAACTCTGGGCGGCTCCTCGTCAAACAGTCAGATCCCAGTGACGACTCAGTTGTTGAATATTGATTTGCCGCCGGTAGAAGTGAAGTGGACGACTCCCAGGGTGTCCTGGCTGAACTCCGTACTGAAAACCCAGTCGTGGATGAATCCGGATGATCTGCTCCTGGCAGCCATCCTGAATAACGAAGGCAATGAAGAGACGCAGGCGGAATGGTATGTGATCCTGGATCAAGGCGGTGTGACGAGTTGGACAGGTATCACCGAAGCAGCCGACCCCCTGTTCACCAATTGGTCTAACCAGCTCAATCGCCTCAGCTCCAGTCGATTGAATCAGGAACTGGCTAGTCTCGATACTGTTCGCAAGAATGGTCTCCAGAGATCGCTCCTTGAGCATCAGACCTGGTTGGGCCTTTGATCAAAGCAGGCTAGGATGTCAGATGAAAAACCCGGAAACCGTTGCAGGGTTGAGTTGCACTCAACTTAACCCTCTGCATCTTGACGTGGAACCAGGAATATTACTTCTTCAATACAGCGTCGAGGTCTGATTCCAAGGTAGCTAGAGCCTTGTCGGACAGATTCTTGGCAGAGAGGATTCGGTACCAGGCAATGACTGGATCCTTTTGTGACTTTGTTGATGTTTTCAGCAGAACGATGGCCACATCGTTGATATTGTTGAGACCAGCCTTTTCGGCATACCCTGGATTCGCGGCGATTCCGATAGAGACTGCCTTGAGTTTGTTCTTTTGAGAAATCTCTTCGAGCTCTTTGATGCGTGAGGTTATCTCCTCAACGGTGTATCCGCCTCGCTGTGCCCCTTTTACATCGAACAGCAGCAAGTAGGCGGGATCCAGAGAAAAGTGTTTAAGCGTGAAATCATTGATCGCAGAAGCTATCGAAAGTGTTGAGCTGTTCAGTTGGCGGGTGTAGATCAAGATGCATGATTTGTTCATGTTCGTTGTGGGTGAGTGACCACTGGTTTTGCCGTACGTCTCCGGGCGGAACGGATACTGTTTAGCATGTGGGCCAGTCAGTGTCGTGGCAACAATGAGGGGAGGTTGGACACCCAGCCTGTTCTCCCAAATGGATGGAGGGCCTTCTTGTGAATGGACACTATTCTGCTGGAGCATCAGCAGAATACAAAACACTAGCCCCTTGCTCATTGTTATTTGGCTGAACATCAGATAGCCTCCAGTTGAATTCGAACAGCATGCTACTGTTTTTTGCCACAGGTCGCCATGAGATAATCAAAGGAGTACACTTAGATGGGGTTTGCTTCAAATCAAGATGTGGCTAGAACTTCAAGCCGATATCGTACATGCCCGTCGAAAGGGGTTCGCAGCGCTGCAATTTCGCAGGTAACACGATCGAGCCAAATTCCTGAGTATGAATCTGGACGATACAGTCAGTGGAGGTGAACTCTGATTGCGAGAATACACGTATTCCTGTGGTACTGATGTCCCGGGAATGGCACACTACCGGATCGCCAATGTTGTTTACATAGATCGGATAAAGATAAACTTTTGATTCATACTGGTACCGCTCAGCAGTTCTCGTTTCATTCTTGGCCAGTAGGAAGGTGCGCAGGCTACATAACAGAGCAGGCACTACGATTTCGAGTCGATCCCGTTCGTTCTCCGGCCTGGAGTCGGTATAGCAGATACGAATCTCCACTTCAGTCTGCTTGACGTTCGGTTCCCTGGGCGGATTCATGCGAATGCGTATTTCGATGAATTCTGACTTGCGACCGAGCATCTTCTGCCAGATTTTCTGACGCATTCGAATGTGATAGACATATTCATGCTTTTCGTCGTTGACTTCAACTAAATGGGCATTCCATTCGTGGGCAAATCCTTCGAGCTTGTTGATAGCCAAACCACCGGGCAGCCACGCAGCGCATCGATGGATGACGACGCCTTTTTCGTCCACTATGAAGCGAATGGCCTTGTCTTGATTGTAGACCGTTCTCATAGCGACGACTTCAATCAAACGCCGAACGATGATGTCCACTTCATCAGGCGGAATGGTGGGAATAGTCTCGCCAGTCAAGAGCAGTGACGACTCAGACGCCCTCTGGTCAAGAGCCTTCATTCGGTATCCGCTGGAATTGGCAAACGATTGAATCAAATGCTCCAGGAAGCTGGTGCAATTGGCGAAACGGCGTGCTGGCTCAAAATCGAGAGCCTTGATCAGCACTTCATGCTCATGAACAGGAAGGAGTTTTAGGTCCAATTCCATTGAACGACGTTGTTCACGCCATTGATTGAGCGTGTT
>DAOMFV010000142.1:0-12932 GCA_035430005.1 Gemmatales bacterium
CAATCAAAAGACATGCAAGGGTATTGGCTCGCTGTTCTACCTCGGTTTCCTGTTTGTGTTCTTTGAAGTGATAGTGATAGAACGCTTGAATTGATGCTCCCACAGCCGTCGCCATGAGTATCTCAACGGTCTCCGCAGGGCGTTCCTGGTCGAGTATCTGCAGACCACCATCTCCATATCGCAGCTTCATCCGACGACGCGGTACTTCATAGTCAATCCAGTAGTGGGCGGTCTCATGTGCCACAATCATGCGCCGTTCATCAACAGATAATGCTGCATCAATGAAAAGAATGGCAAGTCCCTTCTGGGCAATGATGCAACCATCAAGTCGTCGACTATTTGATGGCCCGGTGGAACCAATGCCGTTTGTTGATAACCATTCATCAACACGTTGAACAGTAAGTCCAGGCAATGACTTTATTGAAGCTTGGTAATGAAGAGGCAAATATCGTTCGAGATCCCGAGGAAATGAACTTCTTTCCGGGATTGGCTCCCAGAATGTTGCTGCACAATGCTCAAGATCTTCAAGGATTTTCATTGCCTTCATCTGGGAGCGGCGGTTTTTCTGATGCTGCCATGAGCCTACCACCAGGTCCGGTTTGCTGTTTTGCATCCCCTTGCCATTGAGCGAGTGTCCATTCCATCCGTAGTAGCCCGGCCAAAACCGTTGGCGCAACCTGACAATGCTGGCAGATAGCCTGAAGGTCATCATGAAATTGCTCTATTCGAGGCGTCATGCATAAGCTCAGGGAAACCAATTGACTGATATTTATGCCAAGTTGCCTGGCTTGTTCTTTCACTTTCATCTTTCCCCGACGACGTTGTTGGAAGAGCCAGTACCCTAGCCAACTGCTATCTTTGCGAGACCGGCGTAGTGCACTTTTCATCAGGGCTTGCTTATCTGAACTCATGGCTGATCCTCCCTGGCCAGTTGTTTACGCAGCCTGCTTAATCGCTGACGCAATCGTTGCGATATTTGGATCACAAGCTTAGCTACCTGCTCACGGTTTTCGCTTGACACGCCGAACTTGTCAGTTATCTCTTCGTCAGAATAGCCCTCCATCCAGAACTGCAGGTACTTACGCTCGTCCTCATCTTTCACCAGTTGGGGTACATATCGTACTGCCAACTCACGGTCGATCATCTGTTGACCAGATACTTTCGACACTGACTCCAGATTTGTGACAGAGCAAGCAGTTTCATCTAACTCTCGCTGGCGACGCCGTTGCTGCTTCCGCAGCCTATCGATCACCCGTCGTTGCGCAATTTTCTTCAGCAAAGTCAACAGCTTTCCCTTGGTCACATCCTCTTGTACGCCGTTTGAAGCAAGTGACATAATGGCATCAATGACTGCATCACTTAAGTAAGCTGGATCAACTTTAGGATTGTTACTCCTCAGAATTCCGAGTAATCGCGCGGAGTAGAGCTCGTGGAGTTCTGCTGCCCGAACGCGGCCATGCGATGAAAGTGCGGAAATCATCTAAAATGTGCCTAAAAATGCCCATCCTTAGCTTCGCTTTTTATTACACTGCAATCAACTAGAAATTCCTCTTGATTAATGCAATGGAGGCCGTGCTAGCCTAATTATTAGGATCGTGAGTACCTCACGAAGGCTTAGAGTCAATACGACATTCATTACGGGCGTAGTGTGGTTGGAAGCGGTCTGGAAGCGACGGAGTCGAATGCTCCTTGTGGCGGTTTTGTGGCATTGGAAAGTTAATTTGATCTGCGGGCTGTGCGATTGCTTTGTTGACGACTTCTCAAAAAGGCCTATAAATAGGATAGTTACCACTTGTCGGGCATGCAACAATCAAGCGTTCAGAGAATCCCGCCCTCTCCGCATTCTCATACTTGCCAGCTGGAATAGCCCGAAATAAGGCCTTTCTTCATCAGGTCAGAGTCTTATCCAGTTGACTGAAACAAAAGTTAGCCAAGAGGCTGGTCAATTCTCATTCAACGGGTTTAGAACTAAGCACACTACATTTGTCGAGGGTGCATTGGAAATGCAATCCTCGCTTTTTTGTGACACGCGCATTACTCAGAGGCTTTATTGATTGCTGCTGGAGTATGCCTCAGCATTAAGCTCTTCAATGGCCTTCACCTCGGAGTTTGTGGCATAGCCTGGTTGGTAAACGACCTGTGCAAGATCAGGGTTCGAGGCCGAGCAGCAATCGCGACGATTGCATAAACCGCTCGGCACTGGTGAGGTTAGCCCACTCATTGCGAACGCCAATCACCATATCGGGGTCGGAAGTGAGGATGTTATCGACGCCACGCTTGATCAGCCGGGCTGATTCGAGCGGATCGTTGACGGTCCAGACATGAACTTCTTTGCCGCGACGCTTGATATCCCGCAGCGTTTTATCGCTAAGCCAATCAGCTCGGATGCTGAAGAGATCAACATCCAACTTACCGATGTTCCCCAGCGCCTGGGCGACGATCAGTCCGACACGGATGCGAGGGTTCAGCCGCTTGATCTCCATAAGAGCTTCAAGGTTGAATGAAGTAACGATGCACTCCTTCTCGAAGTCGTTCTCGCGAATCAGCCGTTCGACATTTCGGGCCAGAGATAGGTCATTGTCGAAGAACTTCATTTCAATGTTGAGTCGGATCTTGCCCCGTGCCAGCTTCATGACCTCTTCCAGCGTCGGAACGCGCTCCCCGGCGAAGGCGGGGCTGAACCAGCTTCCTACATCGAGCTTCCGCACATTGTCAAAGGTCATCTCACTGATGCGCCGGGGATCGCCCGACACCCGCTTAAAATCACGATCGTGCAGCAGCACCACCACGCCGTCTGATGTTTGCAGCACATCGATCTCGGCATACTCGGCTCCGCTTTCGATGGCTTTGCGCACCGCGCTGATTGTGTTCTCCGGCGCTGCCCGGGCATGGCCACGATGAGCGGTGACTTCACAAGGCTTACGCTCAGCCGAAAAGCGTGACAGGCTGAACCAGATCGCAATCGGGGACAAGGCCATGAGCACCATGCTGACCCCCAACAATTTCCAATTGATGGCCTTGGGTTCGTTCGTTACATCTGATGCCACTTCCGTACGCTGGATCAACCCGAGTTCCTCGCTCCGCATACGATAGAGCCGCCAGGTAATGAGGCCGACACCGACGACGACAATGAACGACCACATGGCCAAGAGGCCAGCCTGCCCGATGAGTAGCCCCAGCAGCCTGAGCGTGGCACGCTCGCCGACATTCGAGAGCATGTAGGCGGCAAAGTGCTGATAGCCCACTTCCAGCACGACGCCAAAGAGCAACGCCCCGATCAGCCAGCCGAACAGGATAACACCAAACCGCCAGCTTGCTCCTCTCACACGTTCCCTGCTGGTACGCAGAGCAGTAAAGGAATACTTGTTCTCAAAGAGTAGAATGGGCAGCGCCAGCGACCAGCGAACGTAGAGAAATACTCCCACGACCAGCGCACCGGCCAGAAGTACGCCACCGCAACACGAAGCGATCCAGAAGGCGGGTGGCCGTTCAGCCAGGTAAAAGTTGATGTCATGTTCAGAGAGAAGAAGCCGGTAGACGAGATATCCCAGGAGTGCGAACGGGGCACCCGCCAGCGTCATGAGCAGCAATTTGACGACAGCCAGTTCAATGACTCGTGTCGGTTTCGTTACTGCCGCAGAGAGATACTGCTTCAGGGTGGGCTTCTTGACAGAATCAGCCAGGGCGACGAAGGAGATGTAGCCCGCCTGCTCAATCATCAACAGGGACGCCGAGACGACACTCACAATGCCGGCATAGAGCAGCCCCAGCGGCGACAGGAAGAAGGAAATAATCTCCTGATTACTGACAGCAATGTGGCCGGCCAGCGACAAGATGAGCGACAATCCCAGCGTGACCAGAGGCAGGATTAGCAACAACTCCGCGAACTTGAGCGCGAACGTGAACAGGATCAAAGGCCGCCGGGAGAGACAGAAGTCATTCCAGACGGGCTTCATCAATGCGAGAGGTTTGAAGGGCTGAGTCATGGGTATCAATAGGCATTCTTGAAACAGGGATACTGATGCCATACCAGCCCGCAGCGCTAGCAAGGGAAGCCTTTGCGATTACACTGAACTCCCTTGCTAGCGCTGCGGGCTGGTATCTTGACCTTACACCGTTTGTGGCATCGCTTCTTTCCTCGGTGCATGGATACCAAAGAAGATAGCGTACAGCACTGGGGTCACGATGAGCGACAGCACAGCCGCGAACGACAGGCCAAACATGATGCAGACCGCCATCGAGCCAAAGAACGGATCGGTCAGCAGTGGAATCGTGCCTAATACTGTCGTTAACACCACCATGCACACCGGCCTCATCTTGCTGGTAGCTCCGAGCAGGATTGCTTCGTAAGGCTCCATCCCCTTCTCTTTCAAGGAGAGGATCTTGCTCAGAACAACGATTTGATTCTTAATCAACTCGCCACCTAGGGCCAATACTCCCAACAATGCCATGAAACCGAACGGCATGCCTGCTAGGAGTAAGCCAACGGTGATAGCGATAATAGCCATGGGGATGATGAGCCAGATCAGGATCGTGGTACGAATGGAGTTGAAGAGACACACCACGATGAAGACCATCAGTGCCAGGACGTAGGGCAACGGCTCTGCCAAAGCTGCTCGTGCATTACGTGAATCTTCAAATTCGCCTCCCCACTCCATGGTATAACCGGGAGGCAGCGTAATCGCTTCGATACTGTCTTTCACGCGGTCACGGAGTTGACTGGGAAGTCCGGAACGTGGATCAGCGTGTATAGTCAAGGTCGGGAAGCGGTCACGACGAATCGAGACTGGGTCTTCCCAGACGACTTCCGCACCAGTGACGACCTGGCTCATGGGAATCATCCGACCTGCGACCGGACTCCAGATCTGCAGGCTGTTAATATTGTTGATGTCTTCTCTTTCCGACAAGGGTGGACGAGCGACGATCGGTAATAGCCTGGTCTCCTGGGGGAATACACCAACACCGGCGTAACCCGGTTCACGGTAGAACCCGACAGTACGACCCTCGAAGCCGGTCTCCAGGGCTCGTGCCACTTCGACGCGGGTGATGCCGTTCCGTCGTGCCTGAAGTTCGAGTAGATCGGGACGAATGACTTTGACCTTTTCCCGCCAGTTGCTTCGCACGAGCACTGCGTTGCCAGTGTCATCGAGCACTTTTTTTGCCTGATCGGCCAGTTGTCGCAACACCGCCGAATCGGGGCCTCGGAAACGGATTTGAATACGACCGCCATCGCCCGGCCCGAGCAGGAACTTCTTGGCATAGGCATTGGCGTTGGGATGCTGTTCATCAAGATTCTTCTGGATGTTAGCAATCAATTGATCGATCTTCTTGGGATCATCCACATCGATGAGGAATTGAACGAAAGCCTGGTTCTCGCTTTCTGGGGAATAGACGAGCAGGAAGCGCAAGCCACCGCTGCCGATGAACGAAGAAACGTGAGTGACACCAGGTTGAGACTGAATATACTTCTGCACCTGGCCGGCAAAGGCTTCAGATTCGCGGATATGGGTACCTGCCGGGAGGAAAACATCCACCATGAATTGTGGACGAGTAGCGGGCGGAAAGAAGCTCTGATCCACTTTCCTGAAGCCCCACAGTGCGACGACGAACCCTGCGATGCAGAGCAGAATGACGAACCAGCGGAACCGCAGGGCCGTAGCCAGGATCGAGCGGAAAATGCGGAATGGCAGCGCGTTGTAGGCTTCGCTTTTTTCCGTCGAGCCGCTGTTCTTGTTCGGTTTGAAGAAGAGGTAGCTCAGCAATGGCGTGGCTGTTACCGAGGAGACCCAGCTTAAGCTCAGTGAGATCAGGATGACCCAAAAGAGTGAGTTGGTATATTCGCCGGTGCTATCTTCAGACAACCCGATCGCAGCGAAGGCAATGACCCCGATGGCAGTGGCGCCGAAGAGCGGCCATTGGTTCTCTGCCACCACTTCTTTCACTACTTCAAGCTTGTCTCTACCCGATTCAATGCCGACCTTAATGCCTTCAATAATGATGATGGCGTTATCAGTCAGCATGCACAAAGCGATGATCAATGCACCCAGGGAGATACGCTCCATCAGCAGATCACCCTTGACGAACATCACAAGGAAAGTGGCCATGATGGTGAGAAACAGCACCATGCCGATGATGATGCCTGTCTTGAGCCCCATGGCAATGACCAGCACGACAAGGACGACAGCGACAGCCTGGCCCAACTTGATGATGAAAGCGTTGGTGGCTTCTGAGACTGCCTCGGGTTGAAAGTTGATCTCGCCGATTTCAATACCGATGGGCTGAACATTTTTCAGTTGTTCGAGCCTGTCTCTAACACCCTTACCCATGGTGACGACGTTGCCGCCCTGCACAGTGGAGATGCCCAGACCGATGGCGGGCTTGCCGTCATAGCGCAGCAATCGGCGAGGCGGGTCTTGATCACCACGTTGAAGAGTTGCCACATCTCTGAGGAAGAGCTGACGTCCGGATCGATCTGAACCAATCACCAGATCAAGCATGTCCTCGGCTGAACCAAAGGAGCCTTTCGGATCAATGGGAATCAACTGGTCGCCCACCTGCACCCGGCCACCGTCAGCAGCGATGTTCCGCTCCTGGAGCTTGGCGTAGATTTGTTCCTCGTTGATGCCTAACTGTGCCAGCCGCTGGCGGGAGATTTCGAGGAAGACGACTTCCTGCTGCTCAGCAAAGAGGGCAATACTCTTGATACCTTGTATCTGCAATAGCTCTCGACGGAGGAACTCGACATAACGGCGTAGTTCCGGCATGGTAAACCCGTCGCCGGAAATGGCCAGGAAGATGCCGTAGACATCGCCGAAATCGTCGATCACCATCGATTGACCACGCACCGTCGGGGGCAGCCTGGACTGCACATCTTTGATCTTGCGGCGAAGTTCGTCCCAGACCTGTGGGATGCGTTGCTTGTTGTAGCGATCCTTGATGTTGACCGAAACCACCGACCTGCCACGGGTCGATTCCGATTCAACAAAGTCGAGCTGGCCAAGTTGCTGGCAGGCTATCTCGATAGGATTGGTAACTTCCTGAGCTACTTCTTCCGCGCTGGCTCCTGGGTAGGGAGTGATGACCAGGGCCTGCTTGATCGTGAATTCAGGGTCTTCAAGCCGACCGATATTTTGGTAGGCAACGACGCCGCCAACGAGCACCAAAGCCATCGCCATGAAGACGACACGGCTGTTCTGGACTGATAAGACACCGGGGTTCATCACTGACCGCCTCCGAATGCGTTGCCCAGGTCTTTCACTTTCATGCCTTCACGGAGGAACGTCACCCCGGCGACGGCGATACGATCACCGGCCTTCAATCCGTCGGTGATCTCGATTTTGCCGCCCGTTGCCTCGCCGAGCTTCACTACTCGGCGGGAAACCGTGCCTTCTGGACTGATGATCCACACTACCTGCTCGCCACTGCTTTCCTTGTAGACAGCGGAGATCGGGACGAGGATCTGGTTGCCCAATACGTTGGCTCGTCGATAGACCACGCGAACCGAAGCGGTCATGCCAGGCAGGAGGTTCACTTCGGGCGGTACCTTCATGGCGACTCGCACTTTAAAGGTCTGTGTTACCGGGTCGGCACGCTGAGCCATTTCAATGATGTGGACAGGGAATTGGATTCCCGGCGCGCCGCTGAAACTGGCCATCAATTGCACAATGTCAGCGGTGCGAAGGTCGGCGATCATCACCGTTTCGGGTACATCGACGGCGACTTCGATTTCGTCGACATCCTGGAATTTGACGATAGGCTGCCTGATGGTGACGTTCTGATTAGGTTCAACAAAGCGTTGAGCGATGACGCCGTCGTAGGGAGCGTAGAGAGTGCTGTCATCCAACTGTAGTTTCGCTTCGACGACTCGCCCCTCCATGCCGCGCACCTGGGCTTCCTGTGCATCGAGGTCTTCTTCACGGGCCATCACGCCCTTTTCGAGCATCTGTTGAGCAGCCTTCAGGTCTTCCTGAGCGACTTTGAAGTTGGTCTGTGTCAGTTCGTAAGCGGCCCGAGAGGCGGCGCCGGTTTTCACCAGCCCTTCGTTGCGATCCAGTTCACTTCGGGCATTGGCCAGTCTTGCCTCAGCGGCACGCACCTGACCTTCTAATCGCAAACGTTCTTCAGGGCGAACACCTGCCTGCAACCCACGCAGGGTGGCACGAGCCTGATCAAGCTGACCCTGCAACGTCTTGAGCCGTGCGGCAAACTCATCCTGCCGCAGTTGAGCGATGAGTTCGCCCTTCTTGACCGTTTGCCCGGCACGCACCGGGAACTTGGCGAGCAACCCCGCTACTTGAAAGGCAAGCTCCACCTTTTTCGAGGCTTCCACCTTGCCGGGGAAGACACGTTCGTGAGTTTCGCCCCCAGCGGTGACCACGAGAGTCTTCACCGGGCGGATCGTATCGGTCTTGGGCTTGATGGGCGGTGTACAACCCGTTGCCAGCAGGCACAGAGTAAGCGAAAGAGGCAGGGCGACACGGCAGAGAGGATTTCTGCCAAAGGGACTGCACATTGAGTTTACTCCGGTCACATGTCTAAGCATCGAACTGCGAATCGATTCCAACCAATCATTCAGCAGTGGGCTGAGGGAACTCGGGCGACCCCGTATTTGATCGAAACAGGAGCCAGAGGCTGAAGATCAAGACGATCAGTTCCGCGAAAAGGATCAATACCAAAGAGACCAGACTGACCATATCGACGGAGGAAACCCAGTAGACAGCCTGGGAACCCTGGGTTTGAATGACAGGCATACCACCCTGGGGCGCTTTCAGAAAGTAAAAGAGCAGGTTCGCTGCTTCGATCAGCAAGACGGTCATGGAAAAGAGCATACCGATGGCGCTGGCGACCACACCGGTCCACACCGTTCCGGTAATGGAAGCTTCAGTAGGGCGTTTTTCAGGGTCCTGGATACGCTTCGCCAGCCGGGTGTAGCGGTACGACCACAGGATAGTGAAGCCCAACATCACCAGATTGGCGATGGTCAGATATTCAATGAACCGTAAGCCGCTTCGTTCCTGAGTCTCAGCACGGGAGAAGGCGAGGTAGTAGATCATCATGATGATCGAGAACGAACCGAAGACGACCTGTAGCCAGAACCCTGTCCACCCCAGCCAGGAGAATGATCCAGCCAGACTTTTGCTCCTTGATGGCTTAACTGCATTTCGGAGTCGGTTGAACATGGTCGCTGCTCCTGTCGTCATGATGATTGATGAAAAGCCCAGAACCACGGCCTTTTTCAACCAATAGCGATCTTTCTGATGTGCTGCTGCTTCCTTTTATAACAGAACCCAGGCGTTAGGCTCACCCATTTTCGGAAAGAATCATGCGGACATCAGAGTTGTTTCTTGAGGATAAGTTTCAGAATAGTTAAGAATCTAGGTAAAGTTTGACGATAGTACCTGATGTATCGAATAGGGTGACCCTCTTGCTCGAAGGCGAACCTCCCTATGTGCCTCGTTTGGGGACAAGTCATGCGACCCATCAGTGGAAAGAAATTGACGAGTTCCATCTTACACGCTGCCCTTTCGGTTGTCGGCCTGGGAACCGGCAGTGTCGCATGGGCTCAGGGGCAGCCAACCTCATTTCCACCGGCGGTGCCTTCCAAGACAGTGGGTCTCGCCATCTCCGCACAAGGCACGGCTCAGCCACCCAGTGCTGACTATGCTCCCCAGGGTACAACAGCTCGCGGCCCACAGGATGGCCCCGGTGTTTCTGAGTATTACCGTTACCCTAATGAAGTGCTGCCAAACTACTTTTACCAGCGACGTTATTACGATACCCCGGGCGTGGGAGCACGAGCTCTGGCTGACTACGCTCCCGGCGGATTTGAAGCACGAGAATGGCAGGATGCTCCGGGCGCACCTGAGTTTTCACACCTGCCTGTTCCCGTACAGACCACAGCCGAGGAACGAGCGAAGTTTGTCACAGCCGGCATGTTCCCCGGCTCCTTCCTGGTTCCTGGCACCGATACTTCGTTCCGGATTCGAGGCTTCGTGCGCGGCACCGGTATGTACGACTTCAACCCTATTGGAAGCCGTGATGATTTTGTGACCAACACCATTCCTGTTCCACAACAGGAAGGACAGAACTACAATTTCGCCGCTCGATACAGCCGATTCGCCATTGAAACCTGGACACCTACTTCAATCGAAGACTGGAACATGCACACCTTCATCGAAGGTGACTTTTTCAATGGCCCCGCCCAGGCCGTAGGTGGTGGTGGCAACCCGTTCCGTTTGCGCTTCGCCTTTGCCGACTTCGGCTACTTCCGCATCGGTCAGCAGAACACCGTCTTCATGGACAGCAACGCCTGGCCCAGCACGGTTGATTTCGCCGGCCCTCGTGGCCTCGTCAATCAGCGTAGGCCCGGCCTGCGTGTGACGCTGCCCATCACGGACAACTTCTACTGGGCAGGCGGTGTTGAACAGCCCTTCTCCGACATCACTACCAATGGGCCGGGAGTCGGCGTTCAGAACGTACCAGACCTGGCGACCCATATTCGCTATGAATCAGACTACGGCCACGTGCAAATCTCCGGCTTAGGCCGCTCCATCGGGTTCCAACCGGTCGATAACAGAACCCAGTACGAGAATGGCTGGGGCCTCAGTGGCAGCACGGTATTCCATCCCTGGGCTATCCTTTCGGGAGTCGATCCCGTTCAAACGGAAGACCCGACAGGTCTGGTGCGCAGCCGTATCTTGTTGCAGTACACCCTCGGCCAGGGTATTGGTCGGTACATTCAGGATACCGCCGGGCTGGGCCTGGATGCACAGGTGAATCCCTTCACAGGCGAACTCAACACCGTCTACGCTCGTGGCTGGAGCGCCAGTTACGAACACTGGTTCACCGACAAGTGGATGACCAGCATGACCTATTCGGAAGACTCGGTGAACAATACTCCTGGCCAACCGCTGAACACCTACGCCGGCGCGAAGTACCTGACCGCAGCCCTGTGGTACATCCCGGTACGCAACACGTCAATCGGCATCGAATACGTCTGGGGCGAGCGTGAAAACCTCGACGGGGAAAAGGGCAAGGCGAACCGACTGAATGCTTTGTTCCAGTACAATTTCTAAGCACGGAACCAACTCTACCGTCTGTATGAATTGAACATGCTCAGCGCCTGCAACTTCATCGTTTTTTAGTTGCAGGCGATTCTTTGCCATCATATCATAATCACTGTTACCCCAATTGCCGTAGCTGAACGTGTGTTGGTAATCATCGCACACTCTTGTCGATTACGCTCAGGTCGTAGTTGATTGTGGCGGCACTGCCTCCACTGGCAATACGCCGACTTCTCCGACTCACTGACACCTATGATTGGCTGTTCATGACTATTGAGTTGGGTATGGTGCTTGGGTTGCTGGCGGTCGCAATCCTCATGTTTGCGATTAACAAGCCCCGCATGGATGCTGTTGGCCTGATTATGCTGACAGCCCTGCCCTTTACGGGCGTGATCACCATGGGCCAATCGTTGGCCGGGTTCAGCGATTCCAACATTGTGCTGATCGCAGCTCTCTTCGTGATTGGAGATGGACTCGTTCGAACCGGTGTCGCCCGCAACCTGGGCGACTGGCTCAATAAGACGGCGGGGTCCAGCGAGACTAAGTTGCTCGTCCTGCTCATGCTGGTGGTGTGCGGACTTGGCTCCATGATGAGTTCGACAGCTGTCACAGCCATCTTCATTCCTGTGGCGCTACGCATCGCGCAAAGTACCGGCAGTTCGCCAAGCAAACTCATGATGCCGTTGAGCATGGCGGCTCTCATCAGCGGCATGACGACCCTGGTTGCCACCGCGCCCAATCTGGTTGTCAACAGTGAACTGGTTCGGCATTTCCAGGGAGATGCCTCGAAAGGGTTTCAGTTCTTCAGTTTCACGCCTTTCGGTGTGCCCATCCTGATCCTGGGTGTGATCTATATGATCTTCGCCCGCCAGTTGCTTCCCGATCGTACCTCCACCGTAAAAACCGGCGATCCCAAACGCCCCAGCCTGGCTGACTGGATCGAGGAATACCAACTGGCGAAACGAGAGTATCGCCTTCGGGTGACGGATCAGTCTCCATTGGCAGGCAAATCACTGAAGGAACTGAACCTGCGGCACTCCAGCGGAGCCAACATCCTCGCCGTCGAGCGCAGCGGACGATCGACACGCAAGGTCATGCATGCTACGGCTCAAACTGAACTTCATGCCGGCGACGTCCTCCTCATCGACTTGTATCAGCAGAACTCCAGCATCGAGAACCTGGTGCAAAACTTTGCCCTGGAACCTATGCCCCTGACCGGCGAGTATTTCAATGATCATTCGCAGGAGATCGGTATGGCGGAAGTCATGCTGCCGGGCAATTCTCAGCTCATCGGCTCGACTATCGTTAAATCGAAGTTCCGCGATCAATATGGCCTCACCGTCATCGGCTTGCGACGAGGAGCCAAGGCTATCGGAGGCAGTCCTGTCAACGAAGAATTGAAAATTGGCGATACGCTGCTGGTGATCGGCAAGTGGAAGGCCATTACCCATCCGCAATCGCAGGAGAAGGACTTCGTTGTTCTGAACTTGCCTACGGAGTTGGCCGAAGTGCTGCCGGTGAAGGGCAAAGCTCCCCACGCCGTCGCCTGCCTGGCTCTGGTGGTCGGCTTGATGATCAGCGGCTGGATTCCCAACGTGCAGGCCGCGCTCATCGGCTGCCTGTTGATGGGTTTTCTGGGTGTGGTCGATCTGAACAGTGCCTATCGTTCGATTGACTGGAAAACCATCGTCCTGATCGTGGGCATGCTGCCTTTCTCGATAGCCCTGCAAAATACAGGGGGCGTATATCTGATGGCCGACGGCTTGATGCATGCCGTCGGCGGGGCGGGTATTCACGTCGTGCTGGGCGCGTTGTTTGTTATCACAGCCCTGCTGGGGCTGTTCATAAACAATACCGCTACTGCCGTGT
>DAOMFV010000143.1:0-12840 GCA_035430005.1 Gemmatales bacterium
AAGACGATGCTGCGAATAATAAGTTTACTTATTTATGTAACATTACACTAGCGAGTCGTGCTGTCATTTGAAGAACTCATTCACATCGACATACTTCGCGCCAATGGCTTTGGCGAATTGTTCATCGCTGCCGAGGTCGCCGACGACGGTGAGATGTTCTTGGGCCAATCGATGTTTTCGCATCAGATAGACACCGAGGCCGGGCAGGGGCTTGCGGCAGAAGCAGAGCACGGGGAAGGCTTTGTGTGGGCAGTAAATAGCTTCGACCACGGGTAATTCCAGCAATTTAATCGTTCTGGCCATCGCTGCTTCGACCTGTTCCGTCGTTACCTTTCCCGATGAGACGCCGCTCTGATTCGAGATGAAGAAGAGCTGGTAGCCATCCTTGATCCACTTCTTCAGCACTTCCTTACGTCCAGGGAGGAGTTCGACATCATCGGCAGAGCGGGGATATTTCTCGCCGCTTTTGGTGTGCCGGATGGTGCCATCGACATCGAGGAGTAATCCCTTCTGAGTATGGCCGACAACAGGGCGCCGAACGAAGGGGATGACTTCAACCTTAGCGAAGCCTTCATCGACATTGGGTGCCTCAAAACTATCGGCCCAGCGTTTGAGCGCGGCGGGGGGAGGCAGGTTGGGATCAGTCTTGGCGAGGGCCTTCATTTCATCAGGCCCCAGCAGTTTGTCGTAGCGTCCGAGCATGCGGCTCACGACATTGATGCGTGCTTCTTCGATGGGGGTGTTGAGGAATCGGCAAACGACCGGGATGCCATGTTCATGGGCGACAGCAATGACCTGAGCACGACTGATGCGGGTGGGGTAGGTGTTATCCAGGACGATGCGTCGCTCACCGAGTTCGATGAGTTCGTGCATCTTGGGGATCAGGTCTTCGAGCTTGCCACCTAATACATCTCGATTCAGCCGGGCGTAGTCCTGCTTCTCGTACTCAGCCACCAGTTCCGACTTTCCCGCACCCTGAATGCCCATGAGCAAGACGACTTCCCCCATCTTGGCTCCCCTCGCCCCCCCGGGGAGAGGGGTTGGGGGTGAGGGGTTCCTGGATGGCGTTGCGACAGCAACCTTCGAGTTGAACGAGTACTTCTTCTCCAACACCTCACGATCCTCGTCATCCAACTTCAGCTTCATCGCAGCGACGGACGACTTCAAACTCGCGCTCTTCGTTGCTCCGATCAAGGGAATGACATTTGCCCCCGCCGTTTGCACCATCGCTAACGCTATCTGTTGAGGTGTTACCCCATGCTTGGCCGCGATCGGCTGCAACACCTTGTTGTCCGTCAGTTTCTCCACCTTGGCGATGCCACCCAAAAGTCGATAGGCGAGGAAAGGAATGCCCTGTTGTTGGGAATAGACCAGGGTGCCGTCCTGGGCGCTCTTGCGGACGCTGATGCTCAGTTCGTTCTGAACAACAGCCACCTTGAAGTGTCGCGAAGCCTGTTGAATCTCACCGACGGTGGTGTTACATAGGCCCAGGTGTTCGACTTTGCCTGTCTTCTGGAGTTCGGCCAAGGCGGCCAGTGTTTCCTCGAAAGGAACCCGTGAATCGTGGACATGGAGTTGGAGGAGAAACAATCGTTCGACACCGAGAGCTTGCAAACAGTTATCGACAGCCTTGCGCAGGTGCTCGGGCTTGCCGTCGGGCACCCATTTGCCTTTGGGGCGGGTCATACCCACTTTGGTGAGGATGCGGACTTCTTTCTTCGGGCCTTTCCAGGTTTCTACCGCCTGTCGGGCCAATTGTTCGCCGTAGTGGAGATCTTTATGATTGAGGCAGTAGGCATCGGCGGTATCGAGGAGGCGAATACCGGCATCGAGGGCAAGGTGGATAAGGGAAACAGCGCCCGCCTCGGTGGGCCGCCCTTCGGTGGAGAGGCGAAGGAGGCCGAGGGCGAGGGGGGTGGACAGGTTACCGAAGAATAGTTTTGGAATGGGCATAGTTGTCAGTTGTAGGAGCGACCTTCATCTGGGCATTGTATTTACTGACAACTGACAACTTGTCTGTAGTATCACTGCGAACTCCGGGCGCTGACGCAACCCGGCTCTTTTTGGGTACTCTCTTATCACTTAACCCCTTATGATCTCCATAGAACCTTCACCATTTCTACACATTATCCGTCTAGGATGAGCCTGCCGGTTTGATTGCCAGGCAGGCTGCGGAATCGAGGACAAATCATGTCGATTCATTTGAATCGCGATATGGAAAAGCTCCAGAAACGCATCCTTTCGCTGGCCGGCGATGTGGAGCGGTTCGTGGAGAAGTCCATCTCCGCCCTGTTCAACCGCGATGCCGACCTGGCCCGCGATCTCATGGACGATGATACCGCCATTGATGAAGAAGAGAACCAGATTGAGGAGGATTGCCTGAAAATCCTCGCCCTGCATCAGCCTGTGGCTATCGATCTGCGCCGGGTGGCGACCATTCTTAAGATCAACGGCGATCTGGAACGAATGGCTGATCTGGCTGCCAATATCGCTGAGCGGGTCTACAGCCTGTCGACTTCCCCGCCCATTCCGATTCCCCCCACGCTGCGAACGATGGCTGACTTGGCGAGTTCGATGCTGCGCGACAGCCTTGATGCCTTCATGAACCTCGATTCGTCTTCGGCCAAGCGTGTGTGTCGGCTTGATGATTCGATAGATCTGTTCAACCGGGAGATCATCGTCGACATCATCGAATACATGAAGAAGTCAACCGAGAACGTCGAACCGGGCCTAAATCTCTTTTCGGTCGTCAGGCAGCTTGAACGCATCGGCGACCATGCCACCAATATCGCTGAAGATGTGGTCTATCTCGTGGATGGAACCATTATCCGCCATCATCCCGAAGCGATTCGGGATTGATCCGCCTGACCGCCTTCCCAACATCATGGAGTTACGTGCCGTATGGCTCGAGACAAAGTCCTGCTGGTTGAAGACGAACGTTCGCTGACTGATGTCCTGCAATATAACCTGGAGCGTGAAGGTTACGAAGTCTTCATCGCCCATGAAGGCAAGGATGGCTTGCGCAAAGCCCAGACTATTCTGCCCGATGTGGTCATTCTTGACCTGATGCTGCCCGGTATGAGCGGGCTGGATATCTGCAAGGAACTCAAATCGAACGGGAAGACCTCGAACCTGCCCGTATTGATGCTGACCTCGAAATCGGAAGAGTCCGACCAGATCGTCGGCTTTGCCGTCGGGGCGGACGATTATGTTACCAAGCCGTTCAGCACCAAGGTATTGCTGCAAAGAATCAAGGCGCTGCTCCGTCGCAAGTCCGCCCCGGAGCAACCCGAGAGTGATGTGGTAGCTTTTGGAAAGATTAAGATCGATAAGCGGAGCCATAGGGTATTGCATGGCAGCCAGGCCTTGCCATTGACGCCGACCGAGTTCAGGCTGCTGGAAACGCTGGTACGGCAGCCCGGCAGGGCCTTTACCCGACATGATTTGATGGATTCGGCCATTGGCGATGGGGCGATTGTGCTGGAACGCACCATCGACGTGCACGTCAAATCACTTCGGCGCAAGCTGGGTTCCTCCGGCGATTTCATCGAAACCGTACGTGGTATTGGCTATCGATTTAAGGAAAACCCCTAACATTCTCCCATTCATCCGACCCGGTAGACTACGCAGATCGTAAGGGACTATTCCAGTCCAACTGGCATACTGACGGGGAATTGCGCTTTTCACTGATTTCATTGTATCTTACAATCCATTTATCGACGTATAACGTCTCTAAAGGAAGAGATACGCTGATCGTCCGTCTAATGCGGGCGATGGCAGGTACGATCACGGGGAGGATAGTCGGATGCCCGCACCAGATAAGACCAAGATGCCCAAGAAACTCGATAAAGGCAAAAAGAGCGAGTTGGGCAAAAAGAAAAAGAGCTCGGGCAACTTGATGATCATTCTCGCGGCGGTGGGAGTAGTCGTGCTGCTGGCCGTGGGCATCACGATTTTCTTCCTGATGAGTGGCAATGACAAGTCCTTCACGACACCTGCCACCGGACAAAACGGCGCTCAGCTATCCAGAAAGACCGCAACCGAACAGCCTGCCGCACCTTCAGGCGAAGGAGCGGCCCCCGTTATGGATATGTCTGAAATGACAGCCAAGATCAATGAGATCATTGACAAGCTGACTGACCAGGCGAAGAAAGACGAAGCGGGAAGGCAACTGAAAGATATGTTTGAAGGAGATCTTATTAAGAAAGTCCCCAACGGACGAACTCTTTTGTTAACCGCTATCATGCTTAAAGCCAAAGCCGGAAATGACGGTGCTGGAGACTTCCTGAAGCAATTGGCTCGTGATACCAATAATCCCACCTTAGCACAAGCTGCCCGCAAGATCTATGATGAAAATCTCCTCAAGGAAGGGGAGAAGACCCTGGCACTAGAGGGAGAAGCTGGCGAGGAACCGACTTCCTACATACCCAATAAAGCCGATGTGGTCTTCGCTATGAAGATGAATAAATTCCTTGAAAGCGAATTTAATCGAGCCGTATTTACTACTGGTGCCTTCCGCGAGGGAGATGTTTTAAAGCGACTAGGAGTTCCGGCTAATACGGTGGATCAATTCATTGTCAGCGGCATCAAGGACTTTAACCAGGTTGCCATTATCGTGCGAACGACGATTCCCATGAGTTGGGACGATGTCAAAAAGACCATGCATATGGAAGAGACAGGTACGACCATAAAGGGGAAAACTTATTATCTAGGCAAAGTTGATTTCATGACGGAGTTCCTTGGTCAGCGTATTCCAGGCATTGAAGCCCTTCGAGACAAGGCAGCGTTCTGGCGAGTAGACACCAGGACGATGGTGTATGCCGATGAGACGACCATGAAGGATTTGCTGGAGAATCCTCCTGAAAAAGATAAGGGAATTGCGCTGCCTCTCAGCGCGGCTTTACCTGGAGGAGACCCAAATCAAGTCCCGACTGGGGCTGCGGGAGTTCCAAGTGGCAGGCCACAACTGGTCCCTGGCTCTATTGGAGGGGAAGGCGCAACGGGCGGTTTCAGAGATAATCGAAATACAGCAGGAATTCCTGGCGGTGGAAACAACACAGCTTCAAGCACCGGGGGGGAGAAACCAGCTCGTAAAGAACGATTTTTGACCATTGATGCGAAGTTGCGTCGATTGATTGGTCTGACACAACATGCAACACAGGATTCACTTATCGTCTTTGCTGATAAGGCGACGAGTAAAATTCCAGTGCTGGTCAGTTACGTGCAGTATCTTGATCAACTGCCCAGCGCCAAAAGCAAGGAGATCGATTCACTGGTCATGGTTCTTCCAGCTGTAACAGGGTCTCCTTCGTTACGAGTAGGCGTTGCGTGCAAGAGTCGAGCCGTTGTAAGAGATGTTTCGATCGAGATCGAAAAACTTCTAACACGAATCGGTAAAGATGAGCTTCGTATCCTTTTTGGTTATGATTTCATACTGAGTCAACAAGCTTCCGAGAATCAGGCGAATGCTGGCTCAGGCGGGACGGGGGGGGCCGGCAACGATTATGGCGGCGTGGGCGGAGGTGGCGGTCGTGCCGGGGCCAATGACATTGGCGGCATAAATCCTGCTGGTGGCCGGGCTGGTGGCCGGGCTGGTGGCTTTGGTGTCTCGAATACCGGTGGTCGTGGTGCCGGAGTAGATGATGCGAATTCTGGTGGTGGTCGGCGTGGCAACTTCGGAGGCGTCAGCAGTACCGGAGGCCGGGGCGGTGGAACAGACGACGCAAATTCTGGCAGTGGGCGTGCTGGCAACGATTATGGTGCAGCGGGCCCTGGTGCAGGCCGAGGCGTTGGCAACGTTCCATCTCAAAATCCTGATGAACCACTTACTGATAATGGGCGATTTACGGTGGAACGATCTGACGAGTACATTCTCATAGTAGCCACTATGAAAAGCACTCTATCGGAGTTTATCGACAAGCACATGAAAGGCTGGATGCAGCAGATACGAGGCAGCCAGGAAATGGCGAGCGGCAAGTTCCGTCTGGGCGATCTCAGCGCGAGCCTGGAATACTACAAGAACGATCTGGTGCGCAACAATCGTCCCATCGTGTTCCCTCAAGGAGCTTACCCGCGTGCTTTCGATGCTGAGCGAGGCTCACGGCCTTACCCAGCTTCGGAACGGGTCAGCTTCCTGCGTGAGTTGTTACCCTATCTGGGAGACGAGCGCTACTTCGGAATGCAGAAGGATATCGATCCTGAACAATCCTGGAGGTCGACGTCGAACTTGAATTATGCCCGCATTCTGATTCCGCACTTCCTGAACCCTGCCGTTGGGCCGAACTACTCATATGTGAAGGTGCGTGGCGTGGATGCTCCCGTAGCGACGACCCACTTTGTCGGTATGGCCGGCGTTGGCCCGGATGCCGCCTACCTGCCCAAAAGCGATCCCCGAGCCGGCATTTTCGGCTATGATCGACAGACTTCGCCTGATGATGTCAAAGATGGATTGTCCAACACCATCTATATGATCGAAGCGGACAAGACTCTCCTGGGCCCCTGGCTTCAGGGTGGCGGATCGACAGTGCGAGGCACCAGTATGGCTGGCAACGACGTCGGTCGTCGAGGTGGCTTCTCTTCCCCCAACTTTGGCGGAAAGGCTGGTGTCTGGGTACTGATGGCGGACGGCTCAGCCCGCTTCCTGACCAAGGACATTTCTCCTGAGATTTTCAAGGCGCTCTGTACCATGGCGGGCAGCGATTCTGCCGGCGCTATCGACCTGATCGCCACGAAAGCCAATCTCGAAGTGACTCCCCGCACCGAAACCACTTCAGCGATCTCGACTCAGCGAAAGAAGAAGATCGTAGAAGAGGAAGAGGTTCCCGTCAAGAAGTAGTCGCATCAGATGAATAAACATTAACGCCCCCAGCTTGAAAATTGGGGGCGTTTTCGTTGTAGGATAGCCAGCGCTATCAAGGCGAATCATGCGGTTGCATGCCTCCTCGCTGGCACGTTGGGCAGTTATTTGTTACCGCCATTGCAGCGCTAAACCCCGATACCAGTCGCCGCTTTGTCCCAGATGGCTACTCCAGAATCGTTCCTGCTTCAGTTGATCACTCCAACGATCGCGAATGGTCTGACGATAGACTTCATCTCGCGCATCCATCTTGCGGCTGGCGGATTCGTTATGGATCAGCTTGGCACGAGGGCTCAGTACAATGCGGTATCCCTGGTGACGAAGCCTCAGACACAAATCAAGGTCGTTGTAGGAAGTGGGGAGTAGTTCAGCATCCAGCCCGCCGATCGACAGATATAGGCAGCGGCGGATGAGCAGGCAGGCTCCGGTAACCGCCGAGACATCTCGTGTCAGTTGGCTCAGGCCGCGATCAAGGCCGTCGAGCATGGTGGCGTCAGACAGATGGCGTGCGACGGCCGCATCTTCCAGAATAATCCCGGCGTGCTGGGTACGTCCATCGGGGTAGATGAGCCAGGCGCCGACTGCGCCGACATCCTCACGAAGGCCCTGTTCGACCATCGAGGTGAGCCAATTGGCGGAGAGGACCTCAGTGTCGTCGTTGAGCAGCACGAGGAACTCGCCGGTAGCGATCTCTGCTGCCTGGTTGTTGAGCATCGAATGGTTAAAGGGTTCATCAATCCGCAGCACTCTGTCAGCGGGGCACTGATCGAGATACCGCATCATACGCGGGGTGGTGCTACCGTTATCGATGACGATGATCTCGATATCGGGGTATTCGGTCCGTTGCCGGATGCTGGTCAGACAGCGTTCGAGGAGACGGGGTTGATCTTTGGTGGGGATCAGAATGGAGACCCTGGGTGTCCTGGCCGGGGGCAGCACATGGAAGGTGCAGGGGCGTGGCCCCGTTTCCACCCGGTAGCGTTTCCCCTGCCGCTGCAACGAGTCTTCCACAGCTGACTTGCCCCGTTCGTGGCAGAGGTGATTGTTGTGTTCCAGGGCCGAGTGACCGCCCTGCCGCCAGTGATAGAAGATACCGGGAATATGTTCGACCTTGCAGCCCGGCTGATCGGTGACACGCAGGGCCAATTCCCAGTCCTGGGTACCATCGAAGCGGCTGTCACACAGGCCGGTACGCTGCAGCATGGTTCGGCGGTAAATCGTGAGATGCCCGACGTACATCATGGTGTGCAGCAGGTCGGGTGACCAGCCGGGCTTGAAGAACGGTTCCTGCCGGCGGCCACGATCATCAATCCGATCTTCATCGGTAAAATAGAGATCGGCTGCCGTCTGCTTGATGCGACTGGCGACGGCCTGAAGTGCTTGCGGGTGCAAGCGGTCATCCTGATCCAGGAAGGCCAGGTAATCTCCACTGGCGAACTCAATGGCATGGTTCGTGGCGGCAGAGATGCCCATGTTGTGGGGTAAGGTCGTCAGCTTGATGTAGGGGTCCCCGTCGGCCAGCGTTTCGAGTTTCTGAGTGAGTAACTCCGAACAGGAACCATCGTCGCACAGGCACAGTTCCCACTGGTGATACGTTTGCCCGCGCACTGAAGCGATAGCTTCGAGCAGTTGATCGATTCGGGGCCTGTAGATCGGCATGATGACCGAGATCAATGGGCCATTGTGGATCACAGGCAGCTTGTGACGATCATACTTCTTCAGCCAAAACTGATATTCACGGTTAGTGCCGGTAAAGTCGGGGACGATGTTGGGATCATCGGCCTGTGTGAAGCGATCCACTGTGAGAAGGGTTTCCATTTCGGCTTGATAGCCATCACTATCGATGGCCCGCACTTTCAGGGCATGCACGCCATCTGGCAGGAGGCCGGCAGGAGGGCAAAGGCGAAAGCCTGCCATTTGCTGATGCGGATAGAACGGATAGGCCACATGAGCATCAGCACGACGGTAGTTGGGAACGGACTCGGCAATCATCTGGTTGCCCACCCAGGCCTGCACCGAGTTGACCTGACCGCTGCGGGCAAGCGTCCATCCGGTGATGGAGCCGCACCCGGTGAGGCGGGGCTGGCCATCGATCATTACCAGAATGGGCTGCTGTGAACGAACCCAGTGTCGATAGAGCGCCCGGCTGGCTCGCCAAGTGGTAGAGAGCGCATCGAACACCGGGCCTTGAGGGCGTGTGTGCGGATCGGGCCCGGCCCAGACTTGGTAGAGTCGATCAACTCTTTTCTTCGCCCAGGCAGTCAGCATCAGGCAGCCTCACGTTGATAGCCACGACTGATTGATTCATAGTGCCAAAGCCGGGCGAAGGGCGTGATGACTACTTCATAGCCCTGATCTTTCACTCGCCGGCACAGATCGACATCGTTCATAGTGATGGCGTAGCGGGGATCGAAACCATCCACAGCTTCAAAGAGGCTGCGGCGGATGAGCAGGCAGGCGCCGGTGACAGCTGGGACGGTGCGAATGTGCCGCAGCTCGTTGTCTTGGCCCGTATGGCCTTCAGGCTCGTGGCGATACGGATGTACCCAGGTATCGCCCGGTCCGATGGGTGACATACCTACATGTTGTAGCGTCCGATCAGGGTAAAGCAATGTGGCGCCGACGATACCCACCCGGGGGTCGGCGGCGCATTCAAGCATTGCATCAAGCCAGGCCGGCTGGGCTGCCAGCACATCATTGTTCAAGAACAGGAGAAACTCACGATGTGCCATGGCAGCACCGGCGTTGCAGAGCTTCGAGAAATTGAACGGCTCGTCGAGGTGAATGACCTTGGCTCCGTAGTTCACACGGCAGCGATGGATGAAACTCTTGGTTTTGTGTTCCTTACTGCCATTATCGACCAGGATGAGTTCGACATCGGGCACAGTGCGATGCAGAGGGAGAACGCACCGTTCAAGCAGTTCGAGTTGATCTCGGAAGGGAATGATAATGCTGACATCTTTCTGAGCCGGCGAGGTCGATGGCTGCGGCTGAAACAGTCGCCAGGATTCAGCTTTCTTCGTGAGGGAGTGTGAAGTGAGTGCTCTTCGTGAAGGCATGAACGCACCGAACAACTTTCCCAAGCGGCGAAAACGAAGAAACCAGGGCCACAGACGGGAACCCTGGTAGGAGCGCAGCTCGGCATGCAGCGATTCGGCACGATCAAACTCGACACGATACCGTTGATTCAATTGATGAATCAAAGCGTCGATATCCATGTTGTCGCGACTTCCCTGTCGCATTTGATGTTCCTTATGTATCTAACTCTACCCAGAGTATCGGGCAGAGAGGGCGGGCTGTCAAGATGAGAGTGACTTGCTGATTTTTCGTTTCGCGTCTTAGTCTTTTGACTTGTGACCCATTCACGGTAACCTTGATACTGGCTGGAAGTGGACAAAGAATACCAATGTGAAAGGGAAGGCGATGGCAGACAAAGTAACCGACGCGATGCAGACGATGGTGCGTAACCTGGAAGAGAAGACAGGGAAAAAACTCGACGAATGGACGGCGATCGCCCGCAAGTCGGGCTTTGCCAAGCATGGCGAGATTGTCAAGTTCCTCAAGGCGGAACATAGCCTGGGGCATGGCTACGCCAACATGGTAGCCCATGCGATGGCTACTCCCAATGTTTTGAAGACAACCGAGACGGCCGCTGATGATCTGCTCGAAGCCCAGTACGTCGGGGCCAAGGCGGCGCTGAAGCCGATCTATGACAAAATCCTCAAAGCGGTTGAAGCCTTCGGAAAGGATGTGGAGGTTTCCCCGAAGAAGACCTATGTCAGCCTGCGACGGAGCAAGCAGTTCGCGCTGGTACAGCCCACGACAGCTACTCGTATCGATGTGGGCATCAATCTCAAAGGCGAGAAGGCCGCCGGACGCCTCGAAGCGTCGGGCAGCTTCAACAGCATGGTCACGCATCGTGTGAGGATTGAGGACATCAAACAAGTGGATGCTGAACTGATCGGATGGCTCAAGAAGGCGTATGGCCTGGCTTGATCGTCTGGCACGAATCGTGGACACTCCATAACTTGAGTAGATCAAGACCACCAGGGAGTGTTGACGATGAAGCTGTGGATCGCATTTGTAATTGGGGCAGGGCTGTGCTGGGGAACCTATGTGCCGCTCATCGCTTTTGGCGGCAAGTCGCTGGGCAATCCTCCAGGAATAGGTAATCGGTTGGCGGCGATCCTTTGTGTAGGCGGTGCCTATGTGCTGTTGGCGGTGTTGATCCCGCTTATCATTTTCTGGTTCAATGGCACGTCTAACTTGAAGTGGTCCACGAACGGCCTCGTTTTTTCGTCACTGGCAGGTGTGGCCGGAGCGTTGGGTGCCATCTGTGTTGTCTTTGCGACGGCCAATGCCTCCCAGGAGGATCGCCTCTATATTGCTCCGCTCATCTTTGCCCTGGCACCTATCATTAACACGATCGTCAGCCTGTTCTGGCATCCTTCACCCGATAATGCCTGGCATTTCGATTTGCCCAAGTCTTCGCCCGGTACGCTCTTTTATGCCGGCATTCTGCTTGCTGCTATCGGCACGTTCCTGGTGCTCTATTCCAAGGAATCGTCCGAAGCGGCGGTAGTGAAGCCGGTACCCTCGGTGCCTGCGCCAGAAGCTGTGAAGTAGAGCTGAGAGTTGCCCTCACGCGGAGCGTGATGGCAACTCTACCGATTCCGTGGTCGGCCTTGTTGCTGCTGAGGGCGTTGCGGATCGAAGGGTCGGAAGAACTGATCGGGTTGCTGCTCCATATCCAGTTGCGGCAGCTCACCGAGGGTGATCTTCAATTCATGCCTCTCGATGTTCGCGGCACGTCCGCCCACCCCACGCATCAATTCGAGCTGGATGTTATCTCCTGCCCGCAGATCGCGGATGTTCTGGCGCAGCTCTTCGCCAGAGTGAATGGGTATCTCCTTGTCCTTCACTTTCAAACGAATGACCAGGTCGTTCACCTGTAGCCCGCCCCTTTCAGCGGCTGAGCCGGGGGTCACAGTCGTCACCACGGCTCCGCCATCAACGCCTGCCTTGGCCCCCAGCCGGGGATCGATCAGATCACCGATGCGAATGCCCAGGTAGCCACGCTGAATCTTGTGCGGCGGTTTGAGCAGCGTTTCGATTACTTCTTTGGCGGTATTGCTGGGAATGGAAAATCCGACGCCGCTGCTGCCGCCACCGTTGTTCTGTGTGACAATGGCGACATTGATGCCGATGACTCGGCCTTTCATATCCAACAGCGGGCCGCCCGAGTTGCCTACGTTAATGGCGGCATCGGTTTGCAGCACTTCGGTTTCGACCTTTTGGCGAAGTTCCGTGCGGCCCTTGGCGCTGATGATGCCGGCAGTGACCGATTGCTTGAGGCCAAAGGGGCTGCCGATGGCAACGACCCAATCGCCCACGGAACAGGCATTGCTGTCGCCCCACTCCGCTGCCACCAGGTGTTCGAAGTCGGCTGCGTCAAACTTGATCACGGCGATATCGATCAGCGGATCGTGGTAGATGGCGCTTCCATCGACAAAGATCGTTCGTCCCGAAGCGAAGTTGATGACAACCCGGTCGGTCACTTCATATTGGTTGTTGGAATTGGCTTTGTGGATGACATGGCTATTGGTGACGATATATCCAACAGGTAATCCATCGACATCTTTTTCAATCTTGTAGATGACACCTGAGCCTTCGCCCGACTTGACCAGCCCCTGCGGTACATTCAATAGACTGGAGATATTGACAACAGCCGGGCCAGTCCTTTCGGCGACAGCTTTGAAACCATTGGGAGCGATATCGAGCTTGGCCAGTCTGACTCCCGCAGCCTCGGCTTCAGCCTTCAGACGGGCTTCGGTCTTACGGAACTCAACATCAGCCTCGGCACGGGCTTCGGCTTCGCGCATGCGGACTTTCTGGGTGACGTCAGCATCATTCCATTGCTTGTGCAGCACAGGGAAGACGTAGGCTGCCGCGGCAATAAGCATGCCGGCACCGAACAGGAAGCC
>DAOMFV010000144.1:0-12546 GCA_035430005.1 Gemmatales bacterium
CCTACTGACCGAGTTGCACGGCAGTATAACATTTCTGTTCTGCACTCGGGAACCTTCATGCTCGCCAAGCGCATCATTCCCTGTCTGGATGTCAACCGGGGCCGGGTGGTCAAGGGGACGAACTTCATCAACCTGCGCGATGCGGGCGATCCGATCGAGATTGCCCAGCAGTACGAGCGCGACGGGGCGGACGAACTCGTCTTCCTCGACATCACCGCCAGCCACGAAGGGCGCGACATCATGGCTGACCTCGTTCGCCGGGTGGCGGAAGAGGTGTTTATGCCGTTTTGTGTGGGTGGCGGGATTCGGACACTGGAGGATGCGACGAGGCTGATTCACGCCGGGGCGGAGAAGGTGAGCCTCAATACGTCAGCGGTACAAACACCAGAACTGATTACGCAGATCAGTCGCAAGTTTGGGGCGAATGCGTGTGTGGTGAATATTGATCCGAGGAGAGTAAGTTCCCCCTCACCCCCGGCCCCTCTCCCCGGGAGGGAGAGGGGAGAAATACCGGCCCCTTCCCATGACGGAGAGAGGGGTGAAGATCTGGTTCCCCTCTCCCCTGGAGGGAGAGGGGTGAGGGGTGAGGGGGTCGATGATTGGTACGAAGTCTACACCCACGGGGGTCGGACACCTACGGGGCTGGAAGCAGTTGCCTGGGCAAAGGAAGTGGAACGATTGGGGGCGGGCGAGATCGTCCTCACCTGCATGGATAACGATGGCACCAAGAATGGGTATGATGTCGAACTGACTCGACTCGTAGCGGAGGCAGTGACGATTCCTGTTGTGGCTTCGGGAGGTGCCGGGCATCCGGAGCATCTGTTTCAGGTGCTGACAGCCGGCAAAGCTGACGCCGCCCTGGCTGCGAGCATCTTTCATTATGGCGAGTACCCGGTGCCGGTGACGAAGCGTTATCTGGCGGAACGGGGCGTCGTAGTGCGGCTGTAGAGTTGCCATCACGCTCCGCGTGAGGTAGCGGAGACACGTCGTAACTTAACTAGCCTGGATGATCGCAGCACATCCCTGCCCCATCACGCGAAGCGTGATGGCAACTATAAGCGTGATATCATCATAAAATAAGCTATGCTTGCCTCATGCAGCCCGAAACTCGTACACGTTCCTTGACGCATGTTGAATCGCTCTTCGCTGCGGAAGTGCCCATCGAAGATCGGCAGAAGTCGCTCGTGGAGATCCATCAGCAGAATCGGCCTGATGGCGATACCATCGCTGCTGTCGTTTCCCTGCTCAATGATCCCGATGAGAGCATTCGCCAGATGGCGGAACAGGTCTTGTGTGGCTGGGGGCAGCCGGCGGTGACGAAGATTCTGCTGGTGTTGCGTTCGACAGACGTTACGGAGGTGCCGATGCGGTTGGCACTGATCGGCCAACTGAAACGGATGGGGCCAATGGCAGGTCGGGCTGAGACACTGCTCCGCAGTTTGATGTCGGACAAGGATATTGGTGAGGCGGCTGGGGCGGCACTGCGGGCTATCCGTATGGATGGGGATGATCTGGTTCGCCGGCTCACCCACTGGGGTGGCGAGTTAGCGCTTCTCAGCGCGGTGGTCGCTGCCCCGATGATTGCGATACGCTTCGCAGCGAAGAACCAACCGATGCCGCCGCTGGGGCTGAGTGTAGGGGTTGCATCGCTGGTCATCGTAGGTTTGATGATGGCACGTGTCGTCTATGCCGACGACTTGATCGAGGGCAAGGCTCCCGACGAACTGGCAAGTCGAGGCCGCTGGTCGATCTATGCGGTGATGGCTGTTGGCGGAGCTCTGGTTGGAGCGGCCCTGGGCGGCTTGTGCCTGGCCTGTGGCGGTTGGGCGCAGCAGTTGTTTAAGTAGAGTTGCCCTCATTTTCAGCGTGAGGAAGCAATGAGAACGACTTGTCACAATTGCATCCGAACCATCACGCGGAGCGTGATCACTACCCTCATTGCCATATAACAGAAGCAATCACTTCTCCAGGATATTCATCATGCGTCTCCTCATGTCGCTGTTGCTAAATCTAGTCACTTTCACCCTCGCTGCCGCTCAGGACTGGCCGCAATGGTTGGGGCCGAATCGGAATGGCTCGATTGATCAAACCATCGCCCCGTGGAAGGGTGACCTTGCGGTCGCCTGGCGGGTGTCGGTCGGCGAAGGGCATAGTTCACCGATCGTTGCCGACGGCAAGGTCTACCTTCACTCCAAGGTGAAAGACAAAGACGAGGAAGAGATCACCGCCTGGGATCTTTCGGGCAAGGAGCTGTGGAAGCAGACGAACCCCCGGGCAGCCTTCACCAGCATGTTCGGCAACGGGCCGCGAGCCACCCCGGCTGTCTCCGCGGGCAAGCTTTACACCTATGGCGTGACAGGAATACTGATCTGCCGGGACGCGGCGACGGGAAAGGAACTGTGGAAGAAGGACACCCTCACCGAGTTCAAGGCCAAGAACCTGACCTTCGGCGTTTCCAGTTCCCCGATGGTTGATGACAAGAACGTCTACGTGATGCCGGGCGGCGCCGAAGGCAGCATCGTGGCGTTCAATAAAACAACGGGCGAACTGGTCTGGAAGTCGGGCACCGACAAGGCGAGCTACTCTTCACCCATGAGCACCCAGTTCGGCGACAAGATGATGCTGGTGTTTCAGACCGAACGTGGCGTCGTGGGCCTCGAACCGGCGACGGGGAAGGAGTACTTTCGGGTGCCGCTGAAGGATTTGCTCAACGAAAGCTCCACCACTCCGGTTCGCATGGGCGATCTGCTCTTTGCCGCCTCGGTGACCTTTGGCAGCATGGGCATCAAGGTGGAAATCAAAGACGGTGCGGTGACCGCCAACCGTGAGTGGAAGAATGGGGCCCTTACCTGTTACTTCGCCACTCCAGTCGTTTCCGGCGGGTTGCTCTATGCTGTCACCGGTCAACTCGCTCGCTCCCCCGTGGCAGCTCTGCAATGCGTTGATCCCACGACAGGTATGAGCAAATGGAAGAAACCCAGCGTTGGACAGTATCACGCCACTGTGTATAGCACCAAGGACAACCTGCTGATGCTCGAAGAAATGGGTGACCTGGTACTCTTCGAGCCGAACGCTGAGGCGTACAAGGAGTTGGCGAGGGCCAAGCTGTGTGGGCATACCTGGGCCCACCCGGCTTACGCACAGGGGATGGTCTTTGCGCGGGATGATCGGGAGCTGATCGTGGTGAAGTTGAAATAATACTCGGTGGCGAGCGTCAGGGCGTTAGCCCGACGTGAAGTCTCGTTGTAACGTGTGCATGTCCCACCGCCTCCTCACCCCCCAACCCCTCTCCCTCCAGTGGAGAGGGGAGAAAAATACCTCACTCCTCCAGCTTGATGGGTTTAAGCACCTTCGGCGTGATGGCATCAGAAGTCACAATCAACGCATCGCAGGGTGAACTGCCCATCTGGCTGACGAGCTTCCACGTCGATTCAGCACTGAGGCCCATGAAGGCGACGGTGCAGCGCTGGCCATTTTCAGGATGAGCTCCGGAGACGATCAGCCCGGTTTGATCGGCGGCATAGGTGGCGTCGCCGACTTTGAAGCTGCGCGGGCCGATGGTGAGAGGGAACTGGTTCTGCATCTTGGCCGTCACCGTGTTCGCTTCGGGGCGACCGACGAGGAGCAGGTTTTTGTCTTTTATTGCTTCGGTCTTCACGTCGCTGTCTTTGAGGATGACCGGGCGATAATTGCCATAACGGCGGGCGATCACTTCCTGTAAACGCTCAGCCGCTTCCTTGTTGGCGGCACTCTCGGCCTGGGTGCCATAGATGATGACGGTGTCTTCGAGGTTCTTGTCGAAGCCGAAGATCGACCATTGGGGTTTGCTCAGGTCAGTCGGGGCAGCCTGGTTGACGTACTTGGAGAAGAACGGCTCCAGCGACTTGCCGGTGACTTTCTCCAGATGAGCACGGAAGTCGGCGGTGGCTATCTCCTTTCCGGCGTGAGTTTTACCAAACTGATCGAGGGCCGCATCGAAGGTGGTGGCACCGAGGGTCTCACGCAGTTTGTGCAGCACCAGCACGCCACGGCCGGTGGCCTGGTCGTAACCATCGTTCTCACGGGGATCGAGCTTCAATTGACTAAGCGCAGTCTCCCTGCCGAGCCGCTGGGTGGCCATGCGGTACTTGATGGCATGGGCGTAGAGGGCGAGACCCAGGGCATCCTTATCCTTTTCGGTCTTCTTCTGTTTCATCTTGCTGACAATGCGTTCGTAGTCGGCGAAGCCGGTGGTGAGCCAGACATCGGCATCGGTCTTGGGAAGGAGGGTGCCATTCCAGGCGGGGTTGCGTTCGGTGACGACGCTGTCATCGTACTCATCGGCATCGCCATCGGCGGAGGAATCGACGGTGGTGGCAACCCAAGTTCGTGAGGTGCTTTTGACATCGCCGGCTGTCGCTGCAGCCTTGGGCTTGTCGCCACTCAGCATTGTCCAGTCGTTGGAGACGAGCGGCGCGACTTTGAAATCGTAGCGTTTCTTTTCTTCATCGGTGGGTTCCCAAGTCTTGCCGAGCGGCGGCCCGAACAGTCCCCACGACTTGAACTCTTTGGCCAAAGCACTGGTGGTGAACTTCACATCGAGTGAAGGATAGGCGGCAAGCGGGGCGGTGGTGAAGGCCTTGAAGGCGAAGGATTCGTCGATTTTGCCTTTGTTGTCGTCGTAGAGTTTGAGCCACATCTTGTCCCGTTCGGAGGGGCGGAAGGTCGTGTTGAACGGGCGGCAGTTCAAGCACGGCTGGGTATCGAGCCTTACCTGCAAGTCCTTGGTGTTATTGCAGCCCCAGTAGAAGCCGGGCGTGTCGCCGGGCCATTCGTTCTTGCTGCTCCGCCAGAGCTTCTTCTGGTTGGTGCCCATTTCGAACATGGCGATCTCGTTGGTCTTGGAATCGCCGATGAGCCATTCGTTGGTATAGAGGCCGTTGTTCTGCCCGCTGAGTTGCTCGACACACTCGTCGATGTTCGTAGCGTACTGCACTGCTTTGCGGCAACGAGCTGTCAGCGACCAGCCATTGACATTGAACGGCGTCTGCGCGATGGTGGTTTCAGAGAGGATGAGGCCTTTATCGTTCTGATAGTAGTCGGTGCCGCTCATGATGCCGCCGGCGTTGGTCTGCATCATCACCCGGTGGCCCTTTTCGGGTTGCACATCGAGCCAGACGTTGAACCAGCGAGACGAATATTGGTTCCACATGGTGATGTGGCCAATGACGAGCTGGCCATCCTTGGTAGCAGGCCCGGTGGCGGCAAAGGCGGAGCAATGGCCCATCGGCACCTTCTTTGGGCGGGCATAGGGTGGTTCCTTGAACTCTTTGCCTTCCAGACCGTTGGGCGTGGCACCCAGTGCTGCTTCGAGGAAACCCAGTTCGACTATGCTGTTGACGGTGACGATATCGAGCAGATCGACAACACGATCAAAGACTTTCGCCCCTCCCGCAGCAGCCCCGTCGGCAATGCCCTTCATCTCTTCGAGGAGTTCGACATCGTAACGACGGAGGAAGAGGGCATCGGTCAGTGTTCGCAGTGATCGCCAGCCAGTCGATGCATCCTTCGGGCTTTGGTAGATTCCCTGCCCTTCAGCGAAGCCAGCGATCTCTTTGGCCAGCAGCGTGCCGTATTGGTAACCCCGTTCGTATGGCTTGCCTTCGATGTGTACGACGATCCAGCCCTGCTGCGGATAGCGATAAGCCGGGCCGCACCACTGCACCGAAGCAGGGTCGGGGGTGAAGGCACGAGGCGGAGCAGCAAAGAGCGGGGAAGCGAAGAAGAGTACGGCGAGTAATGCGGTTCGCATTGGGTTCATCCAGCAGGGTTGGGGGAATAGTGGATTGTGACGGAAAAGAAGGACAATCGCAATAAATAAATGATCTGTGAAGCAATCGATGAGAACGAAATGTGTCCTAGCTCCGAAAGAACGTTCGGTCTTGCCAGGGCCCAGGGAGGGCTGAAGAACTGTGCCACACTCCGACATGAGTACATGCCGGAGTGTGGCACGGTCATTATGAAAGTGTTCGAATTTGTTGCGGTGGCGACGTGTACTTTGCTCCTCCTCTTCCTTCGGGGAGAGGAGCAATAATTACTTCCCTTCTCTTCTTCCTTCCGTCGTCGCTCGGCGATCTCTTCGCTTGCTACCGTTCTTGGGAGCGGTGCCATTGGGCAATGTAACGGGGGCGAGGATGCCGGGTTCGCTGGGGATGCGGGCGGCGGCTTCGGCGGCGAGTTCCAGGAACTTGGCCTGGCTCCGTACTCGCTTCTGCGGGTCGCCGATGACTCTGACCCAGGAACCATCAGGGCGCAGTTCTCTTGCCTTCACGTTGTCAGCCAGTGTGACACCGAGCATTTCGTCGATCATTCGTTTCTTGAGAATGGGATTCTCGATGGGGAAGACGACCTCTACACGCCGACTCAAATTACGATCCATCCAGTCGGCGGAGCCGATGTAGACTTCGGGGTTGCCGCCGTTGCCAAAGTAGAAGGCCCGGCTGTGTTCGAGGAAGCGATCGACAATTGAGCGCACCCGAATGTTTTCGCTGATGCCTTTGATGCCTGGCCGCAGCGAACAGATACCCCGGCAGATAATATCGATCTGCACGCCAGCCTGGCTAGCCCGGTAGAGCGACTGCACAATGCTGGGTTCCAAGAGGCCATTGATCTTGGCGATGATGCGGCCATTCTTGCTCTTCTTCTGGAACTCGATCTCTTTCTCGATCTTCTCCAGCGTGAAGGGGAGCAGGCGAATCGGCGCGAGCACCAGCTTCCGCCAGGTCGGCACATTGCTGTAGCCGGTGAGGTAGTTGAACAGGGCGGTGGCGTCTTCACCGAAGTCGTCATTGCAGGTGAAGAAGCCAAAATCGGTGTAGATACGTGCAGTCTGCGGGTTGTAGTTGCCGGTGCCCAGGTGAACGTAACGGCGAAGCCCGTCTTCTTCTTTGCGGACCACGAGGGCGACCTTGCAGTGGGTCTTCATGTTGACAAAGCCGAACACGACATGCACGCCCGCCTTTTCGAGTTCACGGGCCCAGAGGATGTTGCGTTCCTCGTCCATGCGGGCCTTAAGTTCGACGAGCACCGTCACCTGCTTGCCGTTGTCAGCAGCTTCCTGCAAAGCACGGATGATGGGCGAATCGGCACCGGCACGGTAGAGCGTCTGCTTGATAGCCAGCACCTGGTCATCACGAGCAGCGGTCTGAATGAAATCGAGCACGTAGTGGAACGATTCGTATGGATGATGCACCAGAATATCCCGGTTACGGATGGCTGCCCACATGTTGGGGGCCTGCTCGAACTCGGAGATGGGCCGGGGCACGTAGGAAGGATCACGCAATTGATCGTAGCCGGGCAGTGAATAAATCTGGTTCAGGCCGGTCAAATCGAGCATGGTGGGAACACGGGTGACATCCTCGGCATCAAGGTCGAAGGCATTGACGAGGAACTCGACGAGGGGCGGAGCAGCCGATTCCTTGAGGTAGAGATGCACCGCCGACCCACGCCGGCGTTTTCGCAGCTCTTCTTCCATCGTCTTGAGTAAGTCTTCGACATCTTCATCAATTTCATACTCACGATTGCGGATGACCTGAAAGGAAGTGGACGCCATCAATTCCATGCCCAGGAAGATTTCGGGCAGGTGCATGCGAATGACCCGTTCGAGCGGCACGAAGCAATGTCCGCTGCGGGTGGGGAGCGGTACGAAACGTTGCAGCACAGCAGGCACTTGAACCACGGCGAAGAGAGGTTCACCCAGCCCGGCCCGGTTGAGCATCACCGCCAGGTTCAGCGTCTTGTTCGAGAGATGCGGGAACGGGTGCCCGGGATCAATGGCCAGCGGCGTGAGCACCGGCAGAATCTGCTTGTTAAAGAAGGAACGAAGGTGGGCCTTCTCCTCGCCGGTGAGTTCTTCGACCTCAAGGATCTGAATCCCCGCCTTGGCCAGAGGCGGCAGGATTTCGTTGGTGAGCAGATGATACTGTTGAGCAGTGAGTTCCTGCACCAGAAGATTAATGCGTTGGAGCAGTTCCCGGGGAGGGATGCGGTCAGCAGCGTTGCTGACATTGATGCCCGCCTGCAACTTCTGGAGCAGCCCGCCCACCCGCACCATGAAGAACTCTTCAAGGTTCGAGCTGAAGATGGAGACAAACTTGAGCCGTTCGAGCGCCGGCACCGTCGGGTCAGCTGCTTCTTCGAGAACACGGCGGTTGAACTCCAGCCAGCTCAGTTCCCGGTTGATGTAGAGGGAAGGATCATCGAGCCGGGTGCCCGGTTCCGCCGGGAGACTGATCGGGGTACGGGGATTCTCGCTCATGGGGGATGCTTCTTGATCGGTGGCTTTCTGTCATCTTATGGAGGGGTTCTTCCGCGACTGTGTAATAATGAAGAAGACGGGGCGCTTGCGAGATGGGTGCCATGGTTTCGCCGTACTCGGCGTAACCATGCTGGATCAGCACTGTTAGCGTGAGTACACGCAAAACAGTGGCACCCAACATGCAAGCCATCTTAGCCAGTAAGAACTACTACGAATTGGCTCCTTATCTTCTACTCTGACTATGTCGTTTCCTCCAGGAGCTCTCCCATGGATACCGCCACTCGTGATCGCCTCGTTCAAGAATACCTTGCCGGGCCGCAGCAGCTCAGGCAAGCCGTCAAGGGCATGAGTAAGGAGCAACTGTTGGCAAAACCAGTGGCGGGGAAGATGAGCACGCTCGAAGTCGTGTGCCATCTCAGCGATTTCGATCCGATCTACGTGGAGCGGATGAAGCGGGTCATCACCATGGACAAGCCCACCGTGATGGGAGCGGATGAAAACGTTTTCGCCCAAAAACTCTGCTACCATGATCGTGACGTGGAGGAAGAGGTGACTCTGCTCGATGTCACGCGAAAGTCGATGGCCCGCATTCTCAAGAAGCTGCCCCTGGAAGCCTGGTCACGAGAAGGAATCCACAACGAACGCGGCACCATGACGCTGGAAAAAATGGTGGCCACCATGAACAACCACATTCCGCATCATGTGAAGTTCATTGAAGAGAAGCGGAGGGCGCTGGGGGTGTAGGGCGGTCAATTCTGACACGGCATTGCGAGCGGCGAGGCGTTAGCTCGGCGTGATCTTGGCGAAGAACTTCGCTACCAGACTGGCGGGCTTACGCCGCGCCGCTTGCAAGGGCACGCAATTGCCTTGATTACGAATTCCACGTAATCAACCCCGAACTCAGCGGGTTGGAGAGGTTCACGTGTCTGGGCAGCACCCTGACCGCGAAGCCATATTGACCGCTGTGCCCACACTTAAAGCTGCCTTGATACCAGTGGGCACCGAGGGGGGTGCGTTCGCCGTCGTGCATGGCGACAATCTCGGATTGAACAAAGTCCCCCAGGGTGCCAACCTTGCCGTGGATCAGTTGCACTTCGACATCGCCGGGAGTCACGTCGCCCAGCACCACCGCGGCACGCACCTCGACTTGCTGCCCGACCAGCATTTCCTGTGTTCCCCCGGTTTCTATCTGCGTGATACTGATCCTGGGCCATCCCTTTTCGACTCGGGCTCGCCAGGCAGCGAGGTCACGAACAGGTTGTTGCTTGTCGGCATAGAGCGCCTCGTGCCGATCGTGTGATGGCAGATATGCCTGTTTGAGATAATCTTCAACCATGCGGTTGGTGTTGAAGAACGGGCACAACGTTCGCAACGAGTTCTTCACGTACTTGAGCCATTCGTGAGGAACGCCATCCTCATCCCGGCGATAGTAGAGAGGGATGATCTCCTGTTCGAGAATATGGTAGAGCGCCTTGCTCTCCACCGCGTCCTGATACTCCAGCCGTTCCGCATCGGGCTGGCTGACGTCCGCATATTCCTCGCCATTGCCGATAGCGAAGCCGTTGGTCTGGGCGTAGCCCTCGTCCCACCAGCCATCGAGGATGGAGAGATGCAGCCCGCCATTGGCGACACACTTCATACCGCTGGTGCCTGAGGCTTCCAGAGGCCGGCGCGGATTATTGAGCCAGATATCGACGCCCTGAACCAGGTAGCGGGCCACGTTGATGTCGTAATCTTCGAGGAAGACGATGCGATGTCGGAACTCGGGCCGCTTGGCGGTCTGGATCATCTCCTTGAGCAGTTCCTTCCCCGCCTTATCATGCGGGTGAGCCTTGCCGGCAAAGAGGAACTGAATGGGATGCTGCTTGTGGTTGACCAGCTTAGCCAGACGTTCGAGATCACGGAAGATAAGTGTGCCCCGCTTGTAGGTGGCACTGCGACGGGCGAAGGCGATGGTGAGCGCTTCTGGATCAAGCACGTCGGCGGCTTGGGCAATTTCGCTGGGGAGCGCCCCTCGGCGTTCCAGTTGCATCTTGAGCCGTTGGCGGGCGAAGACAATGAGTTGCTGGCGATTTCGTTCGATGGTGCGCCACAGTTCGCCGTCGGGCACTTTGTCGATACGATTCCAGATGGAGTGATCGGTAGGTTTATCAGTAGGATTGAAGCCCAGGTATCGGCGGAACAACATGGCCAGTTCAGGGGCAACCCAGAAGGCGGTATGCACCCCGTTGGTAATATGAGTGATGGGCAGCTCGTTATCGGGCACATCGGGCCAGATGCGTTTCCACATCTTGCGAGATACGTTGCCATGCAGCTTGCTGACGCCGTTGGCCACGTTGGTGAGCTTGAGGGCGAGCACAGTCATGCAGAAGTATTCGTTGACATCGGTGACGACTTCGCGCCCCAGGGCCATGAGTTCGTTCTTGCTCAAGCCTAACTTCAACATGTAGTATTGCAGAAAGGACTCGATGTAGTTGGGTGGGAAGCGATCATTGCCTGCCGGCACGGGGGTATGGGTCGTAAACACGGTGCCCGAGGTGATCAGTTCCTTCGCTTCCGCAAACGACATCTGATACAGGTCCATTGCGTAGCGGATGCGCTCCAGGGCCAGGAATGCCGAATGCCCTTCGTTCATGTGGCAGACGGTGGGCCGAAAGCCCAGGGCACGCACGGCCCGGTAGCCACCCACTCCCAGGACGAGTTCCTGCTTGATGCGGTTCTCCAGATCGCCGCCATAGAGCTGGGCAGTGATCTCCCGATCTTCGACCTTGTTCTGGGGGACGTTGCAATCGAGAAGGTAGAGTGGAACGCGGCCCACCTGGATGCGCCAGACCTTGGCATACACTTCCCGATTAGGAAACGGCACAGGAACCATCAAGGGCTTGCCTGCCTGATCTTTCTCGACAATGAGTGGCAGATTGTAAAAATCGTTCTCCGGGTAGGTTTCCTGCTGCCAGCCTTCGTTGTTCATGTACTGGCGAAAGTAGCCCTGCCGATACATGAGGCCGACTCCGACGAGAGGCAGCCCCAGATCGCTGGCTGACTTGAGATGATCGCCCGCCAGCAGTCCCAAGCCACCGGAGTAAATGGGGATGCTCTCGTGGATGCCGAACTCAGCGGAGAAATAGGCGACTTTGAGATCGCTCTTGTTATTATGATGAGCAAACCACCCGGGGCGTTGAAGATAGTCGTTCAGTTGGGCTTCGACGCGGTCGAGGTGAGCAAGGAAACCATCGTCTTCGGTGAGTTCGTTGAGGCGGGTCTGTGTGACAAGTCCGCCCATACGTATCGGGCTGTGATCGACCTTATCCCAGAGTTCGGGTTCAATGCGGGCGAAGAGAGCGATCGCTTCAGGGTTCCAGCACCACCAGAGGTTGTAGGCGATCTTGCCGAGCGCCTTCAATCGGGGCGGCAAGGACGGCGAGACAGCAAACGACTGAATGCGGGGCTTGGCCATGGAGACCTCTCAAAGGCTGGGGAGCAATGGAAATAATATAGAGAAGGAGCCAGAAGTCAGAAGACAGAATCCACAAGCGGGGGAAGGGACATGGCGGTGTCAGTGGGAGTAGTGAAGATTGTGCCACACTCCGATGGTACTTCAACGGGGTGTGGTTGCGGTGATAGGATGTAGTTCACCGAAGACTGTTTTTTTCTTTGTTAGGAATGGTACGAAGCGATCGCAACCACACCCGGCTGAGTACAGCCGGAATGTGGCACAGTTTTCGTTCCACAAACTAATTTCGTGATGGCTTAGACAAGATATGGGAAGCACTCATAGCGTTGCCTACTCAACTATCCCACCCTCTCGATACGTTGCGGCTGCACAATCTCACCCGAATAGCGGCTTTCCTTCATCGTGACACGAATCAAGCGCATGCCGCCCCAAGCGATGAAAACGATGGCAGCAGCACCCAGGAGATAAAAGAACACGCGAAAGGGATTGCCCCGCAGGGTCACTTCGCAATTGCAGCGTCGGCAGTGGGCCTGATGCCCTACCTGTAGATCGGTATATTCGATTCTGCGTCCGCAGCGGGGGCAACCCATTCGATAGAACATTTTGAACTCAGACAATGGAGAAGGAACTCGCCAAAGGATAGGTCGAAAAGGAGCCGGAAGCCAGAAATTAGTCCCTAGGAGCATAAGCAGTTGGCTTGATACCTAGCATTAGGCAGCCATTGATCCATCACTCGTAGCTACTAGGCCGTGTTGACAATCACGCCAGCCAGAGCATGGTACCAGCTAAGTAGAGG
>DAOMFV010000145.1:0-12391 GCA_035430005.1 Gemmatales bacterium
TCCCCGGGAGGGAGAGGGGAACCAGACCTACAACTGATACCTTACCTCGCCATGAACAATCGACGTCACCGCACGCCCGGTCACATCCCAACCCTTGAACGGACTGTTGCGGCTCTTGGATTTGAATTCTTCGGGGTAGATCGTCCAGTTGAGCTTTGGATCGATGATCGTCACGTCGGCGTCCATGCCTGGTTTGAGGGAACCTTTGCCGGGCAGCCTCAAGATACGGGCGGGGTTAGCGGTCATCTTCTCGATCATCTGGCTCCAGGTGAGGTGGCCCGGCTCTACTAATCCTTTGATGCACAGCGGCAGGAACGTCTCGACGCCGACGATGCCATTGGGGGCCTGGTCGAGTTCACGCAGTTTCTTTTCAACAGCGTGCGGGGCGTGATCGGTGCAGAGAACCTCGATTACATTATCCTTCAGGCCCTGAATGATCGCAGCAATATCCTTCTTCGTTCTTAGCGGTGGCGACATCTTGAAGTTGCTGTCGTAGGTCCGAAGGCATTCATCGGTAAGCAGGAAGTGGTGCGGGCAGGCTTCGCCACTGACCTTCACGCCCTTCTCTTTTCCCCTGCGGATGAGATCGACCGAGCCTGCGGAAGAGATGTGCAGTACGTGCAAGTCGCCACCGGTGAGTTCAGCGAGGATGATGTCCCGGGCGACCATGATGTCTTCCGCAGCGGCAGGGTAGCCACGCAGGCCGAGCTTCATCGACCATTCGCCTTCGTTCATCACACCATCTTTGCAGAGGTCGAGGTCTTCGCAGTGGTTGAGCACCGGCTTATCGAACATCTGGCAGTATTCGAGCGCCCGCCGCATGATCTCGGCACTCTTGACCGGAGCGCCGTCATCGGTGAACGCCACCGCCCCGCCGGCAACGAGGCCGCCCATCTCAGCCAACTCTTCACCCTTGCGGCCCTTGGTAACGCAGCCGATGGGGAAGACATGGGCCTGACGAGCACGCTTGGCCTGTAGCACCACGAACTCAGCACTCGCCTGGCTATCGATGGGCGGTTCGGTGTTGGGCATGCAGGCGACGGAGGTGACGCCACCGGCAAGAGCCGCAGCGGCCCCGGTGGCAATGGTCTCGTCTTCTTCTCTTCCGGGTTCCCTTAGATGGACGTGGATGTCGATCAGTCCCGGCGTCACGATCTTGCCGTGAGCATTAATCGTGTGATCAGCCTTCAGATCAGGCCGGGAGCCGACGTGCAGCACCTTGTCGCCATGCAGCCAGACGTCGGAGACGCCATCAAGACGCTGGCTGGGGTCGATAACACGGCCACCGGTGATGAGGGTTGTGGTTACGGGCATGTAGTGTAGTCCTGGGTTTGTCTGGCTCCTCCCCTTACCAAGGGGAGGTTAGGTGGGGTTAATTCCGCAGTGGCTCACCCCCCTCTAACTCCCCCTTGGTAAGGGGGAGAACCATATCTCAATGTCTCCACGATCACCTGCAATACACCTTCGATGTAGTCATAAATATCGACATTGGTGAATCGAAGGAAACGAATATGGAACTCTTCGATGAATTCCTGTCGTTTCTTGTCTCGTTCGGATGCGCCTTCAAGATAGTGGCTCTCGCCATCTAACTCGATGGCCAGCTTCTCTTGTGCACAATAGAAGTCGATGACATACGATCCCACGCTGTACTGCCGTCGAAACTTGTATCCGAGTTGTTGTCCACGAATTTGCTGCCACAAAATGACTTCAGCGGGTGGCATCGTTTTACGTAGGCCACGTCGAAGGTCTTTTTCATCCTCTCGATTGAAGATACGGGTCATGGTGTGTTCCGATTTGCCTGGCTCCTCCCCTTACCAAGGGGAGGCTGCTCTCCCGAAAACTACCCCCTCTAACTCCCCCTTGGAAAGGGGGGGAACCAGACCAGCCTACTCCAACTCACTCATCTGCCCGCCACACAACAGATAGAGCACGGCCATGCGGACGGCGACGCCGTTGGTCACTTGATCGAGGATGGCAGAGTTGTCGCCGTCGGCGACTTCGGGGGTCATTTCGATGCCACGGTTGATGGGGCCAGGGGCGAGGATGAGCGTATCGGGTTTGCAGAGTTTCATACGTCTGCCATTCATGCCGAAGAGGGCTGCGTATTCACCGATCGAGGGGAACAGGCCGTGGCGTTGTCGTTCAAACTGGATGCGGAGCAGATTGACCACATCAAGGCAGGGCAGCAGACGATCGAGATTGTATTCGACCTCGACGCCCATCTTCTTGATGTCGTGCGGGATCAGCGTTGGCGGGCCGCAGACGATGACGTGGGCACCGAGCTTGGTAAGGGCGTGGATATTACTTCTTGCAACCCGGCTGTGAGCGATGTCGCCGACGAGGCCGACGGTCAGCCCCTTGATCTTGCCCTTGCGCTGGCGGATGGTGAAGGCATCCAGCAAGCCCTGGGTCGGATGCTCATGAGCTCCATCCCCGGCGTTGATGACGCCGCTTTTGACATGCTGGCTCAGTAGCAACGGGGCACCACTGGTGGCATGACGGATGACCATGATATCCATGCCCATCGCTTCGATGTTCTTGGCGGTATCGATGAACGTCTCGCCCTTGCTCAGGCTCGAACTGGTCGTGGTGAAATCGACCGTGTCGGCAGAGAGGCGTTTGGCGGCTAGGCTGAAGCTGGTTTTGGTGCGGGTGCTGGGTTCAAAGAAGAGATTGACGACGGCTTTACCTTTGAGCACCGGAACGATCTTGCGTTTGCGTTGATTGATCTCAGCAAAGCCAGCAGCGGTGTCGAGAATAAGTTCGATCTCGACAGGTTCGAGTTCTTCAAGTGTGAGGAGATGCTTGCGGATCCAGGTAAATTTGGTTTTCATGTTCGTGTGGATAGGGGCCTGGCTGTTGCCGGCTGTTCTGGGGTTATCCACTGTGGTCATGGGCTACCTCGAAGGCTCTGGGCTATCGGATAGCATAGGTAAAGTACGGGGGCTTCACCAGAGTTTCACAGGAAAGTCCTGATGCCACACATGCAATTCAACCTACCAGATCTCTTTCCCTTCACGAAACCTGTAGATCACAGGCATCAAGAACAGAAAACAGGGAACCCAAGACCACCCCAGAAGAAACTCGTCGATTTTCGTGAGCCGATTCCACCGGCGAACAAGAATAAAGGCAACTAGGACCAGGTAGGGTATCAATGCCCGGTTGGTAGCATACAGGACCTTTCCCATATCGAGCAACAACGCCGCCAGCAAATAGTTGATAGCGAGACAGACAATAACTTCGATAGCGGTGATTTGGTACTCTTCGCCACCCCTTTTTGACAACCAGTAGCCAATCGGTATTAACGCAATCACCGCAACACTATAGGCTAATGCAATCCAACACCATTTATCCTCGAAAGGATGGTCTCTTGTAAAAGTCAATGCCGGTACTAACAACGTAAATGACATCAACAACAAAGAAGTCCCTACCAGGGCTCTTCCAATCTTTGCTGGCATTGGTTTGGACATTTTGAGCTCGATGCTTATGGCCGACCGAACCATTGGCAATAAACACAGAGTCCTGAGTGTTTTTCACTCAGGACTCAGCACTTTTTGGCTACTTCGGCATCGCCTTCACAACGCCAACATCCACTGTCGCCCCGGCAGCGAGGTTCAGCGTCTTCTGATCACGCTTGCTGTATCCGGGCAGGTAGCCGGTCTCGTGCCAAAAGACAATCTTGCGGTTCCCGGCTGGAACGTTCTTGATTTCGAACCTGCCATCTTTATCGGTGACGGCGAAGTAGGGATGATCGAAGCACCAGGCGAAGCCTTTCATCCAGGGGTGCGAGCCACAGGCAACCGTGATAGCATTGGATTCGGCAACTAGCTTGAGCGGCTTCTCGCTGCCTGAGGGAATCTGCACATTGAGATCGTTCTTCAGACCCTTGATGACGACATTGTGCAACACCGGATCAGGATTCTTGGCGTTCAATGTCTGCCCAGCCTGGACAGCAAAGACACGAGGGGTGAACTCACAGTAGGGCTGATCCAGAGTGAAGGGCTTGGGAGTCTGTAGATCGGGATGCACCGGGAGCTTCTCATCCCGTTCGGGCAGGATGAAGACGACGACACCAGCCAGGCCCTTGTTGCTGGGGTTGACGTTCCAGACCTTATCGAGCAACGGCCCTTTGGCCAGGCAATGAGCCTGATCAGCAGTCACCTTGCTCTCTTCAGCCTTGGGGATGGTGTCGCCACCGAAGACGACCTGCCCTTTCACGGTCGCCCAGCCCTCAACTGCGGCATTGTTCGTGGAGACTGGAATGCCGGTCTCTTCTTTCTCGCAGCAATCTTCAGTTGTAGTCGCAGGCTTGCTAGCTACCAACCCAGCACGACTGGGTGCGCTACAGCAGGAGCCGTTGCCTTCGTTACCTTCACTTGTCAATGTGATATACGGCATAGTGCAGCATATGCCTTCTTCTTGCTGATGCCGGGTGAAATACGAGGAGGCTTCCCAGCCGGCAAAGCCCATGACGGCCAGTCCACCAATCATCACTACCGATTTGACAACAGGACAACAGAACACGGTGTATCTCCCAAGAGGCAGGTCTAACTGTTTCATTGTAGCAGCGATTTGGAGCAAAACCAACCGGGGATTCATTCAGGTTCTCCCCCTTTCCAAGGGGGAGCTAGAGGGGGTAGGTTCGGGGAGAAGAACCCCACCCAACCTCCCCTTGGTAAGGGGAGGAGCCAGACAAGACCACCAACCTGGGTGATTGCAGTTAATCTCCCACAACGTTTGGCAGTACTGATCTTAGCTGAACTCTCTCAGCATCGAAAGTATCCATTTCATTGAGGTTTGCCATGTTCATTCGTCGAACGATCATCAAGGCTGCTGGTCTGCTCTGTGCATTTCTCCTGATACCTTCCTGGTGTCAGGCACAGACGGTCCCGAATGCCCGGGGCAGCTACCTGGGCGGATTCCAGGCCAAGGGGCAGGCGACGGTCAGGCCTGCACTCATCCCCTACATCGAACAGGATAATTTGAACCGGGTCAGCGGTGAAATAGTACTGTCAGGAACTATTCCGTTGCATTATCCCATTCTCGGAGTCATCAACGCCAGCGGTGCCTGTTCTTGTCTAAGCACCAATCCCAACCAGAGGCTGGGCTACATCGCACGGTGGGAGAAGTTCAGCTACGGAGCCGGCGGGCTGTTCGGGACGGGAACGTATCAAATAGCGGGTAAGAACGTGGAAGGGGTCAGCTTCTTCTTTAGGTCCATGAATCTGGGAAATGTTGCCAGGCCTGATCTACGGGGCAACTTTGCAGGCTCATTTTCCAGCACTGCTGGAACACCTGGCACGGTTGTCGCCCAAATCACTGATGGCACCAGTAACACCTTTACCCTCAACCTCGTCTTTACCCAGAACCGGGTAGCTACCGCCTATGCCAGTATTGCGGACGTTGCCCCGGACGGTACCCTTGTTGGCATGGGTATTGGCCCCGATGGCAGTCTGGCGATCATTCGAGGTTACATCGAACAGGATAATCTACTTCGCCCCACTCGCTTCCTCGGCGAGGTGCAGATCAAGTCGACTGTAGGCAGGCCAACCGTGGTCAACTCGATTATCGCCATCCTGATTGGCTAATGATCGGTAGGTAAACAGGGAGAACAAGCCTCCCGCCGAGTTTCTTAGCAATTGCTAACGGCTCGGCGGGAGCCTCGCCCTCCCAATGATCTCAGCGCAAAGAAAGGGCCACGACTCGGAACAGTTGCCTCTCCCAACAACTGTTCGAGTCGTGGCTCGTTGCTTGTAATCAAGCAAGGCGAATGTTGACTGACAGGCCTCTCCCTCCCGGCAGTCAACATTCACCTTGATGATGCTAGGTGTTAAAGCATGAGTCGTGCCAAATGTCTTTGACTCGATGTACCGTAGTATGAATTGAGATGCAAAGTATTATGATTTATGCACTTGTGGAAATACTTTAACTCGTGGCCAAAGACAAAAAACGGCTCAAGGAAGCATCATATCTGCCTAGAACACAGGCAGATGACCTGTTAGTTGCTTAGAAAGTAGCTGGAAGCAGCCGCTACATTATTGCCACCGGAAGATCTTCAGGGCAATCACGAACGTGACCACCGCCCAGATCACCAGCCCCAGCAGTTGCCAGCCAATATCCAGGAACCCCGCTCCTTCGTTCATCACGGCACGCAAAGCATCGTTGATCAAGGTCAACGGCAAGGCGCGAATCACCGGCTGGGCCACCTCAGGAAACCGATCGGAACTGAAGAACACACCACTAAGCACCCACATGGGCAACATCACCAGGTTCATCAGCCCCGATGCCGCTTCCAGAGTCTTCGCCCGGCTGCCGACGAGCAGCCCGATGCCGGAGAACGTGACACCCCCCAGGAAGATGCACAAGAGTAGCAGCCAGAAGCTGCCCATGTTGGTAACACCGAAAATGAAGTAGGAAAAGATCAACAGCATCAGCACTTCGGGCAGCATAAAAGCAAATCGGCTGGCCATCACCGCCATTAGAAAATCGGGACGACGCATCGGCGTCGCCAGGAATCGTTTGAGGAGCTTGCGAATCCGCATATCAACGATGGCGAAGCCGACTCCAAAGAGCCCGCCTCCCATCAAGCCCATCCCAAGTAGTCCGGGCACCAGGAAGTCGATGTACCTGCCGCCCTGTTCAGCGAAGACCTTGGGAGTGGTCTTCAAAGGGTCTGTTCGTCCGCTAGCTTTCTGCAAAACATCGTCCACGGCCTTCTCTGCCAGGCTGCTCTCGGGGCGCCCAGGATCGTACAGGTAGGTGATTTGATAGGGAGGTCTGCTGCCGGGCGCAGGCTCGCTTTGGATCACCAAGCTTGTCTCGCTACGATGCAGGCGTTTCCTGCATACTTCCGACGAGCCTCGCTGCACTTTGAAACGATCTCCCTGGGCTGCCAGGGCCTGAGCCACGAACTCGGCATGGGGGCCATCTTGAATGTCCACCTGTAGTGGAGCATCTTTCGGCTTCTCGCGAAAAGCAATGCCCAGGACCAGGGTCATGATCAGCGGAAAACCATAGACCCAGAAGATCGCCTCCGGCTCACGGATGTGCTCCTTGAGCCGGCATAATACCAGGTTCTTGAACGGTTCCCAACGTGATGCGGCAGGTGTCATGATTTGGCTCCTTCTTCATCACGCAGGTGGCGACCGGTCAATTTGACAAACACATCTTCAAGCGTTGCAGTGTGAGTGGCCAAGCTGGTAACGGTTCGTTTCTGCTGCCTGGTCCATTCGAGTAAAGCCGGCAGAGCGATATGCACCTCTTGCACGACCATGGCATACTGATCGCCTTCTTTCCTCACCTCGGTAGCCGCCGGCAGTTGTCGTAATTTCTCGTGATCTTCCTCCTGGTTGAGGTCGAGTGCAAACTCGAGCACATGACCTCCCCCCAGTTCATCAATGAGTTGCCGGGGCGGCCCGAGAGCGATGAGCTTGCCATGATCGACGACGCCGACACGGTCGCAGAGCTTCTCCGCTTCATCCATGTAGTGAGTGGTCAGCAGAATGGTTTTGCCCTGGTCTTTGTAACCCTGAATGATCTCCCACAACTGCCGCCGGGATTGAGGATCGAGACCGGTGGTTGGTTCATCGAGAAAGAGCAGATCAGGCTTGCCGACAATGGCACAAGCAACAGCAAGACGTTGTTTTTGGCCCCCGGAGAGTTTGCTGATCCAGGTCTTGGCTTTCTCCTCAAGGCTGACAGCCTCAACTGCTTCCTCAGGAGTTATGCCTTGGGCGTAGAAGCTGCGGAAAAGCCTGACGGTTTCGATGACAGAGAGTTTGTCAGAAAGTTTGGTCTCCTGCAATGAGATGCCAATCCGCTCTCTGATCTGGCCACCCTTTTCATTCCAGGTCATGCCCAGTACTTGGACCTCGCCGCTGGAGGGTTCGAGCAGGCCTTCGAGGATTTCGATAGTCGTCGTCTTCCCCGCCCCATTGGGGCCGAGCAACCCAAAACATTCGCCGGTCTCAATTATCAGGTCCAACCCCCGCACCGCCTCCACGGGCGGCTTGGCAGGATAAGTCTTTTTCAACCCGATACATTGAATAGCGACTGAACTCATGTAACACCCATTATGTGTCAATGAAACGGTATGAGGTTGGCCAAATCGAAGACACAGCGACAGGTCTACTGTATTCACTAATTCCAGATAATTGATGAAATCAGCAAATTTGAACTTTGCAAGTACCCCTAATCTGCTATAAGCTAGTCTTTATGGGGGGTGGTATATCTACCCAGCCAATGGTTCTCGTTTGCTTGAAGAGGTTTCCATGAATACATCACGTGTACTACGAAATATGGCGGGACTGGCCTTCGCACTGCTCCTGCTCGTTCCCGTACCTGCGCTGGCATTGACATTCCTTGGCTCCTGGAACTTTTTCAGCGCAACCACAGGCGGAGGCGGCTCGGATATCGTCAATGGCACCTTTCATAACAATTCAGACAACCCTAATAATTATGGTTTGACCATCGGAATGGGGTTTGTCAATCCGCCTTCCACCATCACCAAGTATTCCGTCACTGCTACTCGCGATTTTCAAATCACCAGTGACAGCCAGCTTATTTCGATCGCACATAGTTTTGGTTCATTTCTCGATAATGGATCCATCAGTGCTACTCTGTCGATTCAACGGTATGGAGTTGCCAATGATCCTTTTAACTTTCCACCTTACAGTGTAACGACCCCTCCGGGTACGTTTGTTGGAACAAACTTGACACGCTTTGGCAGGCTGACGCTGGGTCTTTATCGACTTTCGTTGACCATCACCTATATGCGTACCCCGCCGAACGGCAGTTGGAACAATTCCTCACCGCACACGTTCACCTTCCTGGGTCTTTAGTCGTCTAAGGCAATTGGATTCTGTGCCGCCCGAATAGCAGTGCTATTCGGGCGGTTTTCTTTTAATAACGTAAGTATGATGAAGACACCAGCCAGTCGCCTTTCCCTTGTTGCACCAAACTTATCTCGCTTCAGCATCGAGTCGCTTCTTGATGGCGCAATGGAAGGCATCATACTGCTCATTCTCGTTGTCTTGCCCTGGTTGCTGGGAGGCACGCAGTTCAATCACATCCAACTGGCCGGTTGCGGCATTGCTGTGGTACTGCTGCTTTGGGCGATCAAACAGATCGTACGATGGAAACTGACGCTGCACTTCTGCTGGGTCTCCATCACGCTGGTGATGCTCTTCCTTGTTTCTTCTGTGTACCTGTTGCCATTGCCTCGATCGACCCTGCAATGGATCTCTCCGGAAACGGCCAGGCTCTACGAGGCGCTGTTGCCCGCCCAGCAGGAACAGCCGATGATCCGTGATCGAGAGGAAAAGCTCCCCTTCCCGACCGGATCAACCCTGAGCCTGTATCCCGGCGCTACGCAACTCTACCTGCTGCAACTGCTGGCCGTTATCGCGCTCTTCTTTGTGGTGCGACATAGCCTGGCTACACCGGCACGATTAAGACGCCTGGCCTGGATCATGGTCGCTAATGGTTGCATGATGTCGATCTTTGCCCTGGTTCAAAAGGTGAAGGATGACAATACGATCTACGGGTTTCCGGTGCCCGGAACTGCCTTTGGCACTTTCATCAATCGCAATCACTTCAGCAGTTATGTGAATTTCTGCATCTTTTTGGGGCTGGGACTATTCCTTTCGACCATGCAACGTGCCACCGGCGCCTACGAAGTCTCTCTGTCCGGGCAAAAAATGCCCATGAGGTATTCAGTAAGCCTCTGGTCAGAAATTCTTCAGCATCCTCAAGCCGTCTGGCTGCTGATTCCCATCACGGTGTGTATCACAGCGGTGTTAGCCAGCCTCTCGCGTGGCGGGATTTTGGCTCTGGGAGTGGGTCTCGTCCTGGCGATATTGGCCTGGCAGCGTCGTGGCGGATCGCGAGGCATCTGGTGGTTTCTGGCCATTCCCGCACTGGCCTTCGGATTGCTTTCGTGGTACGGTGCCAACCCGACCATTCAACGGCTCGATGATGATGTCATGGCCCAGGGAGGCCGTTACACTATCTGGACAGCCTCCTTCGATGCCTTCCGCTGTTTCCCGATTACCGGCACCGGAATCGGCACCTTTCAAACGGTAGAGCCGCTCTATCGTCCGGTCGGGGCCGAGCAAACGATCAGTCATGCTCACGCACACAACGAATACCTGGAAGCCCTGGTCGAGGGTGGTCTGATTCGTTTCCTACTTACCGTGGCCCTCGTCTGGCTGGTGCTTCGTGCCGGCTGGCAATCGCTGAACACGCGGCGACGAGGCAGCAGACAAGCACTGATTCTTGGAGCCTGGGCCGCGTGCTTGACGCTTGCTGTGCAAAGTATTGGCGAGTTCGGCGTTCACGTCCCAGCGGTGGCAGCCCTGCTCGCCGTAACGGCTGGATATCTGGTGGGAGTGGGTGGAAGTCGTAACGACTCTGAAGAAGAAGCGACTCCTATTGACTGGCATTACTTCGGCATCGGCCCATTGCTGGGATTGATTTTCGCCGGCACCATAGGGTTCATTCTCTTCGCCGGTCTGTGGCTCAACTTTCAGTTTGACGGATATCGCACCGATGGCCTGCGTGTCAGGCAGAACGCCAAGGGCGATCCCCAACAGTTACAGAAAGCGGTCGAGCGGTTCGATACCGCCATTGCCCTGGAACCTGCCTATTCACGGCCACGAATGGAACGGTTTGAAATCGAAAACCAGCGACTCCTCGCTCTTGAAACGCAGGATCGTTCTATAAATGATCGCCTCCTCTGTTTGCAAAAAGTAGTTAGAGTTAATACAGGGCTAGCTTGCCTGCAGAACTCTCTGCTCAGCATCCTGACTGATGATATGATGCAACCATATCTGGCTCAGGCCCTGCTCTCACAACAGCACATTGCCCGACAGACTCAATCGTGGAAAACCCAGCTGCGCCATCTCCTTGCAGCTCGAAACCTCTCTCCCCTGGCCTGGAACCCGCATCTGGAGATCTCCCTGCGTGTCCCCCCCACGAAGACGCTGCTGGCACCTGAGGACCGCTTACTCTATTGGAAGACCTCTGATGAGTTGCCGGCCTATCTGAACCGCATCAAGCTGCTCCATCCTCATCGTGCCGAAACATGGTTTCTGTGCGGCCAGCAGGAATGGCTGAATGGGATGCGTGATGTCGCTCTGGCCAGTTGGCGACGCTCGCTCGAACTGTCGGATGAATTTCTCGCCCCGATAATCATTGAAACTGGGCAAAGCTTGCTCCAACCCGGTGCCAAGTTGACTACCGAAGAGATCATGGCAAAACTGATTCCACCGCAGCAGGCTCGACAATATGTGAAGGCAGCATGGGTTCTCTATCCCAGTGACAAGCAACTGCTCGAACGCAAGCCCTACCTGGAGAAAGCCATCGAGATTCTGGAAAAGCGGCAAGACTTATCTTCACCAGAGAATCAGTACGACTATGGTCTGGCCATGTGGGGAGTGGAAAAGAAAGAGCAGGCGGTGCAACACCTGAACGTCGCGGTGCTGGCCCGGCCGAATCAAGCCGAGTGGCGACTCGATCTAGGCAGACTCTACTTCGAACTAGAGAAATATGCTGATGCCAGAGAACACCTGCAACTGGTCCTCCGTGCTCAACCAAACAACCTCGAAGCCATCAGTTTACTCGACAAGTTGGACAAATTGCAGCGTCCGTCGAAGGAGTAAGGCAGGCTGGGGGCATCTTGATAATCTGGAGAAAGCACGTCAGAGTGCTCCGGATGTGTAGCCCGACACGCTACAGGGGTTATAATGGAAGCAAGCAGTAGCGCGAGCGAACCGGTGTCTGCCGTACTGACTGCTCTCAGGCATGGTGCATTCCATGAAGTTAATTCCGCACGCCGCGGTTGATACGTTAGATCGTTCTTCCCTCGTATCGCTCCCAGCCGGGAGGTTTGTCGATGGGTTTATCTGCGGCACCGTCGTGTGGCTGCTGCTGCTTATCTGCCCAGGAAGCCTGTTCGCCCAGAAGGTGCAAGGCGAGTGGTTTATCATCCCCGGGGAAATCACCACCGAGGTCTACCGCACCATCCGCAACGATACTGAAAAGGCTATCAAGCGCGGTGTGCAGAAAATTGTCTATGAATTCCAGTCACGGGAACTGAGCGAGTTCGGTCCCTGCAACGATCTGGCCACGTTCTTCCTGCAAGAAGTCAAAGGCACCATCCAGACCGTGGCCGTCGTGGATGGGCCGATCAATGGCAACGCCGTGCTGCCTGTTCTGGCTTGCAGTGTCGTCTACATGACACCACAAGGTTCAATCGGATTCGATCAACGTGCCCTGGAAAAGAGCGGTATCATCGACGTCACGAAAGTCGCCGGGTTCATGAAGGTCGGCGAGAATCGGGGCATCCCGGTCGCCCTTTTGATCAAGATGCTCAAGCCCGAACTGGTCGTCT
>DAOMFV010000146.1:0-12322 GCA_035430005.1 Gemmatales bacterium
GGATGGAGGAGCCATCAAAGCCGAGGCCTTCCTCGAAGATGCTTTCTTCCATTTCTTCACTGGGGATAGTGAAGTGTTGCCAGATGCCGGGAAAATCCATGAAGCGGAGATCGACGGCACGAATCTCCTTCTCTTTAATCAGCGCCAGCACTTCCTTGGGTTTCATGTGGGACAGCTCCTGAAAACGAGTAGTACGACCTGGAGGAACAGGGAAAACGAAAACGGTAGTTAGTCCGAAAACCGCTGCTGCCAGGAAGGGAGAGGAGATAGAGGCAGCAGGGTACAATCTCTGATGGGGGAAGTGTAAAAGGTCGATGCCGGGACGGCAATGTTTTTGTGAAGGAATTAGGAAGAGGGTTCAGGGGACAGAAGTCAGCGGTCAGAAAACAGGAATCAGAGGGGGGAAGTCATCTTCCGCAGCAGTCCGCACGCGGGATAACTTCTCCCCTCTCCCTCCCGGGGAGAGGGGAACCAGACACCTGGAGGGGGCCAGCGATTGGACCTGTTGCAGGTTTCTGGCATCCCTTCGGGATGCACATCTACTTTTTCTTCAAACCGGTGGTGTCGCTTCGCTCAGCCACCGGCTAATGTCTTGAACCCCTTCGGAGTAAATACCAGACTTAGCACTTCGCCGATTTGCGTTTCTTGGTGAGGGAACCTCGTTTGATGGCTTTCTGGATGTAGTCGGGGGCGAAGGGGACTTTGCAGGCGGTATTGCCCATGTCAACGGTGACGGGGCCGATCTTTCTGCCGGTCTGCTGGGTGAATTCGGACAATTCCTTGACGTAGCTGCCAACGGCAATGACGAAGCTGTTCATGTTCGACCGCACCCGGTTGGGCTGGGTATGGATCGTTTTCTCTACTCGCTGCAGGAGTTTCTTGAGTTCAGCAACATCGAGATCGGCGTCGTCTTTGATGGAGACTAAACTGGCGAGGGTGGCCCAGCCGGCGGATGCGATGGGTTCCTTTTTTGAATCGATCCATTCGTGGGCCAACTCCCAGCCGTGGTTGCTTTCGGCGGCGACCCAGGCGACGGTGTAGCCGCACACCATGGGGCAGTTGGCAGTGTTGGCCCAGTGACGCAGGTCCTTTTTGGTCATCTGCATGTCGTCGGCAATGAGGCCGGCCAGGTACATGGCGTCGTAGATGCCGGTGTCGTAGAGATCGAGAGCGAGCTGGTAGTCCTTCTTGATCTGTTTCTGGTACTTCTTGAGGTATTCGATCTTCACGCCGAAGAAGGGTTCCTTGATGCCGTGGTTGCGCAGCGTGTTCTTGTAGGTCTCGGAGCCGAGCGTTTTGAGTTCTTTGACGATGTCGTTGGCGGTCATGGGGTATTTTTCCATAGGAGGGGGTGTTGGGTTACGCAACGTCTCCGTTCCCACACGCGGAGAGCGTGAGGGCAACTATGAACGGAGCTTCAACAATCGTTCGCCGGCCTGATGCAGCGTCTCATCCTTCTTGGCGAACATGAAACGGACCTTGGTCTGGCCCAGTTCCTTGGGGTTGTAGAAGCTACTGCCCGGCACCGCGGCGACGCCGACGGTTTCGATCATCTTGCGGACGAACTCAACATCGTTGGTGCCGCCCAATTTCGTGACATCGGTCATCACATAGTAGGCCCCTTCGGGACTGCTGAACTCGAAGCCTGCCTTTTCCAGGTAAGGCAGGAACAACTCCCGTCGGCGATGATAATCGTTACGGAGCTTGGCGTAGTAGGAATCAGCAAACTTCATGGCTGTAGCGCCGGCCACTTGCAGCGGATGGGGTGCTCCGACGGTGAGGAAGTCGTGTGCTTTGCGGATGCCGCTGGTGACCGCTGAGGGGGAGACGCAGTAGCCAAGCCGCCAGCCGGTGACGCTGAAGGTCTTCGACAGTCCGCTGATGGTGACAGTGCGGTCAGCCATGCCGGGCAGGCTGGCGATGCTGATGTGGGGCCGATCGGTGAACTGGATGTACTCGTAGATTTCATCGGAGAGGGCGAAGGCATTGTGCTTGATGCAGAGGTCAGCGATCAGTTGCAGTTCATCCCGGCTGAAGACTTTGCCAGTGGGATTGTTGGGCGTGTTGATGATGATCGCCTTCGTCTTGTTCGTGAAGGCAGCCTTCAGTTCATCAGGGTCGAACGACCAGTGGGGCGGTCGCAGCGTCACCCACTTGGGCTTGGCACCGGTCAGCAGTGCATCAGGTCCATAGTTCTCGTAGAAGGGTTGGAAGATGACGACCTCATCACCCGGATCAATGAGGGCCATCATGGTAGCCATCATGCACTCGGTCGCCCCGCAGCAGACGGTGATGTGGCTGTCCGCGTCAACCCAGTCGAGATGATTGAAGCGGCGCATCTTTTCAGCGATGCCCTGCCGGAGCGGTGCGATGCCCCAGGTGACGGCATACTGGTTGTAGCCATCTTGAATGGCCTGGCAGGCAGCATCCTTGAGTTCCTTGGGTGGATCGAAATCGGGCATGCCCTGACCGAGATTGATGGCATTGTGTCGCTGGGCCAGGCGAGTCGTTTCCCGGATAACCGATTCGGTGAAATAACTGACACGTTGAGCGAGCATGCCATTAGCCTTTGCGCTGTTGACTTAGGGAGAAGGGATTTTAGGAGAAAGGGGCCGTGCTGGACGGATGAATTGGCATCCCTCTGCTTGTTGGATAAGATAGTGTCACGTTTTGTTCATGCTCCCCACTCTCTCACCCCGAGGTGCATCATGCTACGTCTCTCGATCGCAGCTTTATCCTGTCTGCTGCTAGTGGCCCATGTCTGGGCGGACGACAAAGAGGAAGCGGCCAAGAAGGAACAAGAGAAGTTCCAGGGTGAATGGAAGTTGGCAGGACAGGACGAGGTTTCATTGAAAATTACCGGAGCTGAATACCTGTTTACGCTGGGAGACATGAAAGAGAAAGGCAAGATGAAATTCAACCCGGCGGCCAAGCCCAATGAAGTGGACGTCGAGATCACCGAAGGCACCGATATGGGCAGGAAGCAGGTCGGCATCTATGAATGGAAGGGTGACAAGGTCAAGTTCTGCTTCGCCAAAGCAGGCGAGGCCAAACGGCCTGACAAGTTCGAAGCCTCCGACGATGGCTCGCTCATCTTGTTTGAGTTTGAGAAGGTGAAAAAGTAGGAAGTGTTCTGTCTTTGATGACGAAAAGTTTGGAAGGGGGCAGTTGATTACAACTGCCCCCTGGCATGGCTATCCTTATTTGGTCTCGGGGAGATGCAATCGTCAAATACGTTTACCCCAATACCGAGCCACGCTTCTTCCATCTCCACTTCACCCGCTGTAGCAACCCTACCGCCAGAAAGCCCAGGCCCCATGCCCATGGCCAGCGGGGGAAGGGGTCGGCATTCCACATCATCAGGCCATTCGTTCGATCCATGGTCGCCACCCGCCGGCCGTCGGGGTTGATCCTGATCTCCCAGTGCCACCAGTGATGGGGTGAGGTAAAGGAGTAGAGCAATTGTCCCGTCTGCTTATCGAAGAAGCTCAAACGAGTGGGGGTAGATGGCGGTCTCGACAAAGGATCGCTGAACTTCTTCTTCAACCAGGCGAGTGATTCACTCAGCCAGTCTGGCGACTCATCCAGATTGCCTTGAGAATACTCAATCAAACGATCCCCCCGTTCGAAGTAGCGTTGCTGATTCTGATACTGTCCGTTTCGATCATCGAAGAATCCCTCCAACTGAGGTTCCTCACGAATTTCACCCAGCTTGTCGGCAAGGAGGGGAAATGACCTGATGAACGTCTTGTAGGCTTTCGGCGGTTTCCAAGCTTGATGAGCTTCCATGAAGAGACGCCCCTCTTTCCAATCTCTTAATTCAACCCAGGTGTATCGTAGATCATCGGGGAGCACGAAGGTAAATCGAGTCTTGGCGGACGGCAGATCGAGCACCTCAATCTCATGCCTTTTCGTGGTCTTGTAATCAAACCAGTGAATGGCAATAGCTGTGCTCTCTGGGGAGAAACGACCGAACCTAGCCCAACGACCTGTTCCCGTGCGGGCACTGAAGAGGGTCTTGCCGGTCATGGTTTCAATGACGTCATGGCCGCCACCTTCGCCGGGGTAATAACTCCAGAACCATCGGCCATCCGGCGAGAAGGTCATGCTGTTATCGTTGGAGTAAATGAACGGCCCCGCTACCACTCGATGGGAGTCTACTTCGAGAACCTGGTATCGTTTGGGACGGACAATAAGGCCGACATTCTCATCGTCCACCTTGCGGGGCGTCGGATCGACATACGCTTCTACGCTGATTAAGTGTTTTCCATCGGACAACAGTTCAATCCAATACGCATGCCAGTCCTTCTCGAACTCCATGGTCTTGCGTTGAATGAATCGGCCAGTCTCAACATCATACAGAACCACGTCGTAGGTTTGATCTCTGACCTCCAGAGCCATCACACTCTTGCCGGCGTGGGTGAAGCCGACGATACGGTCGAGGTTGATGTGCTGTGTCCACATCGGCGAAACGGGCCACCACACCACCGTCCCGAAGACGATGAGGAAGACGAGCAGCACCAGTGTCCACCAACGGTAGCGGGCCATGGTTCCATTGAACCATTGTTGCCTCCTATATTCCAGTGCATTCAATCCTTCACTCGTCTGGTTCCTCCCCTTTCCAAGGGGAGGTTAGGTGGGGTAGGCAATAGCGACGACTTCTCTCGAAATCAACCCCCTCTAACTCCCCCTTGGTAAAGGGGGAGAACCAAACCCATCCCCCGCCACTATCTTCTCGCATGTTGCCCCATTCGACTGTATATTGACCCCAGACTCGCGACAGGATAGTCGAGGAGTACATTCACGGAACGGTCTTTCGACGGCCCAAAGGATATAGGCGCCCGATGCGAAGGCGGAGAGCATCATGATCTTTTGGGACGCGGTTGGGAACCTCGCCACGCCGCAGATGATCTTTTTCTTCGTCGCCCTCGCTGTCGCTTTTGGCTTCGAGTTCATCAATGGCTTCCACGATACTGCCAATGCCGTTACCACGGTCATCTACACCCGAACTCTCAAGCCCACCGCCTCGGTAGTCTACTCAGGCTTCATGAACTTCCTCGGCGTGCTGCTGGGGGGCACCGCTGTTGCCTTCAGCATCGTGAATCTCCTGCCTGTCGATCTGCTTGTCGATGCCAATTCGGCTTCCGCTCTGGGAATGGTGCTCTCCATCCTTCTGGCAGGTGTCACCTGGAACCTCGGTACCTGGTACTTCGGGCTGCCTGTATCCAGTTCCCACACCCTCATCGGCTCTATCCTGGGTGTCGGGCTGGCCAATAGTCTCCTCCAGGGCCAGGGCATCACCGGCATCAACTGGAGCAAAGCCGGCGAAGTGGGGCTGGCCCTGCTGCTGTCTCCGGTCGTCGGCTTCGCTCTCTCGGCTCTCTTGCTTCTGTTTATGAAGATGATTTTCCCCGACAAACGGCTCTATGTTCCCCCTGTCGGCGAAGAGAAGCCTCCCGGTTGGATTCGGACTGTCCTCATCGCTACCTGCGGTGCGGTCAGCTTCGCTCATGGCTCCAACGATGGCCAAAAGGGAATGGGACTATTACTGCTCGTCCTCATAGGTTTCCTACCCGTACACCATGCCCTCAATACCCGCAACCCTGAAGAAGCTCAACTCGTTCACGATGCCAGCTTGCAACTCAAGAAAGTGCTCGCTGACAAGGAGCAGACCCATAGCAAGCTCTTCCACGATCTGAATTACCTCGATACACGGTTGCAGGGAGTTCATTCTCTCGACGAGGTGAAGAATGACGACCGCTGGGAAGTCCGCCAGGCGATCTTCCGCACCGTTCAGTATCTCAACAAGAACCCCGACCTGAAATCGCTCGAACCCCAGTGGCGAAAGCACCGTCAGCAACTGACCAGTGCCATTGAGTATGTTCCCCTGTGGGTCGTCATCGGCACCGCCCTTGCCCTCGGCATCGGAACTACAGTTGGCTACAAACGGATCGTTGTTACCGTGGCGGAGAAGATCGGTAAATCGCACCTCACCTACGCCCAGGGCGCTGCTGCTGAGCTCGTCGCTGCCATCACTATCCTGTTGGCTACGCTCACCAAGGCCCCCGTCAGCACCACTCAGGTGCTCTCCAGCGGCATTGCCGGCACCATGGTGGCCAACGGCTCCGGCATCCAGCGTGGCACCACCAGCCGGATTCTGCTCGCCTGGTGCATGACGCTGCCCGCCACCATGCTCATCGGCGGCCTGTTCTTTTTCATCGGCCGTCTGTTCGTGAGATAACCCCTCATGACCCCTGCGATTCGTCTTCTGGATCAGGCCGGCGTCGCCTATCAACTGCACACCTACCAGCACGATGCTGCCTGCACCGACTTTGGCCTCGAAGCTTCGCAGAAGTTGGGGGTCGAACCTGCCAGGATGTTCAAGACGCTGGTGGTTCGTGGCGATACAGGTACCCTGGCGATGGTCCTCGTCAGCGTGCAGGATCGTGTCGATCTCAAGAAACTTGCCCACGCCCTCGGCACCAAAAAAGCTGACCTGGCTGACCCCACTCTCGCCGAGAAAACTACCGGTTACGTCGTGGGTGGTATCAGCGTACTCGGCGGCCGCAAAGTATTGCCCACTTTCGTTGATCAAAGCATGGAATCATTTCCGACGATCTACATCAGCGCCGGCAAACGAGGGTTGCAACTGGAATTGGCACCGAAGGACTTGATCAAGCTCAGCCAGGCGATGGTGGTTTCGTTAGTTTGATCTGTCATCTTCTTAGCCCCTCCGGGGCTGAATACCCTACGCCGCAGGGAGCGATACGGTAAAGCAACTACCTTGGCCCAGGTTGCTCTTCACATCGATGTTCCCACCCTGAGCCTGCACGAGATGCTTGACGATGCTGAGGCCCAGCCCGGTGCCGGGGTCCTGTCGATCTCGAGCACGATCAGCCCGGTAGAACCGTTCGAAGATGCGCGGCAAATCCTTTTCCGAGATGCCAAAGCCATTATCGATGATGTCGATGCGAGCCTGCCCAGCCGCCTGCGATACTTTGAGCGTGATCGTGCCGCCTTCGGGGGTGTACTTGATGGCGTTGTCCACCAGGTTGTCGAGTATCTGATCGAGGGCCAGATCATCGGCATGAGCATCAACCGCTTCACTGTCACATGCCAAGGATAACTGTTGCTTTCTAGCCTGGGCACGATGTTCGAGCCGCTGAATGCACGCCTCCATGGCTGGAATCAGAGGTGTGGATGTCAGATCCAGCGTCTGCTGCCCGGTTTCGATGCGGGAGAGTTCGAGCAGGTCGTTCACCAATCGATTGAGCCGATCGACGTTCTCATTGATGCGGCCCAGGAAGTTCATGTTGTGCTTGGGATCGTGCAGAGCTCCATCGAGCAGCGTTTCGACCGTCGCCTGGATTGCCGCCAGGGGTGTCTTCAGTTCATGGGAGACGTTCGAGAAGAAGTCCTGCCTCATCCGTTCCAGGCGGTGCATGTCGGTGACATCGTGAAGCACCAGCACCGCCCCGCCTTTGTGGGTGCCGGTCAGCTTGGTGGCCTGCACTTTCACTTTCCGGTCAGCGGGGAGATCGATCACTTGCTCCGTTGCCATCGATACATCGTTGCGGAGGGCGTTCTCCGCTGCCTCCATGATGCTGCGATGCCGAATGACTTCCCACAGCTTCCGGCCGACGACCGCGCTTGCCTGGAACTTGAGCAGCCTGCACGCCGCCTCGTTGACGAACTGCACCTTCTCTTCAGGGTCGAGAACGATGACGCTTTCGATCATCCGCCTCAGCACCGTACGGGAAAGGTCACGCTCCTGATCATGCCGGGTCAGTTGCTGTTGCAGTTCATCCTGAAGTGAATCGATGACCTGGGCCAGCGTGCGGATTTCATCACGGGAGGTGCCATCGATAGGTTCCTGAAGCTTCGTCAAAGCCCGTGCCGCCCCCGCCAGCCTGACCAGCGGAGCGATCATCACCCGGGTCATGAGGTAACTCACGACCAGAGCGATGATCAACAGAATCAACGTCAGGAACCAGGGCGATTGCAACAGAGCTGAGTCAGACTTGGCCAGCGACTGTTCGAGCAGCACCGAAGCCAGCAACAGGGCTGAGAACAGCAGCCCATACGAGAGAAAGATCTTGAGGAACAAACGTGATCGCAGCATAGAAGCGTCCTACACCGATGCTGAGAGATCGTAAATAGCCTGGCTGTCGAGAACCAGCTGATGATTGGTATATAAACTGGCGATGGCAGACTTGTGAATCTTCATCTTCAATCCGCCCACGCCCAGGGCACCATAGCAGGCGACGTTGTTCCTGATCTTGCCCGCGTCCATCGCTTCGATGCCATCAATGCCTGCCGGGGGCACCGCATTGAGATCGATCATGGTCTTGAGCTTGGGTGCCAGTTGCCAGGTAGCCGAGGAGAGCACCCGCTTACCGGTCGGGCCGGCGGCGATGATCAGCTCGGCGGTTTCCAGTGCAAAAGCGATGTCCCCTTCCTCTCGAATGATGACTGAAGTGACCTTGGCTTCGGGAGATCGATCCTTGATCCGCCGACAGGCTTCGATGGTGGTAGCAGGCAGGCGATCAGCAAGGTAAACTGTCGCCCCCTGGCTGATGAGCAGCAGCGCGATCCGCTGCCCCACCGGCCCCGCCCCGATGACAATCGCCTCACTCTGGTTCAGTTCCACGTGCCTGGATGCTGACCGCACCGCAGCAGCAGCGGTAGTGTTCGCTCCATTGGCGTCGAGCATCATGGAGACCGACAATCCAAACTGTGGCAGCAGATGCTTCTGTGCCTCAACCAGCAGTTCCTCGGCCAGCACCACATCGGAACCGCCGAGGTAGACAGCCGTGCGGCACAAGTCCTTCGGGCCACGGGTGAAGATGCAGCCATGCACAAGGTCTTTCACCTGCTCCTTCTTCACGGAACCGTAGCTGAACAACTCGTCAACGCCGGCATCGATAGCGACAATGCGGTCGAACAGGCTGGGCTGCGCATCAGCATCAAGTTGCACCAGAATCTTGCGTTTATCGCTCATGAGTGGTTTCATCACAGGCAAAGGGGGATACCATCCTTATACTACACACTGGCGAAGACGCAACGCAAACGTCTGCTCCTCCCCTTACTAAGGGGAGGCCGGGTGGGGTTATTGCAGCCTCGACCCCCTCCAACTCCCCCTTGGCAAGGGGGAGAGAAAGAGTGCATCGTTACTGTAACCAAGGTGGATAGATAATGTCGATTGATTGGAACGTGTTCAAAGAGTTTGTCAAGACGCCGCAGCGGTTCGTCATCTCCACCCACATGCGGCCTGACGGTGACGCGCTCGGTTCCGCCCTGGCTCTCTCCCATGCACTGGGTCTACTTGGCAAGCAGACCCAGGTTGTCATCGCCAGCCCGCTGCCCCCCCGCTATTACAGCCTGGTCAACCGGGCTGAGATTCTCGAGATCGACCCAAACAATGAGGCTGCCATCGGCCAGGCTGATGCCATCATCATCGTCGACACAGGCACCTGGAACCAGTTGGGCAAGTTCGGCGACTGGATGCGAAGACAGAACGTTCCCAAGCTCGTCATCGATCACCACCGCACCCAGGACGACCTGAAAGGCGAACGGCTCGTTGATATCGAAGCTGAAGCCTGTGGCAGATTGATCTACCAGGCGATCCAGGCGTTGGGCGTGACTTGCACCAAAGAGATTGCCACGTTCCTCTTCCTGGCCCTCTCCACCGATACCGGCTGGTTCCATCATCGTAATGTCACTGCTGAAACCTTCACTCTTGCCGCTGACCTGACGAAAGCAGGCGCTGATCCGACAACGCTCTATCAACTGCTCTATGATTGCAACACGCTGGGTCGGCAGAAACTGATGGGCCACGTGCTGCAGACCCTCGATATCGCTCATGGCGGCGACCTCTGCCATGCCAGCGTCACCCTCGCCGATTACCTGCGTGTCGGAGCGATGCCCCTCGATAGCGAAGATTTGGTGAATCTCACGTTAACGGTCGCCGGCGTCGATGTTGGCGTCCTGTTTCTGGAACAACCTGTCGGCGGCACCAAAGTCAGCTTCCGCAGCCGGGGCACGCTCGATTGCAGCAAGCTGGCCGAGCTGTACGGTGGTGGAGGCCACAGCGCCGCCGCCGGGGCCATCATTAAGAAGCCGATTCAGGAGGTGAGGGTGGAGGTGCTGCAAGAAGTTGTAAGACGGATGGATGGGGTTCAATGACATTTTTCTTCCCCCACTCCCTAAATACTCCCCCAATGGCGTCGAATAAGAACAATAGCCAGCCCGAAGGAGTACCAGCCATGAAGCCAGCAGCCAGCGTTCCCCAGTTAATCGCCCGTTTTCTAGGCCTCAGCCTTTTGGGCTTTGTGGCCCTTAGTTTCAGCGGCGTCCTCTTAGGCTTGTTCATACCTTTCATGATTGGCTACGGTGTCTTTGCCACCTACCGCTACTATCGATCAGGCGAGAAGCCCCAGGTCAAGGAGCACCTTGTCGAACCAGCCAAGCAGGTGGTCGGCGCTGCCTACCAAGGCACCAAGAAAGTCTCCTGGGGACTATTCAGTTTCCTCGGCAGCATCTTCAAGGGCACAGCCTGGTTGGTTGGCTCCATCATCGCCGGCGGTTGGACTCTGGGAACCGAAGTGCTGGCCGGCACCATCCTCGGAGCGGCCCTGGGCGTCGTCATCGGCATGCCGACCCATACTGATCGCTACCTCGTCTTCGCCGGTGCTGCCGGCGGCGCTCTCCTTGGTCTGGCTAATGGCTTCGGCAGCATCCGCTCCCGTCAACGCATGGCTCAACTTCGCAAGATGGAACTGGCGGTAGCACGAGCATAGGTTCGTCTCTTTCTCCCCTCTCCCCAAGAGAGAGGGGTCGGGGATGAGGGGAACATGGTACTCGACGCCTTCTCTCTCACTTCATTCCCTTCATCCGCTCCACCCACTCCTTCGCCTGGCTCCGATACTTCTGCGGATCACTCTCCAAGAGTGAGACATGGCCCGCCTCCGAAAATACTGTCAGCACAGCATGATGGCTCACCCGCTCATAGATCGCCTTCGCCTCTTCCGGGTAAGCGCGAGTGTCCTTTCCTCCCGCCAGTATCCAGATCGGCACCTTGATCGGAATACGAATCACCGCATGGAAGGGCGATATCTCGTCGTAGTGTGGCAACACCACTTTGCCCATCATCAATAGCCCGGTGTACGCCACATAACTCAGTGCTGAAGGCAGAAACAAATCCGTACGACGTTTGATGGCTGTTTGCAGATCAAGGTAGGGCTGCTCCATCACAACGCCGTTTACCTCGACGCCCTGTTCACCAGCCGCAAAACAAACCGCAGCAGCGCCTGCGGAAGCACCCACCAGTAAGATCGGTCGGCCCGGCGCCTGCTTCTTGAGAAACTCGATCGCAGCCATCACATCGAACCTACCACCATACCCAAAGTCATCCAGGTCGCCTGTTGAATCGCCGTGAGCGCGCATGGTGATGAGCATGCAACCACACCCCAGCTCATGAAACAATTGGGTGCGGGACAGGCTGGCTGAGCGATCACCATGATGACCATGCACCAGCAAAACGATAGGGCTGCCAGCCGGCCCTTCAACGTACCAACTGCCAATCGTCTGTTGATCTCGAGTCGTCAGCCGATGTTCCTTGAAGGTCATTCCTTCGAGAACAGGCATCTTTTCGACATAAGGCGGACCATATCGGCTGACGAAGTACCTGGCTACCAGGTAGGATGAACCGAGCCAGCCTACCAGCAGGCTGAGTAACGTGCCTAGGATGATCAACCGCCATCGACGCGGCCGAGGAGTTGGCTTGGCGGGTTGATCGGGCCTGACCTCAATTCTGCCATTACTGGTCACCATTTCCTCTTTGTATTAGCATCCCACCCGCCGACACGGTAGCATGCCAACAGTCGTTCTCCCCTGTTCAGGAGTCACCGATCATGGCTGAAGAAATGATGATGCGTTCCGGCTTGTTCTCCGGGTTGCTCAATTCCGCCGAGACCTGGGTCGCCGTCGCCTATGTGCTGGGCATGTTTGCCGTGCTCGCCTTCCGTCCGCAACAGATCGGCAGACCCTATACGTTTCGGCTCTCGTACATCATGTTCGCGCTTTACTTCATTGTGCCAAGCGCCATCAACGGTATTCTGTACCTGGCTATGATGGATGGGGGCTTCAATCGGGGCGGCAACGGTACTTGGGTGATTATTGGAATGCAACTCACCACCATCCTCGGCCGGATATTGCTGGGCCTGAGCGTTGTCCTGGCCCTGAGTTCGATGAAACGCCATGTTGGTACAGGCGAACAGGATTAGTCAGGATGACAGCCCGACGCGCAAGCGAGGGTGAACCT
>DAOMFV010000147.1:0-12288 GCA_035430005.1 Gemmatales bacterium
GTGCCGAAGACAGGAGTTGAACCTGCACCTGGTTTCCCAGACTAGAACCTGAATCTAGCGCGTCTGCCAATTCCGCCACTTCGGCATGGATTGCTTGTTTATGGTTGCTGAACAGGAACGTCAACTCATCTCATCAAGAGGGTGAGTTAGAACGCAAGCTCGTTGGGGAAATTGTCGAGGTGAGAAAGATGGACTATTGAATCGATGGCGTTTTTGGCGATAAAACCGTGCCGTCGCCTCTACTTGGGGGCCCTGACAGCTTGCGAGTACCCAGGAAGCGACAGTTCTGCAACATGGCACCTTCGGGTTTGGTCACATCGGCGACGTAATCAATAGAGAAATCAATGGCTCGCTCTTTATCAATGAGTGTGGTGCAATCATAGGTCAGGATCATCACATTGTCCGATTTCCTGTCGGCACGAAGACGCAAGGGCTTCTTGGTCGCGATCTCTGATATGGTTCCTACTTTTGTCTTCGGCCGAATGTAACCAATCACCGTTTGCAGTTCGCCTTGATTCTTCGAATCAACCATTTTCTGTATCTCATTGCTTTCTTGATTGGCAGCAGCGAAAACGAACTTTTCCACAGCTTCAGTAGCACGATTCCCCTGGACGCGTAATTGATCACCATAGGGAGTTTCCTGCGATCTGTTTCCATTTGAGTCTATGTTCAAGACCCAGTCGCGTCGCATTCCATCCTGGCCATCGAAGTCCTCCGCACGGGCGACAACGACGAAGTTTCCCTCCTTGGCCGGCCCAACATAGTGGTAACTGAAGCGAAAGACGGGAACCTCACGAATCGCCTTGGCTTCGAGCAGGCCGTTATAACTCACCACCAGTTTGTCCCGGTAACGGAGCAATTGACTGCACACCTCGTCGACCAGGAAGTTGTCCAACTCGCTTAACTCCTGCTGTTGACCTGGAAACTGCTTTCGCAGGCGGCCATGCTCTTCAGGATTGAAATCGAGCTTGCGGGAACCGGGGGAAACCTTCATGAGAAAAGCGGCTCCTGCTTCCCCATTTTGCATCTTGGCAATCCACGCATCGGCGGCTGCCCGGGCCTCTGATTCAGTAACATATTTGGCGACCGTGGACATCGTCAACCAGCCCAGACCGCAGGCCACGCTGATGACGATACCCAGGATGGCTAAGGGTTCACCCGCCAGGTTCCCCTGGGAATTTCTAATCGATTTCCACGCAAGAAAGCACAGGATGAAGGCGGGCAGGGTGACCACGAACAACAACCAGAAGAGATTGTCCGAGGCGAAGATGAACGCCGAAGGCAAAGAGAGGATCAGGCCGATCACCGCCATCCGGCTGATGGGGCGGTAGTTGGTGTCGGTCTGGACGGGCATAGGCGTAATAATGGGGGAAGCCATCGAGGATCATCCTGCCTTCAGTTTCGTGACTCTAGCTGATTCTATTGTGTGGAAACTATAGATAGTACGCCAGTGGGAGGCTTGCGGTTCGGGGAAGGCCGTTCAAGGATTAGGCAGGGTCTACATAGAGAATCCGCTTGATTTTCTCCTCCCCTTACTAAGGGGAGGTTGGGTGGGGTTCTTTCCGCCGCAACAACCCCCTAACTCCCCCTTGGTTAGGGGAGAACCAGACCAGACCGGCTAATCAAACAACCCGCCGCCTTTGTGCTTGCCGTTCTTCTCGGCGTGTTTGCCGTTCTTTTCGGAACCGGGCACCTCATACTCTTCCCAGTTGATCAACATAATCGTCTGAGGCACCACTTTCGTAAAGCTTGTTCGTTTCACCGCCTCGAAGCCCTTGCCTGCCCGGCTGACCTGTTCTCTGCTGCCATAGAACTCCATCGTCTTGCCGCCGCTGGTCTCGACGGTGAGCACATCGTTCTGATTGCGGATCATCGCTCCGCCCAGCACCACGTCCTTGTCATCGAGCTTGATGCCCATCACGCCTTTGCCGACACCGGAGAGCACGGGGATATCACTGATCGGGAAGTGAATGACCCGCCCTTCCTGCGAGCAGAGGATCAGGCTCTTGTATTCAGTTGATGGAACCCCCACCAGCACCACCTTGTCCTTGTCGTTGAGCCGGGCGTACATCCTGCCTTTGACGGTGCTGGCTTCCCGGAAGGGAAGAAACGGCGTACGCAACACCTGCCCCTCAGCTGTCGCTGCCAGGAGATAAGGCCCATGCGGATCACCCTTGCTGGCCGGCTTGGTCTCCTGCGGAACGAAGCGGGGGTCAGCGGTGTAGGCAGCGATGATCCGGGCGCCTTCACCGAGCCTGAAGAACTTGGCAATCGGCTCGCCATACCCGGCGCTGGCTGGCACTTCGTTCATCCGCATCGAATAGGCGACGCCATCATCGGAGAAGAAAGCGACGTGATCATGCGTGCTGCCTGGCACCACGGCAATGACGCTGTCGCCTTCGCGCACACGGGTGCCTTCCACGGTAGCCAACCTGCCCACTCGCTTAATCCAACCATCACGGGTGAGGACGACGTTGGTATTCTCACGAACGATATAGGCTTCGGGGTCGAACTCAGGCATCTCCTCTTCGCCGACGATGCGGGTCCGCCGTCGTTCGCCATGCTTCTCGGAGACTTCGTCGAGTTCGGTCTTCACCACGCCCCAGAGCCGCTTCTCTGACTTGAGCAGGGCTTCGATCCGTTCAGCTTCTTCCTTCTTCTCTTTCAGTTCTTCCAGGATCTTCTTGATTTCGAGCCGGGCGATCTTGTAGAGCAGCATCTCGAGGATGGCGTCTGCCTGAATCTCATCGAGATTGAGGAAGTCCATCAGTTTGACCGCTGCATCAGCCTTGCCCTGACTGGTCTTGATCAGTTCCAGCACCTTGTCGAGGGCATTGAAGACCTTGCGAAACGCTTCGAGGATGTGGATGCGGGCCAGCAGTTGTTCGAGCAGGTATTCATACCGCCGCTTGACGGTGACGAAGCGGAAGTCGAGGAAGTGCCGCAGAATCTCAGGCAGTGAAGCCCGGGCAGGCCGCATGGAGAGACCTTCCGACTCCTCACTCTCCGGCTCTTCCTTCGCCTTCTTCCGTTTGCTCTTTTGTTCAATTTGTGGGCTGCTCGGCACCAGGCAGGTCATGTTATAAGCAAATGAGGTTTGCAGATCGGTGTGCTTGAAGAGGTAGGCCATCACCATCTCAGGATCAGCGTCGGGCTTGATCTCCAGGGCGATACGCAGACCATCCTTATCGTTCGATTCATTGACGACGTTGAGCAGTTGAGGCAGACTGCGATTGACAATATGCTCGCCGATCTTCTCTTCGAGGTTCCCCTTGTTCACCCCGTAGGGAATGCTGGTGACGATGATCTGCCGTTTCTTGGCTGTCTCTTCGAGTTTCCATTCCGCCTGGAGCTTGACGCTCCCCTGCCCCTCTTCGTAGATGTTGCGTAGCGTCTTGCGGTCAGCGAGCACCTTGCCACCCAGCGGGAAGTCGGGGCCTTTGAGCTTATCCAGGAGTATCGCCGTGGTAGCGTCGGGGTTCTCGATCAGTTCGATGCAGGCTGCGACCACATCCTTCAAATTGTGAGGCGGAATGTTTGTCGCCATGCCGACCGCGATGCCAGTTGATCCATTCACAAGGATGTGCGGGAACCGCGCGGGCAGCACCGTGGGTTCCTCGCGGTTGCCATCGTAGTTGGCCCGCATGTCGACGGTCTTCTGCCGCAGTTCGGACATGAGTTCTTCAGCGATGGGCTGCAACTTGCATTCGGTATATCGGCTCGCCGCTGCTTCATACCCTTCGACTGAGCCGAAGTTGCCCTCGCCATGAATGAGCGGATAACGGAGCACCCACGACTGTGTCATTCGCACGAGAGCATCGTAGATGGCCATGTCGCCGTGCGGGTGATAGTTACCCATCACCTCGCCCGAAACCTTGGCACACTTGAGCGGCCGATCGTTGGCGTACAAATGCAGATCGTGAAACATGGCGTAGAGAATACGCCGCTGCACCGGCTTCAGGCCGTCACGCACATCAGGTAGCGCCCGGTTTGTGATCACCGAAAGTGCATAGTTGAGATAACGACGACGAGTCTCATCGGTGATGGCAACGGTATCAATGCGTTCAGGCATAGCACTTCATGGGTCGTAGGCTGTCGGTCGTAAGTCGGCATTGTAGAAGAGTGAGGAGTCCGGAGCCAGAAGTCAGAAGAGATGAATAATGACTGAGATATATCAAAGTTGGGATGAACTCTGTTGCCGCGACAACCGATTGCACCTAACCATTTAGGTGTAACTCGGCTCTGCATTGAGGCCCAACCCATGATCCGTACCAGCGTTGTGATGCTGCTTGCCGTCCTGATATCAACAGATGCTGTAGGTCAGGAAAAAAAGGCAGCGGTTGCTGATCCACTTGCGGAATTACCGCTGCTCGACTCATCTCTGAATTACCTGCTACGAGTAGTGAAACTTCGTGCAGTGACATCTTCTGGTCAACAGGAGAAGCAGATGTATTCTCAGTTCCTTGCAGCTGAGGCATCGTTTATCGGCAGGCATCAGGAAGCATTGGCATTGATGGATCTCGGCAGTTCCAAGAGACCGCCGGCGAGCAACACCGATACCCTGAACGCCTATGAACCCAAAGATGCTGTCGAGGCTGTATTAGCCGAGGCACAGAAGCATCAGATAGTGATGGTCAATGAAGCGCATCATGCTGCCCGGCACAGAGCATTTGCCACTTTACTCTTGGAAGGGCTTAAGAAGCAGGGTTTCACTTACTTCGCTGCTGAGACCTTTGGTTCGTCAGAAAGCCTGGGCGGCGAGGAAATGACTACTTTAGCCCAACGTGGTTACCCTACTCTAAAAACCGGGTATTACACCAATGAACCAGTGTTCGGCAATCTGGTGCGAACTGCCATGCAGCTAGGCTTCACCCCCATTGCATACGAACATGTCCAAAAAACTCGAAGAACTCCTGCCAAAGATGATGAAGGGAGAATGCAGCAGATCAACGAACGTGAAGAGGGAGAGGCACAGAATCTGAAGACACGCATCTTTGACAAGGATCCGAAAGCAAAAGTCGTGGTGTTCGCAGGATACAGCCACATCAGTAAAGCGCCGTTTCAACGTATGGTGAATGGAAAGCTGGCAGAACAGGCTTGGATGGCTGCCAAGCTCAAAAAGCTCACCGGCATCGATCCGCTGTGCGTGGATCAAACCGAAATGATGGAAAAGTCGAAGCCCGACTTTGAACACCCAGCCTATCGCCTGGCACTGGACAAAGGCAAAGTACCTGGTGACAGGCCTGTCGTGTTACATGATGCGAAGACGAGGAAGTACTTTGTTCCACCTACAGCCGAGGACCGCCTGGACATGGTAGTTTTCCATCCTCGAGATCGGTATGAAGACGGACGGCCCGTCTGGCTTCGTTTGGGTGGGCTCCGAAAGCCCCTTCGAATCGCTAGACTCCCGCAACCTGCGAACGATGAGTCGCTTCTGGTGCAAGCCTTTGTTAAAAAGGAAGACGTCAAGACTTCTGTTCCCATCGATCAGCAGGAATATTGCTCTGCTGATCCCAAGCCCGTGCTGCTGCTTCCCAAGGGCGAATACTGCATCCGAGTCATAGACAAAGGCAGGAAGATCGTTCATGAAACAGAAGCGATTGTCGAGTAATGAGTTCTCCCCTAGGCATCCCGTCCCCATCACGCTAACCTGAGTAGGTAGGTCATCTCCAAAGGCTTAGGATGAGCGCTGAACCCTGGACACTGGGCCGTCTGCTGACATGGACGACCAACTTCCTCAAAGACAAACAGGCTGACTCACCACGACTTGATGCGGAAGTCCTCTTGGCCCACATCCTGGGCGTGCAGCGGATCGCCCTCTACACCCGGTTCGATGAACTGGCGGGCGACGAAGTCCGTAACCGCTACCGCCAACTGGTCAAGCAGCGTGTCGAAGGCTGCCCGGTCGCCTACCTCGTCGGCTTCAAGGAGTTCTACAACCTCCGTTTCAATGTTACTCCAGCCGTGCTGATCCCCCGCCCGGAAACGGAACTGCTCGTTCTCGAAGCGATACGATTGGCCAAGCCTCACCCCACGCCCAGAATCGTCGATGTGGGTACAGGCAGCGGAGCAGTCGCCCTTACCCTGGCTAAGCATCTGCCCCAGGCCAGGATGACTGCCATCGATCTCAGTGCCGAGGCTTTGGAAGTAGCGAAGAAGAATGCCGAGCAACTCAAGCTGAACTCCGTTCGCTTCCTACAAGGCGACCTGTTGCAACCGGTGGCGAACGAGAAGTTCGACCTCGTCGTCTCCAACCCGCCTTACATCGATAGCGAAGTCGTCAAGCAGCTTCCCATCACGGTGAAGAACTTCGAGCCGAACCTTGCCCTTGATGGCGGCCCCGGTGGAACTACCATCATCGAACGGTTGGCTGGCGAAGCTAAGGCGGTCCTCGAAACGGGTGGCCATCTGTTGCTGGAGATTGGGGCCGATCAAGGCAAGTCAGTCCCGGCCCTCCTCGAACAGCTCGGCGGCTATGGCCCGGTAACGGTTCTGCCGGATCATGCGGGTTTACCGAGGGTAGTCAAAGCTCCCCGACTGAGTTAGTCGTTTCTGCTTCAAGAAATCCAGACCGATGATGCGATGAGAAGACGTGAGATTGCCTCCCTCGTTGAGCTTCATCATGCGCGACACCTGCTTCACCGCTTTCTTATGCCTGGCCGTCGCCGGCTGTTCCGATGCTGATGCGGATAAACTTCGCAAGGTGGGAGACAGAACGTATGACCGTGCTGCCAATATTGTGCAGCAGACCTGGGATGAATTAGGCAGAACCCTGCTCGATCAACAGCCTGCGTCGACGGAGCCTGATCTACTCACCAAGGTGCAGTCTCGCTTGAAATGGGAACGAGATCTGGAAGGTCTTCCCATTGTGGCCAGTGTTGTTGGCGATGTGGTCACACTCTCAGGTACGGTGAAGACGAAGGAGCAGAAGGCTCAAGCAGCGAAGCTGGTGGAAGGTACGGTGGGTGTGGGTAAGGTTAGTGATGAGTTGACGGTTGGTGAGAAGGACGCTTCTCCACCGATACAACAGTCTTAGTTCCTCCCGAAGTACCCCTTCCCTGATAATAAGCGATCAGCGAACTTAGCATTGATCTTGTACACTTATCGTTGGCGACCGTGCCACACTTCGACATGTACTCATGTCGAGATGTGCATCAATCGCTAGTCGTGTCACATCTAATAGGTGAGATAGGACACAGTTCTTCGCAACCACACCCCGACGTGAGTACACGCCGGAGTGTGGCACAGTTCTTGGCAAGATCCACTACAATCTAAAATCGATGACCGTTATTTCGCCCCTTCCAGCTTCAAAAGATATTCCTTCCGTCGCAAGCCGCCGCCGTAGCCACCGAGGTTGCCGTTCTTGTTGACCACCCGGTGACACGGAATGACGATGGCGATACGGTTCTTGCCATTGGCTGTGCCCACCGCCCGCACTGCTTTCGGCGTGCCCACTGCCTTGGCCATGTCCTGGTAGGAACAGGTCTGGCCATAGGGAATGGTCAACAGTTTGCCCCATACGTTCTTCTGAAACGGCGTGCCGGGGTAGCTGAGCTTCACCGTGAACCGCTTGAGCTTGCCCCCGAAGTAGCGTTTCAGTTCCTCGTCCAGTTGCTTCAGATGATCATTACTGCCCGGCACAATGGGCACAGCATAAAGCCTTCGCAACGTCTTGAACTGCGTCTCCAGCATGCGGCGGTCGGTGAACTCAAGCAGGCAGATACCCTCGGAGTTGGCCCCCGCCACGAGCGGCCCCAGCGGAGATTGCAGCCAGGTAAGCAGGATGCAGTCAGCGTTCTTGCTCTGGGCCGGGGTGCTGCCCAGTGTCTTGGTGAAAGCCTCCCGAAAGCCGCTGTGTGATTCGTAGCCACTGGTGAAGACAGCGTCATCCACCTTGGTGCCGTTACGAATGTTGCTGAACGCTGCAGTGAGCCGGCGGGAACGAGCATAGGCCTGGAATGTCATCTGGTATTCCTTTTGAAAGTAACGGCGGACGGTGGCAGGATCGATGCCCCGCTTCCGCAGGTCCCATTCCTTGATGCGTTGATTGGGGTCCTGTTCGATCTCAGCGATGAGCTCCGCAGCCCACTGGGGTTGATTGCTGGCGCTCAGGGGCCGACAGCGTTTGCAGGGCCGATAGCCGGCAAAGAGGGCTTCTTTGGCGCTCGCGAAGTACTGAATGTTCTTGGGCAACGCCGGACGTGCCGGGCAGATCGGTCGGCAGAAGATACCGGTCGTTTTGATAGCCAGGTAAAAGATGCCATTGTAGGCCGCATCACGGGTGCGATGGGCCTTCTGCATCTCGGCGAGTGGTGGTAATTGGCTCATGAAGGAAGTGTAGCCAATGGAGCAAACGGTCACCACCGAAGAACAGGCGCGGCAATCGGATTATCGATTAACCAGTTCGCAGACCTCACGGGCAAAGTCGAAGATCAACGTCTTGGAGGTGAACGCAGCGGGGAACTTCTGCTTCCACCACTCGGCTGCTTTCGGTTGTGCCGCAGCCAGGATAGCCATCGCTTCGTGAGCGTAGACAGCGAATCGGATGACTTCCTGGCTCTTGGCCTTGGTGCTGGCCGCTTCGGGGAGGAGTTCCACAGCCATGGGCAGCACCAGACCAATCCAGGCGTCGCGCACCCATTCGGGAGCATCGCCTGGCGGCCTGGCAATGATCTTCATCTGTGCCCGGTGCGGTACGGAAGGCTTCTTCGGTTCTTCGGCTGAGGGCGTCCAACCTGACGGGTTCTCAGCAATGATGCCTGCCGGTGCGGTATCGAGCTTACGGGTCGGCTTTCGACTGGGAACCCAGCCCTCGGCATCGGTCTTCACCAGATCAGCGTGATCAGTGAAAGGGACAAGCCGCAACAGGAAATCGACATACCTTCGCCCATCGGTGAGTTCAGCAGGCAGCGGCCAGGACGACTTCCTCACCTGATAGTTCGGGCTGGTGACAAAGGTGTACCACCGGGCGAGGTAGGCGCCTGCGGGGATATCGACGAACTGCACGAACTCAGCACTATCATCGGAGTCGGGATCTTCGAGGTACTCCGAGCCGCCGCAGATGGCCAAACCATCCTGGGGCAGATGGAGTTTGAAGGTATGCACATCGACCCATTGCGATTCTTCCGCTGCGCTGAGTGGATCGTCAAGGACCACACGCACCACGAACGAATCATCCTGAGCGAGTTCCAGGGCAACGACTTCGCCGCCGGCAATGGCCTTCTTCCAGGCAGCCGATTGCTGTTCAAAGGGTTTCCTGCCACCCAGGTTTTTGCAAGTGAGGATGATGCCGTTCGATTCGTTGTAGACGTAGACATCCTGGCGAAGGGGCATGGGTGGCTCCTTGGGAATTACTTGCTTGCTCGATCTTCCAAACAGATCGTAAAGAGTGTTTCATCTTCTGGCCACTCTTCGTTACCAAACACTGCACATTCGAGCATTTCGATGTAGCCATCCTTCACAAACAGAACTGTACAGGCGCCATCAGGTAATGCAGGATGCTCTAGGAGCACCATTTTTGTTGTCGACACTTCGCCTGTCGCTGGAAACAACGCTTTGCACGAAGTGTCGGCTTCAAATTGAGTGAAAGTCCCATGACCAGTATTCTCACGAGAGACGACGGTTACTGTTGCTACTTGTTTGCGAAGCGTCTCAGATTCGTTGGCAACAACAATGTAGGAGTCGAGCACTTTCCTTTCAAACGGAGTAAGAGAGGTCAACATATTGGTTAGTCCTACTTCACCTCAATCGGCTCCAGCTTGCAGAAAAAGATGTAATCGGTATCAACCGCCTTGCCGCCCAGGTCAGCGACCAGCATGGCGATCTGGCCACGGTGGTACCAGGCATGGCCATTGACCTGGGTGAGCAGGCCTTCGATTGTCCAGCGGTAGCGTTTGTTCTCAGCGGATGTGTACTCGAACTCGCTGGCCAGCTTGGCATCATCGAGCGGGGCGAGGTAGTCAATCCATGCTGCTTCCGCGGCGGCGATCATGGCGCGCAACTCACTGAGTGTAGTCCCCTTCGGGAAGATAGGAGGCAACTCCTTCACAATCCCCAGTCGATACAGCCATCGCAGTCTGGCCGTCGCCAGGTGAGCCATCTTGTCGACCGCTCTTTGGAAGGAAGGGTCAGCTCGCCGCTCGGCCGGAACCGACTCCAGCATGGCAATGCACTTGGCATTGGAGTCCCGTTCATGGTCGTACCAACGGCGAAAGCGATCAGCGAGGGTTTTCATTTGGGGTCTCCACGGTTCCAATAGACGACTGCACTGAGAATAAATCCCATGACAAAGAAGATCGAACGGCCAATGCCACAATACATCGCCCACGGCGGGGGGACCGTAAAGACCAGCACACCGAGAATCGGGAACAGGATAGCGGTGCTGGTGCCCACGAACCGGGACAGAGCGGTATCACGGGGAAAAGTCAGCCCCAGGATGATCACGGCGAAGTAAGCGACCATGAACTTCACGGCGCTCAGGATGTACTGCAAGCTGATCTCGCCCTCGCTCAGAGGCAGCTTCTGCTCGGCCCGAATCAGCATGCTCAGAATGTGGAAGTTCTCGGCTGCATCCAACACCATGGCCACGAGGAGGAACACTCCCATGACGATGAGCAGCCAGTGATCGATCTTGCCTTTGCGATCGATCATGTACCAGAGAAAGAAGCAGCCATACGCCAGCAGGAAGAAGTTATCGAGGGTGAACACCAGGCGAAGCATGTCAGCCTGGTTCAGCAGCCTCTGCGTGTATTCGGCCACGGGATGGCTGCTTTCGAAATACTCCTGCGTCACACCCGTCGAAAAAGCGATGGCAGCCATGCCGAGAGCGAGTATACCGGCGAGGAAACCGAAGAGGGCGATGAGGCGTTCGGGACGCATGGGTGTTCCTGAGTTGATTGTGGCTCGTCAACACTTGAATGTTACGCAGGCTCAGCATGGTTACGCCGAGTACGGCGAAACCATGGCACCCATCTCGTGGACAGCATTCGTTACGGCATCTTGATGATGTAGATCGTCCCGTTCATGTTGCCAGTAGCAAAGCTATTACCATCGGGATGAATGGACAGGCCATACAAGCCGATGGGCAGCTTCTGGCTGTGCAGCATCTTGCCGTCAGCGGTGTTCCAGACGGTCACCCAGCCGCCATTGCCGACGGCGACGAGCTTCTTGCCGTCTTTGGTGAGCCTGAGGTTGTTGATGAAGTCGCGCTGGGCTTTGTCTTTCAGGGCCGGATCGACGAAGGTCTTCAGCATGCCGCCATCGCTGGTGTTCCACAGCTTGATCTTGCCGTCTGCCCCTGCTGAATAGAGTTGATCGTTGCCGGCATAGGCGACGCTGTAGACCGCATCGTTGTGGCCGTTGGGGGCGGACTTCTCGTCGAAACCCTTGATCTCCCGTTCGACTTTCTTGTCAGCGACGTTGATCAAGCGAATGGTGTGGTCGAAGCTGCCTATGGCCAGTTGCTTACCATCGCCGCGCCAGGCGAGGCAGTACAAGGGTTGCGGAGCCAGCTTCACTTCGCCCATCTGCTTGCCATCGTGGGGGTTCCACAATCGGATGGTGCCATCGTGGCTGCACGAAGCCAGCGTATGGCCATCGGGGCTGAAGCCGACCGCATCGACGAGGTTGCCATGGCCGGCGAGGTTCCGCACCGGCACATCGCCGGCGATCTTCCACGACTTGATGCTCTTATCATCGCTGCAGGAATAGATCGTCGCCTGGATGTTGGGCATGATCACCCCCGTCACCGGGCCTGACTGTTTGAACGTGAAGAGCGTTTTGCCGAACGCCTCCGTCAGAGGTTGCCCCGGAGTGAAAGGAATGCTCATTACGATAACCGAACCGTCCGCACAGCCGGCGACCAGCGTGTTGCCCTGCACCGCCAGCGACTGCGAGATGGCGGGCAACGGCAGCACCTTCATTTCCTTGCCATCGTTGGCGTTGAAGCAGCGCAGCGATTTATCGCTGCCGCTGGTGAAGACGATCTGGCTGTTAGCCGAAGGCACCACAGCGAGGATAGCCCCCGTGTGTCCCTTGAGTTCCTTGTCCATATTGCCGCTGCCGAGGTTGTAGATGCGGCCAGTGCCATCATCGCTGACGGTCACCGCCCGGTTGCCACCATCCATTAGGGCAAAAGCACGGATCGGGTGCGGCCCGGCGATGAGCTTGGCAATGGTAATTGGTTCGATGAATGACGCTTCCTTGGAACAGACGAGCAGCTTCCTGGAATCAGAGCTGAGGCCCGACAGAATAGCCTGTTTGCTCGTGAAGCTCTGTAGTTCCTTGCCG
>DAOMFV010000148.1:0-12168 GCA_035430005.1 Gemmatales bacterium
AGTACCGTTGACCCCTGCCACTGTCTACAGTTGAAGTGCTAAGATTGCTTCCCCTTTTTCATTTCACCCCGCCCCCGCCAACCTGTATTCTAATCCTTCAGGACTCAGCACTCAGCACTCAGGACTCAGCACTGTTATGTCCCTCACCCCCATGATGCAGCAGTACCAGGATGCCAAGGACAAGCATCCGGGGACGATTCTGCTGTTTCGCATGGGGGATTTCTATGAACTGTTCGGCGACGACGCGGTTCTGATCTCCAAGCAGTTGCAGCTGACATTGACCAGTCGAGACAAGCAGATGCCGATGGCGGGGTTTCCCCATCATGCCGTAGAGGGGCATCTGCGGAAGCTGATCGAGCTGGGGCACAGGGTAGCCATCTGTGATCAGATGGAAGACCCGGCCCAGGCCAAGGGCATCGTCAAGCGGGAAGTGACCCGGGTCATCACGCCAGGGACGTTGACCGAGGAAACGTTGCTCGACCCCAAGCGGGCCAACCACCTGGCTGCGATCATGCCCGGCAAAGACAAGATGGGCCTAGCCTGGATCGAGCTTTCCAGTGGCATCTTCCGGGCACGGGACGTTGAACCGGAGGAACTGATCGAGGAACTCACCCGCATCGAAGTGGCTGAGTGCATTTGGCCGGGCGATCAGTCAGCGGAGGTACTCAATCCCCTCAGGCAGCCTGATTCAGGGTTCACACTCACCTTTCGCCCGCACTGGCAGTTCGACACACACACCGCTCTCAAGGCGCTGCATCAACATTTCCAGATCAGCACCCTCGAAGGCTTTGGCTTCGAAGATGAGCAAGTCTGTCTGCAAGCTGCGGGGGCGCTACTGCTCTATGCTCAGGACATGCTCAAGAGCAGCGTGGGGCACATCACCAAGCTCGAAGCGTTTCAAGCGGGTTCGACCCTGCTGATGGATCATGTCACCCGGCGGAGTCTGGAACTGGTGCGGACTCTGCGGGAAGGACGGCGGGAAGGATCGCTATTGGATGCTATCGACCGAACGAACACTTCGATGGGAGCCAGGCTGCTGCACGATTGGCTGCTCGCTCCGCTGGCCCAGGTGGAGCTGATCCAGACCCGGCTCGATGCGGTGGCGGAACTGAGACAGCAACATGCTCTGCGACGAAGCCTGCGCGATCATCTGAAACAGTTCCCCGATCTGCCCCGACTGACGACGAAGGCCAGCACCGGTCGATGCACGCCACGCGATCTTACAGCTATTGGTTACACGCTGGCGGCGATCCCGACACTGCTGGAAGCGATGGCCAAGTTTAAGACATCGCTGCTCTCCATTCTGATGGAACGGATCGATCCCTGCCCAACGCTACGACAGCAGTTGCAGACAGCCCTCGCCGAAGCTCCACCCCTCTCACCAAAAGATGGCGGTTTCATCCGTGCTGGCTTCCATACCCGGCTCGATGAACTGCGCGACCTAACCAGAGGCGGCAAGGAATGGATCGCCAGATACCAGGCCCAGGAGATCGAACGGACCGGCATCAACAGTCTCAAGGTCGGGTTCAATTCGGTGTTTGGCTACTATCTCGAAATCACCAACACCCATGCTGACAAGATTCCTGCTGACTACCAGCGCAAGCAGACGCTCAAGAACTGCGAACGCTACATCACCCCCGAACTGAAGACGCATGAAGAAGCGGTGCTGAAGGCGGAGGATGAGAGCCAGACGCTGGAGTACGATCTGTTCGTGCAACTGCGAAACCTGACGTCGGAGCAGGCCCCCAAGCTATTGGCGACCTCGGAAGCGATTGCCACCCTCGATGTGTTACTGTCCCTTGCTGAGTTAGCTGATGGCACCGAGTGGGTACAGCCTGAGGTGATCAGCGAACCGGTATGCGAGATCGTGCAGGGCAGGCATCCGGTGCTGGAGAAGGCGCTTCCCGTCGGCACGTTTGTGCCCAATGATACCAAACTCTCGGAGCGGGGTGGCAAGCTCTGGCTCATCACCGGGCCAAACATGGCGGGGAAGAGTACCTATATTCGCCAGGTAGCACTGCTGCAAATCCTTGCCCAAATGGGCAGCTTCGTTCCGGCTCACTCGGCCCGGCTCGGTGTTGCTGATCGGTTGTTTGCAAGAGTCGGTGCAGGCGATGATCTCACCCGTGGCCAAAGTACGTTCATGGTCGAGATGGCGGAGACGGCCAACATCCTCAACAATACCAGCGAGAAGAGCCTGGTCATTTTGGATGAGATTGGCCGTGGTACCAGCACCTACGATGGGCTGTCGCTGGCGTGGGCGATCACCGAGCATCTCCACAACGAGATCGGTTGCAGAACGCTGTTCGCAACCCACTACCACGAACTGACCAAGCTGGCTGAGCTGCTGCCCGGCGTGCGTAACTGGAACGCAGCGGTGCATGAAGAGTTGGGCAAGATCACGTTCATCCACCGCATCGCCCCCGGAGCAGCAGAGCGTAGTTTCGGCATCCACGTCGCTCAGTTAGCTGGGGTGCCCAGCAAGGTGTTGGAGCGAGCGAAGCAGGTACTGGACGAGTTGGAGAACAAACCCATGTCGGTGCCGGCCCAGGCGATGGAGACGGCGAAGCGGAAGCGGAAGAAGGTGGAGGATCAGCCGGGGTTGTTTGGGGAGGGGTAGCGCATTTACTTGTCCCCGGTCTCACTTAGAAGGCCACTGATACTCAGTAAAGGTTTTGTATTCTCCTAATCGTTTATAGAAATCGTCGAGTGAACTCGCCTTGAGCATATATACATCGTGGCCGCCGGGTCCGCAAACATGGCCGAAGAAGCAGCGAACCTGGCCGCGGCTATCCTTGACTACGATTGTCCCACCACCTCGATACGAGGACATCCAGGCATGGCTATCACGACCAATTCCTAACACCCATTCGCCGTTCTTGAACCGCTTGGCTGCATACTCGAAATGAATTCCTTCGCCTGCCTCGGGACTGATGATGTTCTCGACAATGGCCCGCAATCGAGTCGCTTCTTCCGGCGAACCGCTGCCACCACTTGTGAAGTAATAAAAAGCGAAATAAGCAATGGACGAAAAAATGACCAGGACAAGCAGGATGACCGTACACCAGATGACTTTCCCTAACCGCATGGTTGTCTCGTGGTTTGACCTTTTGAGGCTGCGTGGGATAAAAGGAAAGATAGGCACTTCTGATTTCGTTGTATGGAGGGGGCGTCTCCTCGTTCGGCTATTGGATGAACTAGAGGAGTGCCTCCTCATCGCTCTTGCCTCCCTACCGCCTATAATCACCTCACACCTCTCACTCCATCAACGAGGGCATCTCATGCTTCGTCTGCTGATATTGTCTCTGCTTTTCGTCGTCACCGCTTCTGTCATGGCCGAAGACTGGCCCCAGTGGATGGGCACCCACCGTGATGGCCGCTGGAATGAAACGGGTACCATCAATGCCTTTCCCGCTGATGGTGCCAAGATCCTTTGGCGCAAACCGCTCGCCGGTGGCTATGCCGGCCCGGCGGTGGCCAACGGCAAGGTCTATGTCTTTGATTATGTGCGAGAGGAAGGCAAGCTCGCTAACAACCCCGGCGTGCGAGCCAAGTTCAATGGCGAAGAACGGCTGCAGTGCCTGGACGCCAAGACGGGCGAAAAGGTATGGGAGTACAAGTACCCTTGCCCTTACGCACTCTCCTATGCCAGTGGGCCACGCTGCACACCGACGGTGATTGACGGCATGGTCTATGCACTTGGCGCCGAAGGTAATTTAACATGCCTGGATGCTAACACCGGTTCCCGCATTTGGACCAAGGAACTGCAGAAAGAGTACAAGACCGAAGCTCCGATCTGGGGCTTCTGCAGTCATCCGCTGGTTGATGGCAACAAGGTCATCTGTGGTGTCGGCGGCGAAGGCAGCACCCTCGTCGCCTTCGATAAGAAGACAGGCAAGGAACTGTGGAAGGCTGTCACCGCCAAGGAGCAGGGGTACTGTCCGCCCGCTATCTATACCGTGGGCAAGACTCGTCAGCTCATTCACTGGAACGCGGAGAACGTCACCAGCGTCGATCCCGAAACGGGCAAGGAGTTCTGGTCGCAGAAGTTGCCCCCCAACTATGCGATGTCGATCATGAGCCCTCGTCTGGAAGGGAATCAACTCTTTGCCGGGGCTATTGGGTTTGTCTCCGCCTGCTTTGAACTGGATACGGAGACCCCCGCCGCCAAGGTTTCGTGGAAGGGGGACAACAAAAGTTCGGTCTGCCCCGTCAACAGCACGCCGATCATTGAGAATGGCTACATCTATGGAGTCGATCAGCCGGGGCAGTTGCGCTGCGTCGAGATGAAGACGGGTAAACGCATCTGGGATTCCCTGCTGCCCGTCACCGGCAAGAAGGATGGCCGACCGCAGAACTCTGGGACAGCGTTCCTCGTGAAGAACGGCGACAAGTTCTTCCTCTTCAGCGAGACCGGCGACCTAATTATCGCCAAGTTATCTCCTGCCGGCTATGAGGAACTGAGCCGGGCCAAGATTCTGGAGCCGACGAACGAAGCGTTCAACCGGCCTGTCGTCTGGAGTCACCCGGCCTTCGCGGATAAGTGCTGCTTTGCCAGGAATGATAAGGAGATTGTGTGCGTCTCTTTGGGGAAGTAGCGGGTAAGCATCACACCCGAATCCGCTGCACGTAGAGAATCCATTCCAAGAGCAGCGCCCCCAGGGCCAAGGCGGCAAACCACTGCCAGAGTTCTCGCCGGGTCTTCACCGGGGCACGTTCCGAGTTCACCGTGTCGTAACCGATCCGCACCGAATCGCGGATCGCGATGTTGCTCTCTTCCTGATCGAACAGATTCACGCTGAACCGGAAAGGCTGGCGTTCACCCATGTTGGCTTCGTAGAGGCCTACTTGATCAGTGTCGCCGAAGACCAGGTCCTGTCCCTGACGACGGGTGAGCTTGCTCGGCTGCGATTCGTTCGGTTCCACGCGGCGGACCGTCACTTCCTTGGTGGCGCTGCCGGTGCTGAGCATCTTGTTGACGCCCGGCTTGATCGGGCTTTCGATCTCCTGATACCGCCCCAGTTGCAGGACGACATTATCCAAGAACAACGGCAACGTCCCGGCCGGTTGACGGGGCCAGTTCGTATTCCAGACGTTGCCCTGTTGACCAAGCACCAGAGGGAACATCATGACCAGATCGGTGTAGCGCTCGCGCCCGAAGCTCCATAGCAGCGGCTCGCGCTGTGATTCGATCAGGGCCGATGCCCGCTTGGGCCTCGCTTCCAACGGCATCGCTCTCGCTTCATCGACGGTCATACCTTGCAGTGTCTCGATGCCATTGAACAGCGGATGAGCGATGCGGTAGTCCTTCACGAACAGCTTCTTCAGCGTCGGCAAATCGTTCCAAGTGCCGCCCGTGAACGGCGGGCAGTTGCCGATGAAGAAGGTGTTCGCCTGAGGCATCAGCTCAGCGGTGACGGGTGCGACCCGGTCGAAGATTACCAGGTCGAACGCCTCGGTCTGTACCGCCTGCTTGTAGACTTCGTTCTTCTCAGTGAGATCAGTGCCATCGATGGTGGTGATGATGGCCCGTTCCTTGGAACCAGCTGCGGTGAAGTAGGCATCGAGTATTTCGTTGCCGGGGCCACAGCGAAGGATGCGGGCCTTTCTAACCGGGGTGCTAGCCAGCCAGGCGACGTTATCACTGGCCAATGCATCGCTCCAGGTAGTGTTCTTGTCGGTATCGAGCAGCACGATTTTGAGGAATCCTTGCCCTGGGTCTTTCACCGTGAAGGTGATCAGCGGTTCCGGTTCCGTGCCGCCGGGCAGGTCGATCATTTGCTTGTATTTGACCCCTTCGGTAGTGGTGGCGTCCCGTTCCTGCCGAGTGCGCGCGCCCATCGTCAGTTTCTTGATCTGCACGTCTTGCCTATCACCATAAGCAAAAGTTTCGATCTGAAGCGACAGTCCCTGCTTGATCGCTTCCTTACCGAAGTTCTGCACCCGCACCGTGACCTCAAACAAGTCAGGCCGGTTTTCATCCCGCTTGAGGTTGGCCCAGGTGATGCCGACGTTGTTCGCTTCGCCACCGATGGCGACCAGCGAGGGGCGAAGATTACCGATCGCGAAGTTGGTAACATCGGGGAAGCGGCCATCGCTGAAGATGATCACATCGGTCTGGATCCCTACGGGGGTGCCGAGGGTGCGGGCCATTTTCGCTTCGTTCGATTCTTGAATGAGTTCGACGACGCCTTCCTCGGCGGAACGGCGGGGGTTAGCTTGGCCCTCAGCTAGTTCGAGGGCAGCGGTCAAGCGGGTGATGCGCTGGGTTTGGGGGATGCGATCGACTGCTGCCTTCAGATCAGGTTTGCGGTTGGTGTACGACTGCAATATCTGAGCATCTTCATTGAAGAGGATAACCATCGCCTGGTCGCTCGAATCCATCGCTTCGATCCGTTCCTTGACCTTGGTCTTGGCCTGCTCCAGACGATTGGGGACGACATCGGTCGCAGCCATGCTGGCTGAGTTATCGACGAGGAAGATGAAGTGCCTGCCCCGGGCCTCGCTGAAGGTGGTCGGGGCAGCCAGCGAGTAGGCAATCCCGGCCAGACCAAGGAGTTGCAGCAGCAGGAGGAAGTTCTTCTTCAGCCATTGAAACAAGCTGTTGACGTGCAGGTCTTCGATGCTCTTCTTCCAAAGGAACGTGCTGGAGACGGTCATTCGTTGGCGGCGGAGCTTGAGGAAGTAGAGCAACAGGAGGCCAACACCCAATCCGAGCATCCCCCACCAGAACGGAACCGGCAGCGGCGTGGGGAACGTGATGCCCCACGTCGTTTCGAGCCACTCTTTCATGCTGGTCAGAGCCAGGGCAAGAGCCACGCCAGAGAGGATAAGCAGAAATAACCCAGCGAGGAAGCCCACCCAGGCAAGCGTGTTGCCGGTGTCGAGTTTCTCTTTGGGGAGGGGTTTGGACATGTAACTATGGTACTTGAACGGAAAGGAGAATGAAAGCACTCAAGCGAAGTTGTTTGGGCCGATGATTTAAGTAAAGAGAGTCCCTTGCTTCATCGATTGCTTCTGTAGTTCCGGCCAGCGGTCTAGAAATGGTGAGGCGGAGATGCGACCTAATTCACTCGGCTCTATTTTGTTTAATCCACCACCATATACACGTCCTTCGCCACGAAGTTCGTAACCGGTCACTTCATTAAGCAATTTGAATACACCTTCAGCTCGTTCGGGATTCGTTTGAAGCATTTGCTTCAAACGCTTCACTGGGTATAGCATTAGGTAAAGATTGGTTCCAATAGCCTTGGAACGATTCCAAATGAAGCGAAAGGGCTGCTTGTCATTGGATCCACGCCCCATGTAATTGCATAAGAATGGGGAAGGCTCCCGTTTTTCCTGTTTGTACCACGGAGATCGTTTGCTGACGAGGTAGCCGTCTCTGATTCCCAACGAACCTGCCGTTTGAAGATAGGTCCAAAGTGAAGGATGTCGGCTCTCAAGCAATTGCTCGGGCAGATCGCAATCGATCACACAAAGCTTTCGATCAATGAGTGGGTAGCCTGCATCATCCGCGTCAATAATAGTGTCATGAAGAAAACGCGGGCTTGGCAGAATAGGACGAAGAAACTCTGTGGGAAATTCTCGTCTCGTCGCCTCGTCTCGTTCCAGGATGAAGAATTTGTTGTCACCGGTAGCAATGCCGCGCTGAATACGAAATAGGTCGGAGAGCATGGGTCCGTTGTTATTATTGGATGTTATTCGGTCATTCCTGGCATGGCTTGGATACGCAGTCCATTTTCTAGACTCACGCAATTGATCTAGCGCAATCCGTTCGCAGGCAAGAGGGGCAACAAGAGTACCACCGAACGAGAACTCAAGCTTGTGGCCAACGGGTGGCGCTGACTTCTTGAAGATCAGGACAACTGATGACACTAGAGCGTCATCGAATTGGACTTCACCAGGATCGAAGCGGTGCGCGCGGATGAGCGTAACACGATCTGTAAGAAATCGTTTGAGCGACATGCCGTAGTTAACGTCCATGAATTCTGAAGGAACCAGCCAAGCCGCATAACCATCCTCTGCCATCCATCCTGTGGCTAACAACAGAAAATAGACATATAGACCCGCAAGGCCGTTTACTTCTACGCCTGCCATCTCAAGAGCAAGTCGTTGTAGCCGTTTCTTCTCGTCTTTGTCTATGTGGTGATGGCGGACGTATGGCGGGTTCGCAAGTATCAGATTAGGAGCCTTCGGGCATGATCCATTGGCGACGATTTGAGTAAAGTCCCCCTCAATCATTTTAAGCCCGGATTCAGTCCAAAGGCTGCGAGCAGCATCAGCGAAAGCAGGGTCAAGTTCAATACCTATGGCTGTGTTAATTTGATTCGGGCCAAATGCATTAAGCACGGCTGAATAGAAACTACCCGTGCCAATCGAAGGATCTGCGAAATGAACATCGTTCTCTTGCTCTCCCAGCAACAACTTGACGAATGCAGCGATTTCCAGCGCTAACTTATTGGGAGTTGCGAATTGACCCAGGCGATTTCGCTCTGTTGCGCTATTGGCCGCGTCAATTGCCAACTGTATCGTTTGGCGTTTTGATTCAATCAAGCTGAAATCGTGAGCCGGCATGTGATTACAATCCCAGTTGTTCAAGATCATCGATTCGATGTTCCCACACCCAGTCAATGCCTTCGGCAGCTTCCTAGCCCAAGTAGTCGCTGCCAAAGTAACCACAAAGGAAAAGGATAAAATTTATGTCAGTTCCATACTTGGCTTGAAGTTGATGAACCTTGGTCACCTCTTCTTTGCGGCGTTTATTCGTGTTCGTGAAATCTCCCGCCGATTTGGCCTCAATCAGGACAGGCAGCCGATTCTTCTTCGGTTTCTTAGGTTGGATGACTACATCAATCGGGATATTGATTTGAGCAGTTTTCCCGACTAGCAGATTCATACGGAATGCGTATGTTCCTTCTGTCATTTTGTTCAAGGGGAGGTCGCGAAGATGAGGTTGTTTTCGATAGCCTCGCTTCTCGAGCCATTTCGCTATTAGAGCTAGTTGACGCTGCTCTTGTGCATTGCGAACGATAGGATTTGCCACTGCACTACAGAGACGGTCAGCCACAACGGTCGATGCACGATCTCGTTCGAGTTCAGTGGGTGTCTTTTTGGCATCCAACCAGGGAAATATGTCGTGATCGAGAAGCTTGCTTAAAACTGTACAAACCCTGCTTAGATTCTCGTCGAGGAGTTCGGATTTCATACGTTTGGCAAGCTTGCCGTCTTCCATGCTGCCCATCAAAGACTTGCTTGCGCCAGATAGACCGATGAGTCTATCCACAGCAAGTGGTGGAGCGGTACACATACGCAAAGTGGAAATCGCAGAAGGGTTAGCTCGCAATGTACTTGGAACCAGAGAACCCAAGTCATTGGTAGCAATTAGCGCTGCTTTGACTTTCTCCGTTACTTCAACTCTAGTCGAACGGAAAGCTTCTGGTGCGAATCGCATAAACCATTGGTTGAATTGATCAACAGAAGCAGCAATGTCTGCCTTCCAAAGGTGTGGCTTATCAGCATTGATCTTTCTTGTGCTCATGCACTCGTTTTATAGCTTTCTGACACGCTGCGGGTATATCGTTATCCAACTCCCGACACCCTACTTCACCAGCCCTCGCTTCCTTAGTTGGCTCAACACCAGCTTATCGAACGGTTCACTGGTGCTGGTACTCATGAACTGTATCCCGCGCTGCCTACAGTAACCGCTGATGGCGGCCTGGTAGGCGGCGAGGTTCTTGCGGTAACGGCTGATGAGAGCCGGGGTGACGCTGATCTCCGCCAGGTCGTCATCTTCCACATCGACGAGCTTCAGGTCGCCCTGGATACTCGGATCGATCTCTTCGGGAGCGAGCACCTGGATAGTGTAACATTCCATCCGCCGGGCGATCAACATCTTAAGCGGCTCTTCGAAGCCTGACTTATCAAGAAAGTCGGAGAGGAGCACGACGATGCCCCTGCTGCCCGATTGGATGCAGAACGACTTCACCGCAGCAGCCAGGTTGCCATTGGGGCTGGGGTCGAGACCATCAAGGAACTCGAGCACCCGGGGCATGGTCTTTCTGCCCCGCAGGGTGCGCGGACCGGAGATATAGGTTTCGCCGAGGCCGCCGAGGATGACACGGTCCATGTTGACGAGGCCGATGTAGGCGAGAGCCGCTGCCACCTGCTTGGCGTAGTGGAGCTTGGTCGGGTTGCCAAAGTCCATCGACTTGCTGACATCAACGAGGATATTCAGTTGCAGGTCTTCCTCTTCCTGGAACAGGCGAATGAACAGCTTGTCGAGGCGAGCATAGAGGTTCCAGTCGAGAAAGCGAAAGTCGTCGCCCACGACATAATGGCGATGGTCGGCAAACTCGACGCTGGTGCCCTTGCGCTTGCTGAGCCTGTCCCCCTTGAACCGGCCCATGAGCAGACGGCGGGCAATGAGCTCGAGTTGCTCGAGCTTGCTCATGAACTCGGGATTCAGCAGTGAGGAGGTGACGATGGCCATGAGATTGAGGGTAAGGGAGAGTGAGGGCGAATGCAACCGAAAACAGTTCAGAGTGTGTTGCGAGCGGGGCGGCGTGAGCCCTGCCGCTCGCCAGAGTCATAGCATAGTGGGTAACTTCATCAGGTACGAAGGAACGCTGAATGTCTTCCAGCATCGAATCGCTGGCCGGCAGTGTCAAAACCAAGATCGTCGCCACCATAGGGCCGGCGTCGGAGAGTACGCCGATGCTGACGAGCCTCGCTCAGGCCGGGGCGGATGTCTTTCGGCTCAACTTCGCGCATGGCCAGTGGGACTGGCATACCAGCGTCCTCGATCGAGTGCGACGTGATGTCTCAGCAGCGGAGCGACGGCCCATCCCCATCCTGCAAGATCTAAGCGGCCCCAAGCTTCGACTGGGTGAATTGCCGGGTGGTAGCTTCCAGTGCAACCTTGGCGAGCATGTCTTCTTCGTCAAACAACCAAGCATCAAGCCAGGCGAGTTTTGCTGTTCCTACGCCGGGCTGGTCAACGATCTCGATGAAGGGAACACCATTCTGCTCGCGGATGGCAGCGTTGGGCTGGAGGTGGTCAGCAAGACCCAGCACATCGTCGAGACACGGGTCACGCTCCCCGGCATTGTTTACAGCAAACAGGGCATCGCTTCGCCGAACGCCAGGCTGCAACTGAGCGGCCTCACCGAGAAGGATCTGAAAGACCTCGACTGGTCGGCTGCCAACGAAGTCGATTTCATCGGCATGAGCTTCGTCCGCCGGCCCGAAGATATTGTGCGTCTCCGTGAGGAACTGAAGGCCCGCAACTGCACCGCTCACGTCGTCGCCAAGATCGAGAAGGCGGAGGCGCTCGACTGTCTGGACGACATCATTCGCCTGACCGATGTGGTGATGGTAGCCCGTGGCGACCTGGGCGTGGAGATCGATCTGGCCAGGGTGCCGATGATGCAGAAGCGGATCATCGCCCGCTGCAAGGCTCTGGGTGTTCCTGTCATCACCGCCACGCAGATGCTTGAATCGATGAAGACAAGCAACCGGCCCACCCGTGCCGAGGTTACCGATGTGGCCAACGCCATTCTCGATGGCACCGACGCAGTTATGCTCTCGGCTGAGTCGGCATCAGGGCAGTACCCGGTCGAAGCAGTGACGATGATGAACCGCATTGCCAGGGAGACCGAACGATCACTGCCAGGCAGTTCGTCAAGTCTGGAAGTGATCCCGCACTTCGAAGGCACCTTGTCCGAAGTGGTACAGGCCACGGTACGGGCGACGGGGGTGTTGGCGGAACAGTCGAAGGCTTCACTAGTCATCGTCACCACGAGAACGGGCCGGGCAGCTATCGCTCTCTCGAAACAGCGTTACCGAATTCCGACGCTTGGCCTCTCGAATGATCTGGCCCAGGTGCGGCGGATGTCGCTGTACTGGGGCGTCGTGCCGATCTACTATCCGGAGCCGGTCGATACGGTGGAGCGAGTGAAGAAGGTGACCGAGTGGGCCCGCAAGGAAGGGTTGATCAACACCGGCGAACGGGTCGTCTATCTCCTCGGCGCTTCCTGGTCGGATGAAGGGCATACGACGGTGATGGTGCAGGAAGTGACGTAGCGGAATTGATAGAACATGGGTATGACAGTCCGACGCGCTAGCGAGGGGGCGCGTGCAATCGCAAGGTCCACCCTCGCTAGCGCG